>JANOJB010000224.1:0-10905 GCA_031407985.1 Pseudomonadota bacterium | reverse complement strand
GGCTTGGAGGGTTGGCGTTCGGGGGCGACGCCGGGGCGCCGGTCGCCGCCCTGGGGACGGTCGTTACCGGCGGGGCGATCCCTTTGGGCTGAAGGTCCCGGCGCGCGCGGTCCTGGCTTCGAACCGGACTGGGGAGCGCGTCCAGCAGCGTCGTGGGTGCCACGTTCGGCCTTCATGGTCAGCGCGATCTGTTTCTTGTCCAGGTTGATCTCCAACACGCGCACCGCCACTCGATCGCCGGCGTTCACGACCTGACGCGGATCCTTCACGAACGTATCGGCCAACTGCGAGATGTGAACCAGGCCGTCCTGGTGCACGCCGATGTCGACGAACGCGCCGAAGTTGGTGACGTTGGTGACGATGCCGGGGCAGATCATCCCGGGCCGCAGGTCTTGCAATGTGTGAACATCGGGCCGATACGCGAAGGTGACGAAGCCCGCGCGCGGGTCGCGCCCCGGTTTTTCCAGCTCGCGCACGATGTCGTCGAACGTGAACGCGCCGATTTCGTCCTTCAGCTCGCGCGCCTCCTTCACCAGCTTCACGCCCGCGCCCAGCAGACCGGCTACGGGAATATCCAAACGCCCGGCGAATCGCTGCAGCACCCCGTATCGTTCGGGATGCACGCCCGTGTTGTCGAGCGGATTGTCGCCCTCGGAGATGCGCAGGAAGCCGGCGGCCTGTTCGAAGACCTTCTGCGAAAAGCGCGGTACCTCCAGTAGTTCGGTCCGCGAGCGAAATAAGCCGTTTTTCGCGCGGCGGTCCACGATGGAACGCGCCAACCCCGGGCCGATACCCGAGACATGGCTCAGCAGATGGTACGACGCCGTGTTCAGGTTGACGCCCACCTGGTTCACGCAAGAGTCGACGACACCATCCAGACTTTTCTTCAGCGCGTGCGGCGAAACATCGTGCTGGTACTGCCCGACGCCGATGCTCTTGGGATCCACCTTCACCAGCTCGGCCAGGGGATCCTGAAGGCGGCGCGCGATCGAAATCGCGCCGCGGATCGTGACGTCCAGATCGGGGAACTCCTCGCGGGCGACATCGCTGGCGCTGTACACGCTGGCGCCCGATTCGCTGACCATCGCGACGGGTACGTCCAGATTCGCGACCTTCAGCGCCTCGCGGACGAAGGTTTCGGTTTCGCGGCCGGCGGTACCGTTGCCGACGGCGATCGCCCGAATGCCGCCCTTGACGACCAGATCGGCCAGCACGGGAGCGGCGTTGGCTTTGCCCGACGGTGACTCCAGGTGCAAGACGCCGCTGCCGACGTATTTGCCCGAGCCGTCTATCACGGCCAGTTTGCACCCGGTGCGAATGCCCGGATCGATGCCCAGGACGGCTTTCGGTCCGAACGGCGCGGATAGCAACAGCTTGCGGACGTTTTCGGCGAACACGGCGATAGCCGCTTCATCGGCGACGGCGCGCAGCGCCTTGTGGACCTCGTTGTCGATGGCCGGCACGACGTGTGCGCGCAGGGCCAGCTTGGCGCCGCGGCGGAGCAGCGGGGCGCCGGGAAAATCGGGGCGCGTGCAGGCGGCCGCCTCGAAACGCGTCTGAAGGGATTCCAGCAGCGGATCGACGGGTGTGACGGGCCGCCTCGCGCCGGCGGTCGCGACCTGTTCGGGATCGTCGTCGTCGGGAGGCAGCGGGCCGCCCAGCGACAGGACCAGTTCCTCCTCCATCCAACCGCGCCGCATCGCCAGGTAGCGGTGCGAGTTCTGGGGTTTCGTCAGCTCGGTGATGGGCTCTTGATACGTGAAATAGTTTTCAAACCGGCTGTTGGGTTTGGCCTTCTCGGCCTTGCCCTTGCGGGTTCGAACGAAGCCCTTTTCGAAATAGGCGCCGCGCACCAGTTGCCGCAGGGTCGCGTCCTCGGCCAGGCGTTCGATCAGAATGTCGCTTGCGCCGTCCAGCGCCGCCGCGACGTCGGCCACGCCGGTTTCGCCGCCGCAGAAAGCCTGCGCGCGGATCTCGGGTGACTCGCCGGCGACAGGCGTGGTTACGCCGTGCCCACAATCCCACAACCAGGTCGCCAGCGGTTCCAGGCCCGCCGCGCGCGCGATCTCCGCCTTGGTTTTGCGCTTCTGCTTGTACGGCAGATACAGATCCTCAAGGGCGGTCAGATCGAACGTCGACAGGATCTGATCCTTCAACGCAGGGGTCATCTTCGCTTGACGTTCGATCTCCTCGACGATGAAGGCCTGCCGCGCGACGATCTCGTCCCACAGTTCCTTGCCTTCGATTGCGGCGCGGATCTGCACCTCGTCCAGGTTGCCGGTTTCTTCCTTCCGGTAACGGGCAATAAACGGAACGGTCGCGCCGGATTCCGCCAGACGCAGCACCGCCGTGGCCGAGGGTAGGGGGATTCCCGGGTTTCGGGCGGCGAACCAGGTGGCGAACGTCGTCGGTGTCGGAGGTGACATTGGCGCGCCGGTACTATGCACCCCGGCGGGGGCGGTCTCCAGCGCCTCGTGCGACGGCTCGCCTGATCGCGTAGACGCCTAAGGTTGGAAAAACTCGAAGGTTGGCTTGACCAGGAACAATTCGAAAAGTTGACGTGAACGCGCCGGCTCTTGAAATTCATCGCGCTGGGTGATGACGATGATTTCCCCTCCGTCCGTGGGGCGAATCGCCACGACTTTGGTGGTGCAGCCTCCGGGATACCGGAACGGAGTCACGTTCCAGCATCCATCGTGGGGTAACCCAACGGTCTGAAGTTGTCCCCCCGCCGTCAGACGAAGAACCAACGCGTCACCCTCTGTTGCGAAGGCGCTGGGGCTGAACGTGAAGAAGCCACCCCCCATCCAATGCGCTTGATCCGTGCCCAGAGCAAGGGGAGTCCCCGACGGAATCCACAGACGGTCAAGCGCCACGATCGAAAATGGCTGACCTGCGTCGACAGCGGTGAATCCGAAATCGTACGGCGTTCCTCCGAATGAGCTGATGGGCGTGATGTCGGTGGACAGCCCGGGAATACATTCCGAAGCCAGCGAGCGTGCTGAAACACCCACGGTCAGAAGGCATCCATTCGGGTCAGGGGCACCATTGACAACCGGTGACCTCACCAGGGTGAACGTTTCGGCATCGGCGGAGAGAAACGGCCTGGCGAAGCTGACAGAATCACAACCGGGAACGTCGCAGGTGATCTGGCTTGCGGTCACTGAATTGGTGGCCGGAGCGAACCGCGTGATGCCGATGACTTGGGGTGGCCTGTCGCGCACAAAGTCCACCGTGGTTAGCACGCCTTCGGAGCCCGCTACGGCGAACACGCTGCTCATGGCAGAGTCTCCGCCGCGCGCAAAAATGGCACCGTCATTAGGGTCTACTTCGAATATGCGCGCACCCCCCACTGTGAAAAAGATCGGATCAGTTTGCGGCGACAGGAGGAATATGCGACCGCGAAATAGATACAGGCCTGCTTCGCGCGCGTTGCCGGTGACTCCCGCAAGCGAGAAGCGCCGGACGGTGGCACCTAGATCGTCACTGACCAGGAGATCCCAATCAGGGATCTCGGTGGGCAGACCGCGCGCCATCAGTACCACGATCCGTTGGCCGTCGATTGCGATGGCGCCCACCCGGGGATGGGGGAACATCTCGCATCCGACGAGTGACGGCCGAATGGTGCACGTACCCACCGTCACCGGGGAAGTGCTGTTTGATGGCGTCCACAACACACCTTCATAGATGACCCCATTCCTCTGTGGGACACCGCCTGCCTCCGGCACCGGCATGCTTGTGTCATCGATGTGCCCAGCGTCCATGGGCGCCGCCATCCGATCGCGGCCACGACAGGACGCGCAGCACGCCAAGGCCAGCAAAAGCGAGGCGTGTAGAAGACGATTCATCGACGACACAGGTCGAGCATAGAGCAGCTGCCGCGACATTTCGAACGCGACGACTATTCGAGTGGGTTGAACCAACGCAGCCGAGGGAAGCGGCCGAAGTCGGAATCGTTCGAATGCAGTTCGGCCTGATACTCGATGGCCAGCGCGGCCAGCTGCACGTCGGTGGTTAAGTTGCCGGCGGTGCCGAGGTAGCGCAGCAGGTTCACGGCGATCTCAAGATGCCGGGGCCCGGGCGGAAGGAATCGCACCTGAGGGCGCGATAGCCAAGACTCGACCCGGTCAAGGGCGTCAACAACATCCATGGGGGGATCGAATACCCTGCGGTTCGTCGCCAAACGCACGAAACCAAACAGCGTGGGGCCGGTGATGGCGATCTCGGCGCGTCCGCCGAGCAAGGTGTCCCACCACTTCTTGGCGCGGGCGTGTTGGGAAAAGGCGCTGATGCTGGCGTACAGCAGCAGGTTGACGTCGGGCAGGATCATCGGCGACGGGTCTTGGTGCGGGGCCGCTTGGTGCGGGGCTTGGTCTGGGACTTGCCAGCCTTCGCGATCACCGCATCGTCTTCCAGTTCGTCCGCCAGCCGGTTGAGGGAGCCGGGATCGATCCCGGCCTTCAGCTTGGCCTTGTGCGCGACGGTCCGGTAGGGCCGGGATGGGGCGTCGGCCAACCGGGGCGACATGCCGCGCCGGATGGCATCGTTCACGACCTGTTTGAAGGGACGGCGGACCCGGTGAACCTCATCAGCGAGGAGACGCTCGACATCGGGATCCAGCGTCAGGGTCGTGCGCACAATGGCATCATGATGCTCTAGCTATGGCGCGTCAAGATGCGAACGCAGCAGACCAAAGAACCATTCGATGGAATGGCTGTTCCAAACATTCACGCCAGGGTGCGTTCATTCCCGGGCTAGTATTGATTTCGTGCTCGCTGCAAAAACCGAGGGACGATCGAATGCGCGTTTGGCGTACCTGCTGTGCGTGATGTCGGGATGGTTGCTTTCTTGCGGCCAATCCAACCCCGGAGCCCCTGCGTTGGGCACGGGGGGGAGGGGCAGGGCGAATTCATCGGGGGGGATGCCCGGAGGTGGAGGTGGAAGCGGAGTGGGGGGCACAAGCATCGGTAGCGGAGGCGTTGGAATGTCCACCGGAGGTGGCGGGGGATTGACGAGCAGCACGGGTGGCGCGGGGGCGGCGGGGAGCAACGGCGGAGCCGGATCCGGCGATCCCGGTGGTCGTCCTGGGAGTGGAGGGCAAGCAGGCGTCAACGGGTCGGGTGGGCGCGGAGGTGCGGCGGGAATGTCCTCGGGGCCCGGTGGTTCCGTCGGCGGCGGGACGGGCGGTCGGAGTTCCACCGGTGGCGCAGCGGGCGGAACGGTCTTGGTTCCCGGCGCCTGGGGCGATCAAGGCGACGGCTCCTTCAAAAATCCGGTGATGTGGGCGGACTACAACAACCTGGACGTCATCACGGCGAACGGCGAATTTTTCATGATCGCGGCTTCCCACCATTTCATGGGCATGCCCGTCCTGCGTTCGAAGGACATGGTCAACTGGACCTTGTTGACGCGCATTTATCGGCGACTGGACCTGAATCCGCGTTACGACAATCCGGGCCAGGCCTATCAACACGGAACGTGGGCCCCCGCGATTCGGTTCCACGAAGGGCGCTTCTGGGTCTTCGGTACGACGCCCGTCGAGGGGCTGATCATGACGACCGCGGTGGATGCGGCCGGACCTTGGGATCCTTGGACCGTGGTTATGCCGGTCGCCAACTGGGAAGATCCCTGTCCCTATTGGGACGACGTCGACAACGTCGGTGGTGATGGTCCGACGGGACGAAAGGCCTACCTGGTCAGAAGCCAACTGGGCGCGGGGCCCATCATCGTTCAGCAAATGAGCTGGGACGGAAAACGCCTGTTGGGGACGACAACGACGGTGGCGACGGGACCGACGTTAGAAGGTCCGAAGATGCACAAGCGGAACGGCTACTACTACATCTTCGCGCCCGAGGGCGGCATCGACAACGGGTACCAGGTGGTGCTGCGTTCAAGGAACATCCTGGGGCCGTACGAAAAGAAAACCATTTTGGAACGGGGTAGCACCAGCACGAACGGCCCACATCAGGGTTCCTGGATCGATCTGCCCAGCGGACAATCCTGGTTCTATCACTTTCAACAAAACGCCGGCTGGGGCCGCGTGGGCCACCTGCAACCCGCGTTGTGGGGGACCGACGATTGGCCGAAGGCGGGCGTTGATTTGGACGGCAACGGCATCGGAGAGCCGGTGGCCCAACCGAGGAAGCCGAACGTGGGCGCGACCTTCCCGATCTCGGTCCCCCAGAGTTCGGATGAGTTCGACGGAGCGGCCCTGGGTGTGGCGTGGCTGTGGAACCACAACCCCGACAACACGAAGTGGTCTTTGTCGACGCGCCCCGGTTGGTTGCGCTTGTCCGCGCGTCCCTTGGCCGCGCAAAGCGGCGTCAACGGCGCTGACGGAGGCGCCGTGCGTTTTGTCGAGGACAGCATCGTGTTCGCGTACAACACGTTGGTCCAACTGGCGATGGGTCGGGTCGCGTCGGCCGTCACCAAGCTGGACACGACGGGAATGGTGGATGGTCAGCGCGCCGGGATCACCTTGTTCGGTCAAACCTACGGCTGGATCGGCGTCACGCTGACGGGGGGACAGGCCGCGGTACGGACCAACATCGGCGGGACTTACGCAGCGGGACCGACGCTGACGGCAAAGATCGTTTACCTCAAGGCCAGCATCAGTACCGCATCCGCCATCTCGTTTTCATACTCCCTGGATGGCGTCACCTTCACGTCGCTTGGGGGCAGCCAAACCGTGGGGCGCACGTGGTTCGAAGGCATCAAGTTTGGCCTTTTCACCTACAACCTCAGCACGGCAACGGCGGGCGGCTTCGCCGACTTCGACTACTTCCACTACACGCACGACGGTCCCCGACCCGCGCCTTAGCGCGGTAGCCGCGTGCAGGGTCTCGCTGAAGTAGACCCAGGGCGATCTCCGGTCGGTGAAGTTGGAGGAATAGCCGGGTTGAATCAGGTCCCCAGGCTTCAGGTCCGCTCGGGTGCCATGGTAGCGACGTGGTGACCTGGTGTCGGAGGGCGTCGATGGTGCGGCAGGATTGCTCATGTCTATCTTCCTTCATGGAGATATCAGACGCCCCACCCACCAGGGTAACCGTCGGGATAAAGTCCCGTATCTGGCGGAGGCCAAACCTCTCCTCAAGGGAATTCTCCGGGAGTTTCAGGATACCTGACCAGAACCTCTCCTCGCGCCGGAGCGCTCGGTACTTCAGTACATCCGGCGCAATAGACGGAAAACGGCTTCACGTTCAGGAGATTGACCTACCCCCTCAAGCCGGCGTGTTTTTTTTCTGCTGCGCACAAATAACATCATGTATTATTTCCTTTCTTGAGTAATAAAGACACTTCGCGAACTCGCTCGATCGAAGACCCGATCGCCGGGGATCTGGGCAAGAAGATGGTCTTTCTAGCGGGGCCACGTCAGGTGGGAAAGACCACACTGGCGCGTCGGATCATGGACAAGTCGGCGACCGGCCTTTACCTGTCGTGGGATCGACGCACAGACCGACTGGCGATCCGGGAAGCCCGTTGGCCGGCTGATCCGACGCTGGTCGTTCTGGACGAGTTGCACAAGTGGCGTGATTGGAAGCGATGGCTGAAAGGCGAGTACGACGCGCACCGTAATCTCCACCAGTTTCTGGTGACCGGCAGCGCGCGCCTTGACGTGTACCGTCGCGGTGGCGACTCCCTGCAGGGCCGCTATCACCACTGGCGTCTGCATCCGTTCACAACCGCCGAGATGGAGAACGGCGCCGCGGTGAAGGTGCTTGCGCCAGGTCGTGAGATTGCCATTGCCGCCGGCACGGCGAAGCGCGCGTCATTGGACGCGCTGCTGGCCTATGGCGGCTTTCCGGAACCGCTGTTCGCCGCATCGGCGAGAACCTTGCGGAGGTGGCAACGGGAGCGCGTCGATCGGTTCTTCCGTGAGGACGTGCGAGACGTCGCGACCATTCACGATCTGGGCTCACTAGAAATGCTCGCCGATCTCGTGCCGGGGCGGGTCGGCTCACCCCTGTCGCTCAATTCCCTTCGAGAGGATCTCGAGGTCAGCCATACGGCCGTCAGTCGCTGGATCGATTTACTCGACCGTCTGTACCACCTGTTCCTGATTCGACCGTTCGCTCTCCGTGCGCTGCGCGGCTTGAAGAAGATGCCCAAGGTCTACCTTTGGGATACCAGTCTCGTCGACGACGCGGGCGCGCGTTTCGAAAACGTGGTCGCTCTGCACCTGCTGAAGCTTTGCCACTACATGCAGGATCGCGACGGGTACCGCGTCGACCTGCACTACCTGCGCGACACGACCGGGCGCGAGGTCGATTTCCTGGTCACGTGGAATGGAAAACCGTGGTTCGCTGTCGAGGCAAAAGTCGGCGACGAAAACCTGGCGCCTGCCCTTCCGTACTTTCGTGAACGCCTGCGGATTCCGTACGCCTATCAGGTGGTCCTCAACGGAACCGCGGATTACGTGAAGGACGGTATCCGGTGCCTGCCGGCCGCCAAATTCCTCGCGGCGTTGGTCTGATCCCGCGCCTCCTGGAAGGACACGCGGTTCAGCGCTTGACCTCCGCTACGCAAGCCGCGTCGGGCGATGCAATCGCTGATCGATGCGATCTCCACAACGCCGGGCAGGTCGTAACCCTCGGGTCGGGGCGTTGCCCTCTTCGGAAAATAACCACAAAAGCGCAAGGTCATCGGGTGCGCTCCGTGCTCATTCGGCGTCGCCAACCCTACGGCGCCGGTCAGTATCGACGGACAGTGGGGTCGACCAGGGTGGACCAGGCCTCGATGCCGCCCACGACGTTGCAGAGGTTCTTGAATCCCTTCGAGAGAAAGTGCAAGGCAGCGGTCTGACTGCGAAACCCGTGGTGGCAATGGAACACCAGCAAGGTGTCGCGGTCGAGATCATCCAGATACGCCTCCCCTTGCTGGTCCAGGTGCCGGGCGCCTTCTATCTTGGCTATACGTCGTTCGCCGTCGGTTCGCACATCCCAGAGTTCCAGCGGCGCGCCGGCGTCCAGCATGGACTTCAGTTCCTGGACGGTGATCTGGCGGACGCTGGTGGGGTTGATTGTCATTGGGGTCGAAACCTCTCTTCAGTAGTGCGGCGGCTGGTCGTTCGGCGTCGGATCGCCGAGTTCACCGACGCGCGCGTTCACGTCCAACAGCTTCTTCCGCAACGCATCGATGGTCTTCTGCTGGTCGAAGACAACCTGGCTCAGTTCGGCGACCTGACGTTCCAGGTGCGTGTAGCGGGTTTCGAGATCGACCAGACGCGCGTCCTGCATGCGATTCGCAAACTAACACGGTGGATTCGCAGGTGCCCGGATCAAGCCGTCCAGGGAAACGTCCGTCCGGCGGGCAGTTGTTCCCGCACCAGCGCGGTGGCGGCGCGGATGCCTTCGTTGACGCCCACGCCGCGCAACGCGTGACCCAGAATGAACAGGCCCGGGTGTTGCGTCAGCGCGGCGTCGATGGCAGCGACGCGCGCGGTGTGACCGGGGGCGTAGATCGGAATGCCGGCGGGGTAGCGATACACGCGCACCAGGTCGGGATCGCGTTTCAGACCCGCGACGACGCGCAAGTCAGCCACCGCGCGGGCGGCGATCTGGTCGTCGGATTTGTCGACGATGTCGGGTTCGAACCCGGGACCCGCGCCGCCCAGGATCGCGCGCAGCAACACCCCCCCTGCGGGCGCACGCCCCGAGAAGGTCGACGATTCGTACTGGCAGCCGAGAAGCAACGGTTGCTGGCCGCGCGCGACCAGAAATCCGTACGCGCCCAGATCCATGCCCATGCTGTCCGGCGTGGCGTCGCGGAATCCCAGGCAACACACCGCGACCGGCGCCATGGGAAGGCCTGCCAGCGCCGCGCCCACCTCGGGGACAACGGGGAAGATCAAATCAGCCGTCGTCTCGGCGTCCGCCGCCAAAACCACGGCATCAGCATCCAACTCGCCCGGCGATCCGTCTTCGATGATCACGCGCCAGCCGCCGAAGGGGCGAGGCTCCAGCGCGACCGCCCGGCCCCGCACGCGTCCCACGCCCAACGCCCGGCCCAGCGCCGCCGGAAGCTCGCCGAGGCCATCGGGAAACGACAGCGGCTCGCCCGCGCGCTTGCCGCTTTTTCGTCCCGCTAGAACGCCGCGGAACAGCCCGCCGTGTTCGCGTTCCATCGCGGCCAATTTCGGAAACGCCGCGGCCAGCGAGAGGTCGGCGGCGTCGGCGGCGTAGATTCCGATCACCGCCGTGCCCAGCAGCGTGCGCGCGGCCTGCCGCCCCAGACGTCGCGCACCGAACGCAAATACCGTTTCGGAATCGTCATCGGCAGCCGCGCGGCTTTTGCCAATCAACGGCTCGCACAACAGGCGCAGCTTGCCGAGCGGTGACAGCAGGCCCGAACCCAGCAAAGCGCCCGGGCCCGTCGGCAGCGGGTGAAGTCGGCCGCGCGCGTAGATAAAACGCCGTCGCGCCTCGGGCGCCGCCCGCAGCAGACGCGCATCCAGGTTCAGCGCCGTCAGCAACGCCGCCGTGTCGGGCGCGCCGTCCAGGACAGCCTGCGGGCCTGCCTCACACAGGAAGCCGTCGTGCCGTTCGCTGCGGATCAGGCCCCCGGGCTCGGCCGCGGGATCGACGCAGATAGCATTGTGCCCGGCCGCGCGCGCCAGGTACCACGCCGTCAAGCCCGAGATTCCGCCGCCGATGACAACGATGCGCATATCGTCAGTACTGGCGTGGACGCCGCCTCAGCTCTGTTGGACCGTGCGCACCAGCGCCTCGACGCTTTCGATCGGCGTTTCGGGCGTGATGCCGTGGTCCAGGTTGAATATGTGTCCGCGACGGCCGCCGCGCGCCACCACGTCGGCGGCGCGTCGTTCGATTTCAGCGATCGGTCCCAACAAGACGGCCGGATCCAGGTTGCCCTGCACGGCGAACGGGCGCGTGGCGGTCGTGGCCA
>JANOJB010000209.1:0-4077 GCA_031407985.1 Pseudomonadota bacterium | reverse complement strand
TATTGCGGCGTGGACGGTCACATCCATGAACTGTGGGTCTCCGACGTTTGGCACCACGCCGACCTCTCCGCCGGGACCGGAGCACCGGCTGCCGCTGGCGACCCGATGGGCTACGTTGGGGCGGGTACTCCGCGGGTCGTGTATTGCGGCGTGGACGGTCACATCCATGAACTGTGGGTCTCCGACGTTTGGCACCACGCCGACCTCTCCGCCATCAGCTCCTGAGGACCTGGCCCGCCGTTCCGTCCTCCGCGCGTGTGCTCGCCGTCGGGATTGATCTCCCAATCGAACCGGAGGGGCATTGCCCGGTGTGCGGTAGCTCAAGCCCGCATGCCGCTGGACCGTATCGCCTCGCCGTCAGGACGGGCCACGGCGAGGCGATACATTCGCTCCACGGTCTGGACCTCGGCATCGACGACGGTGACGATCTGACGCCCATCCTCATCGATGTCGGTGGTCCGCGTCCAGCCGATGGCGGCGCCACCCAGTCGGACACCCTGGCGCCGAAGGTGTTGCAAGACCTCGCGGGTTCTCTCGCCCGTGGCCTCTCGTTCCCATTGGCCGACGCTCGTCAGCACGTTCAAGACGAGGCGCCCACCCGCTGTCCGGGGTGCAATGCTTTCAAGACCCATTTTCTCCCCAGGAGTTTCAGAATGGAGAAGCTTCTGGTGAGAACCGGAACGGGCACGTCGGCGGCCGGCGCGATGAACGCCGCGGGAGGTGGCGCGCTTGCGATCGCGCCAGATGACGACGGCGCCATCGCGAGGGGCGCGAAGGACCGCTGCGACTCGGTGACCGCGACCTGAGCCAGCGCGACCGGAGGCGCTGCGACGGGCGCGAACGCGACCGGAGGCGCCGCGACCGGAGGCGCCGCGATCGGAGGCGCCGCGATCGGAGCGACTGACACCGAAGGCACCGCGCGACGACGCTCCTGGTTCGGCGCCCGAGGAGCGACCGGAACGCCGTTGGGAGCGGTGTCCTGATCGTCGGTCACCGCCGAGACGGCGGGAGCCGCGGCTGTCACCTCGTTCTGATCCGCCCGGCCCGGAACCACGGGAGGCGGGGTCAGCATCTCCTGCGCGGCGGCCCGGCGGAAGTAGACAGAATATTCATATCGGCGTTTTTTGGGGGGTGACGCGGGGCGGTTCGAGCAGACCGAACTTACTCGACGAGAGGGGCCTGGTCGCTTATTCCGCCTAGACACCGGTTGAGCCCACTGAAGTCCGGACTGGTCGCCGGCTTCCAGCTCAGCGAGCAAGATCTGGCCGACGTGGTGGCCTTCCTCGAGTCGCTGACCGATCGGACCTTTATCGAGAACGGCGCGTTCGCCAAGCCCTTCGCCCCCTGAACACTTCCGATTGCTCCGCATTTCGCGGCTTGGGCCGGCCTCCGCTTTCCAGACTTGAGTGCGGCACCGATCGCAGTCGCGCGAAGTAGTCGCCCAGGGCAACAACGCGCAGGCCGTCTTCCGGGCCTTCGTGCTGTCGGGGGTATCCAACGGCGGAGCAGGATGCGGCGGGCAGGCCGGCGGCGCGGAGCACGGACTTCTACTCGCCGGCGGCGCTGTTCAGACCGGTGCGAGGAACTCGAGGACGGCCAGCGCCCCGCCACCCAATGTCTCGAGACTCAAGGAGTCGGCCGGAGACGCGGTGAACCTCTGGCGGTACGTCGTGCCGTCGGAGGCCGTGTGGACAAGGACGGTTCTCGCGTTCAGATCGACGATCCAGTACGCGTCAACGCACGAGCGCGCATAGAGGTCCGCCTTGATGCTGGAATCCTTGCGCAAACTCGACTCGGCCACCTCCACGATCAGGAGCGCCCGCGTCGGATGTGCGCCCCGGTAGTTGCCGTGCGGAACCAGCGCCAGGTCCGGTTCCGGCTCTGAATCATCGGAGGCGGCGAACGGACATTGCACGCGGACCAAGGCCCGATCACCCACCAGGCGAACGAAGAGCATAGTCAACCGGGTCACGACATCAGCGTGCTCCGTGCCTTGCGGGCTCATCGAAACCAGCACCCCTTCGAGCAGCTCGATGCGCTCGTCGGTGAAGGCGCCCGCCTCGACCAAGTGCTCGTATTCGGTGCGGCGGAGCGGTCGTGGTCGTTCGGGCGCCAAGTGTGCGGTGTCCAACACGTGGTTACGATAGCACGGGGTCGCCATGTCACCTGCGGTCATCGGCTGGGTCGCGAAGCAGTTGCCCCAGTGGAGCCCCGGGTGGCGTCAAGGACGTCGCGAACCTTGCACGTCAGGTCATCGACATCGAACGGTTTCGCGAGCAGGTGGATATTCGCAAGCGTGATGCCGCGATCCGCGCGGACATCGTGGGCGTAGCCCGACACGACGCGCGTGCTGATCTCGGGCACTGTGTCCGGATCGACGGTGCTCCCGGCCGTGTTGCCGCGGGCTCGATCTCGACAGCTTCAGCCAATTGCGGTCACGCCACGGCACCTCTTGTCGGGCGTGCGGCTATTCCAGCTCGCCCACGAACGCGCGGTCGAACAGGCGGCGGAAATCGGGCTCGGTCACGGGGCGGGGATTGTTGGCGTGGCAGACGTCGTGAACCGCGATGTCGACCAGCCGATCCATGTGTTTGCGATCGACGCCAGCGTCACCCAGCGTGCGTGGGATGCCAAGCTGGGTCTTGATGTCGACCAGCCATTTCAGGAATGTCTCGGCATCGGCCGCGATCCCGACCGCCGCGCCCAGATCGGCAAGGCGTCCGGGCACGGCGGCCTTGTTGAAGGCCATGGCGTAGGGGATACAGATCCCGTTGGCCAGGCCGTGATGCAGGTCGGCCACCGTCGATAGCGCATGCGCCATTGAATGGGTGACGCCCAGTCCTTTTTGAAAAGCCACGCCGCCCATCAGCGCCGCGTTCAGCATCATGCCCCGCGCGTGCAGGTGATCGGAATGGGCGGCCAGCTCGCGTTCGCCCTTTTCGATCCGGCGCGCGAAGTCCACACATGTTCCCAGGTTGCGTGCCACCAGCCGCAGACCTTCCAGCGCGATTCCGTCGCAGATCGGGTGAAAGCCCTTGGCCAGGTACGATTCCACCAGGTGGGTCAACGCGTCCATGCCGGTGGCGGCGGTTGCACCCGCGGGCAGGCCCAACGTCAGTTCGGGATCGACGAACACCCGCACGGCCAACAGACGCGGCGAGAAGATGATCTTCTTGACGTGCGTCTCGTCGTCGGAAATGACCGTGCTGCGGCCGACCTCGCTGCCGGTTCCCGCGGTCGTCGGGACAGCCATGTACGTAGGGATTTCCTGGTCGATCGGCCGCGCGCCGGGCTTCTCGTCCTCGTAGTCGAACAGATCGCCCGGATGATGAATCATCAGCGCGATGGCCTTGGCGACATCGATCGCCGCGCCTCCCCCGATGGCGATGATGGCGTCCGCGTTGTGGGCGCGAAAGGCGTCCACTCCCGCGGTCACCTGGGACTTGACGGGATTGCCCCAAACCCCCGCGAACACAGCGGCCGCCAGGCCGGCGTCATCCAGGATCTTCTTGGCGCCGGTGATGGGCCGCAGCGGTGCCAGTCCCTTGTCGGTCACGATCAGCGGGCGCGCGCGGCCGGCTTCGTTCAAAGCCCCCGGTAAAAGCCCGATCGCTCCCGCGCCGTACTGGATCCGCGTGGGGAAGTTGTACTGGTTGAACGCCATTGGGTTGCTCCCGGTGATAAGGACGAGATTCTGCGCAGGCGGGATAATACCCTGGGCGCGGACCGCGAGGCCAACGGTCCACGGGGTGCGAACCGGTGGTCGGGCGCAGGGGGCGAGGTATCTTGTGCGACGTGCGCGTCCACGCGACCATGCAGACTGTTTCCGTAGGCCCGGCGATCGGCATCCTCCCCTTGCTGGTCATCTTGTTCGGAATCCTCGGTTGTTCAGCCGAACCGGGTCGCGATTCGTCCTCCCGGATCGCCTCCCGAATCGCCTCCCCGATCGAACTGGCGCAAAGGGGGAGTGTTTTTGATCTGGTCACCACACTGCTCGACGAGCGCTCGCGCGGAGCCCGAACGCGGGAAGCGGCCTCGTTCGGTACCGGCGCTCTGCTGGTGCCGTTTGTCGACGGG
>JANOJB010000174.1:0-31936 GCA_031407985.1 Pseudomonadota bacterium | reverse complement strand
CACCACCACCACCACCACCACCACCACCACCACCACCACCACCACCACCACCACCACCACCACCACCACCACCACCACCACCACCACCACCACCGCCACCACCACCACCACCACCACCACCGCCACCGCTGTGCCCGGCATCCAACCTCGACGCTTCAACCACGTCAACGTCAGTGCCCCACCCGCCGTCAAGATCGCGACGGATCCCGGCACCGCCACAGCCCGCGCCGATCACGATCGGGACCAGCGCCGCCAGCAACAGCGGCGCGCGTTTCACTGGACCATCCACACCCTGCCCGCCACCAGCAACACCCGTTTGGCCAGATGGACGGTGCTGCCGCCGGTCGCGATCGCCCGTACGTAGAAGGTCACGTCGATGGTGTCGGATCCGTCGGGATCCAGGTTCTTGAACCCGGCGGCATAGTTGGCCGTCGCGTATGTAAACGTAAAGGCGCCGCCCGAAAACGGCAGCACGTGATCGTCCAGTACGGTGCCTGTCATGTTGACCGTTACGCGCGCATCGATGGTCGTGACACCCGCGGGCGGCGTGACCGTCAGCGTAACTCCCTGACTCCCGCCGAAGGTCGTCGCCGACGCGGCGACAGTCAGCGGCGTCGTCGTCGACTCGGGCGACGCGACGTAGAACCGAAACGCGCCGCCGACTGCTCCCAGCACCCCGCCCGTCGGATACGGCGCGATCACCTGCCCGGCCGACGTGCGCCCGTCGTGTGTCACGACGATCTGGGTGGTGTAAATACCAGCTTCGGTCACGGCAAAATCGTCGCCCGGTTTGTAGTAGGCACCCACCTTGTTCGCGCGTCCGGTCGTCGTTACCTGTGCGCCGCTGGGCTTGGTCACGACCACATCCACCTTGGAAGGCAACGTGGGCCACACGACGCCGCTGACGCTGGCGACATCGCCTACCGACAGCACGCTGCCCGGCATCACGCCCACCGGCGTGAAGAACATGTCCAGAGCTTCGCCGGCAATCGAGATCAACGCGCCACCGCTGGGTCCACCGCCGTTGCCCTGGAACGGCGGGAAGACGCGCTGACCCACCGTTGTGCCCGGCGGAATCATCGCGGCCATGGAACCATAGATGGCGTAGTAGTTGGTGCCGGCCAGGATGTCGCGGTACACAACGCCTGCGTATTGAAGTTTCGCGTCGTCGACGCGATCGCCTTGTGGACCGTTGCCCAGCTGATCGTTGTACCGGTCGCCAAATTGCCAGTACGCGCGCTGCACCTCACCCGAGGCGACCATCGCGCGCACGGTCACGCCACCGCGCGCCGCCGCGAAATACGAATAGGCCCAGGTCTTGATGCGATCGGGTGCTTGCACCGCCTGAATGTTGTCGGGGCGAATGGCGGGCATCGCGACCGGGATCTCGCCGGCCGTCACCTGGGAATCGGACAGGCCCGTGGTCAGCGCGGTTCGGCGCATGTCGTCCTGAATGGTGATGAACGGAAAGATTCCGCTGTCAGACTCGTCGGCGGACCAGATGACGTCGCCACTGTGATACGGCATCAACACAGTCGATCCCAGACCCTGCTCGTCGTTCTGGCCGGGCTGGATGATGTCCTTGACGCGAAACCACGCGGTGGACAGGCTGTTGTGGGTGATGCCGCGTTTTCCGTGCGCGACAAACGGCACGTTGGGCGTTTCGATGACGGATGCCGCCCGCTGCGCGCCCATCCACAGCCGCCCCTGCGCGTCGGTGTAGCTAACCAGCGCGTCGACAATGTATTCGCCCGGCGTATCCAGGATCAGGCGTGTGGCGCTGGTGCCCGGATGGAAGTATCCGAATGCGTTCGCGGTGCCCGTCAGCGTGCGGGTGACGGCGTTGGCGGTGCTGGAATTGGGCAACACGCGCAACGTCAGCGACACGTCGGCGGCCACGGGTGGATTCACGTTCACTGTCGGGCTCATTGTGTCGCCGACCTGAAACGGCGTGCCGGCGAATGTGCCGAGATCCAGATCCAGCGCTTCGGCCACCCAGACATCGTACGTACCGCCGCCCTGGTACACGTTGCCGATCGCGTCGCGCGACCAGCCACGCATGGTCACCTCGTAATGACCGTAGCTGCCGAACGTGTATTGGAATCCCGGATCGAACGTGGTCAGTTCGTAGATGTCGTTGATGGATGTCGAACCAAACGCAACCTCGTTGGGCCCCTGCGCGCGGCCGGCGCGAAACGGGGCCTGGCCCAGGTTGTCGATCGTGCCGTCGGGGCGCCTGACCTGCACCTCCAGTTGACCGTCGGGGAATTTGAACGCCACCAGCGGCGGCACGGGACGGTTCGGCCCGCCGATCTGGTGGCTGATCGTCGGAAGATAGGGCTCCAGCCGGTACGACAACGGTTGGCCCTGTGTGTTGGTCTTCGGGATCACCAGGCGGCTGGCGTTGTGGACGGCCTTGTGCGCGAACTCGAACTTGCCGACGTCTTCGCGCGCGGTGGTGCCGCGGTTCCCGTTGTCCAACTGATTGCCCAGCAACACCCACGGCACGCGCGCGGCAGTCGGATCGCCTACGCGCACGGCCGGACCAAAATTCCGCGACGTGACGCCTTGCTGGAATCGTTGTTGTCCCTGTGGCGGCGGGGCACCGCCCATCATGGTGCCGAACACGGCGTTGGGCTGCCAGTTGAACGCCGGAACGTACGTGCCGGCCGGCATGGTCGCCGGCAGGTTCAGCGTCATGCGGTAGCGCGCGGTGAAGGATCCCGCGGCCGCCGATGACGACATCAGTTGGGAATTGATGCGCCAAGCGTCGCTGGAAACCTCGGCGCGATCGAAAATCGGCAGTCCGGTGGGGGTCAACAACACGGGGATGAAATTCGCCTGTACCGGCTGCCCGATATCGTTCGCCAGCCGGATCAAGCCCGCCTGCGGATTCGTGGACTGATCGGTCGTCAGGCTTGCCAGGTTGGTCGTCGCGATGACGCGCGAACTGTAGTACGTGAAGTCCATTTCGTACGTGAGCGGCTCGGTCGCCAAGAAGCTCCATCCGTTGGCTGTGCCGCGTGCCACCCAGTACTCGGTGGTTGGATCAATGCCGGGCCCCGCGACTCCGACGGGAATCGACGTCTTGCTGGTCACGGCGGGCGGACTGGTCAGGAATAACGCCGCGCCGCCCATTTGCCAGGTGCCGTTGCCCAGGCTGCAGTTCACGACGATCGTGGACGCCTCGGGTCCTTCGATGGGGGTCGTGAAGCTGCCATCCGCGGCCGCGCGCACGACGATGCTGGCACCGACGGGCAGACTTTGAACGTAGACGTAGGCGTTCGCAGGCACGGCGGCGACCTGTCCGGTCACCGAGATCGTTGGTGATGTCGTCGAAGGCGTGATGGCGATCTTGTTTAAGTCGGGAATCGCGCAAGGCGATCCCGCTGGTGCCTGCAGGGATGCGGGGCGCATCGACGCGGCAGCGGGGGGAGTCGGTAACGCCGGTTGTTCACGCAGCGGAACCGCGGTGCCGCCGGTTCCCTGGGGAGGTTGTCCCCCGCCACCAGGACCACCAGGACCACCGCCAGCACCGTTGGGCGGCTGCCCACCACCGCCCGCGCCACCGTTAGGTGGAGGATAGAAACATCCAGGCGGTGGCGGCGTGCCAGGGGGCGGCGGATTCGGCGGACAGGCCGCGTCCATCGGTGGTTGACCACCGTCGGCCGGCGGCTGAGAAACCCCGCCGCGTCCACCCATACCGGTGGCCCCGGCGCCACCGCCTGGATTCGGCGGCGCCTGCCCACCGGCGCCACCATCCGGCGCGGGATAGGTACACCCGGGGATCCCAGGCTGTCCGGGAGGCGGTGGGTTGGGCGGACAGGGAGCGGCATCCTGCTGGGGCATAGTCCCGCCGCCGTCCGGGGGCGGGTACATGCAACCCGGAAATACGGGCGTTCCCGGCGGTGGAGGATTGGGTGGACACGCGGCATCGGGCGAGGGTGGTGAACCTCCGTCGACGAGCACGCCACCGACACCACCTTGCGGGCCGGAATTTCCGGCGGCGCCCGGTGGGATCGTCCACCCCGCGGCGCCACCCTGACCGACGATGCCCGCGCCGCCGCTGCCGGATCCCGCGCCGGAGCCGGTACCAGTCATGCCGGCTGGGCCTCCCGCGCGACCGCCCGTACCGTTTGTACCGACGGTGCCGCCGGTTTCCGTGCCCCCCGGGCTGCCCGCGCCGCAGCCGACCAACGTGATCAGGGAGATTGCGACGGCGCCTCCCGCGACGGATTTATGCCAAAAGGAGCGCGCACGAAGGACGGTTGTCATCCCCATCCCTATCGGCGCGGGCGGCCATATCTTCAGTTCGGGCGCCCGGACATCCTTGACGAACCCCGGGCACGGCTTCGACTTTTGCACCGGGCTCGTCGACAATAGACGCGTGATTCGAACGACTGCTGCCCGACGGAGGACGTTCCTATCCTGGTGTTTGTTGCCGCTGGCTGCCTCGGGTTGTCACGGCAACCTCATTCAGGGACGTGCCGCCGAACCTCAGACCCCCGCTACCCTCGAGGCGGCGCGACGTCTTAGCTATGTGATCCTGCAACCGATCAGCGTGACGGCCGCTCCGCAATTGACGGTCCCGCCATCAATGATCGTCGACCTGGCAACGTGGGTTCGCACGTACATGCTTCAGGTTGGGTTGAACGTCCTTGACGATTCCACGATGCCTCACGACGCCGAGGTTCGTCTGACCTTCACGGTCAATGGTGCGGCCGTTCTGATGCGTGGCAATGCCGCGATGGAGATTCTTGGGACGGGACAGACAATCGCGCGCCTTTCGACAGAGGAACAGATAGAGCCGCCCGGGACCTTCTCACGCTCGCTGGCGCGAGAGCTGGTAGAGGCGCTGGTTCATTCGACCAGTGTCGCGGCGTTCGCCGGCACGACCGGTGAAGGGGGGGCGGGAGGCGCCGGAGGCGCGGGTGGCGCGGGTGGACTGCCGGTTGCCACATCCGGTCCGCGCTCCGATTCACCCAGGGTGCCGGCACGCGACGGCGGGCGGCCGGCGGTTATTTCCCCTCCTGAAGCCTCCGCGGAACGCATGGCCTCCGCGAAGGCACACGCCCGCCAGGGCTCCGCGTACTACGACGTCGGTCGTTGGGCTCAGGCGTACTCCGAATTCGAGCAGGCGTACCTGCTGGAGCAAGATCCGGCGCTTCTGTACAACATGGGTCAGTGTCGCCGGAAGCTGGGAAGCACGGACGAGGCCATTCAATTCTTCCGTGCCTATCTGCGCCGAGCACCCCATGGTGCGTCAGCGGCCGACGCCGAGAAGCGGATTCGCGAACTGGAAGGGGAGTCCGCGACAAAAGCGAAGAAGTAGGATCTGGGCTTCAAGATCTCCAGTGTCCTGTCGGCCAACAACGATTGGGATGGAATATCTGGCCGAGGATTTGCCAGGCGGCCGTGTTTCTTGTCTCCAGGTTCCATTCACGGCGGACCGCCGCTCAAAAACTCCGCCCAACTGGTCGTCGCTACACCCGCGCGCTTGACGAACGCATCCGACACGTCGCCCACCAACAGGGGCTTGTACTTCGGAAATCGTCGGTTGAACTCCAGCAGTCCGCGCAGGTCCGACACCTCGACGCGACCGGTTTTCACTTCGATGACCCACGAACCCCAGCTGCCGTCCAGAACGCCGTCGACCTCCAACGGTTCTTCGCGCCAGTAGCTGACCTTCTGCCCGGCGTTCCAGGCATGCGCCAGGCACGCGTTTTCAACCCAGGTGCCGAAGCGCGCGGGATCGGTTGCGCGCTCGGGGATGCCGCGCGGATCGACGACGGCCAACAGCGCATTGCTCAGCGTAACCAGCTTCGGCGGGGCGGAACGCCGTCGTGTCGGGCGCTCCGCATGTTTCTGAAGGGGAGCGACCAGAAAGGCCGCCTCCAACAGTTCCAGGTAGTGCGTAATGGTTTCAAGCGCGCCGGCGTCGTGCAGTTGCCCTTGGATTTTTTGAAGCGAAACGATCTGCGCGGGCGACGACGCGCACACACCGAACACCTGGCGCAACAGCGCCGGCCTGCGCACCGCCGCCAGCGCCAGAATGTCGCGTCCGATGGCGGGCTCGACGATCGCGTCGCGAACGTAGGCTGCCCAGCGGGCGGGATCGTCGCGAAGGCCGAAGGCCCCCGGATACGCCCCGGTGCGAACCACCGCGTCGACCGCATCGCGTTTCGCAATTTTGAAAACCCCAGCCAGCGTCGCCGCCGACCAATGGGTCAGCGTGATCTGCTCGAAGCGCCCCGCCAAACTTTCACGAGATCCCGTCATCAACCCAAGCGCGGATGATCCCGTCGCCACAATATGAACGGGAATTTTCAGCCGACGAAGACGATCCCATTCCCCCTTTAGACGAGCCGACCACTCGCCAAGAACGTGAACCTCGTCCAGCAGGACGACCGCCCGACCCTGGATCGCCGCGATATCCTCCGCGCGAAGCCATAAGCGCTCCCAGAAGCCAGGCAGCGCGGCCTCGGGACCATCCGCGGCCATGTAGATTGCGGTTGCTCCAAGCTGCTCGGCCAGATCCAGCAGCAGCGTGGTCTTTCCGACCTGCCTGGGTCCGGACAGCAGCTGGATCCGCCCCGGCGCGGGTTCAGCCGCGCGTTGTATCAACAGCGCCCGGCAGGCGCGGATATCCAGCCGAAAGGCCCCTGAAGACATACCAGAATAATTATTCGAGTATGTCTTTTAGTCAACGGCGTCGCGCGTTGCTCCGTTTGCGTCGCGCGCCCACCTGACCCGAAGATGCCGTCGAAGATGCTGTAGAAGATGCGACCGGTGTCACCCCCATGAATCAACGAACCGGCGTCATTTACAGCCTGGCCGCGTACACGTTCTGGGGATTGTTTCCGCTGTACCTGCGGCTGGTCCGCGACGTCGCTCCGCTGGAGTTCCTGATGCACCGGATGCTGTGGTCGGTGTTGTTGCTGTTCGCGATTCTTGCCATCAGGGGGCAGTGGGCGTGGCTGCGAACGGCGTTTCGTTCGCCCGCGATCCTGCGCGGTTGCATCGCCACCGCTGCCGTGTTGTCGATCAACTGGTTCGTATACGTGTGGGCGGCCCACGCGGGGCGCGTGGTCGACGCCAGCCTTGGGTACTTCATCAATCCCCTGTTCAGCGTCGCGCTGGGAGCGGTCTTTCTGAAGGAACGTCTTCGGCGCGCGCAGGCGATGGCGGTCGGGTTGGCGTTTCTCGGCGTGTTGTGGCTGGTGGTTCAGGTGGGTCAGGTTCCATGGATTGGCCTGGCGCTGGCCGCGTCGTTCGGCACGTACGGCCTGCTGCGCAAGACCGCGGCGCTGGGCGCGCTGGAAGGTCTGGCGCTGGAGACGTTGCTGTTGGCGCCTTTCGCTGCTGGCTTTCTGACCTGGCTGGCGGCCGAGGGACAAAGTCGTTTCGTGACCGGCGGCGCGGGAACCAAAGTTCTGGTGATGCTGGCCGGGCCGATCACGACCGTTCCCCTGTTGCTGTTCGTCGCCGGTGCGCGACGTATCCCCCTGTCGCTGCTGGGCCTGCTGCAATACGTGGGGCCGACGCTGCAATTGCTGGTGGGGGTCGTCGTGTTCAGCGAGCCGTTCGGCGGGACCAAGTTGATCGGCTACTCGATGATCTGGCTGGCGTTCGCGCTGGCCAGCGTCGACGGGTTGCGTGAATCGCGGCGGGCTTCAATCTCCACCGTCTGAAAGTCGGCACGCGTGACAGCCGCCACCTGATATCCTGCCGACCGTGGCGCTTTTCGCTCCCCTGGCCGTTTCCGTGCAAATTCGTTCCAGCGATCGCCGCGTCTTTCGCCTTTCATACAACGTCGCCGAATCCGGGATGACGCTGGAACGGCCCGCACCCTTCGAAATAGGGCGGCCCGTCGCGGTCACCTTCACGTTCCCCGGCACTCTGCCCGACGACCCAGTCGAGCCACTGACTCTGCGCGCCGTCGTCGCCCTGACCGATGACGACGGCGAAGGAGCCGACGGTGGACGCTCGCTGGAATTCGTCAACACCGTTCGGGAGCAACGCGAAGCGATCTTCCGCTATGTTGCGGGGCGTCTGGGCCTGCCCGGCGGCGCGTTCAGGTAGCCGGCGCGCGGATGTGGCCGGAATCGGCCCCACCAAACGTTCGCGCCGATGGCCCCCTTGATTTCTCTCAACGGAAACGCGGGAAATGCACTATTCTGACCGGTCTGGGCGTGCCGCGGTGACTTCATCCCGCGGCGTTTGGGATCGGTTTCCAAGGAGGTCGTCATGATTCGCGGTTTCAAGTTCGCGTCGAGGCACCCGGATCGTTGGCTGGCCATCGCCATGGCCCTGTCGGTCGTCGTCATCGCCCAGTGCGGCAGGGACAAACCCGACGGCCTTTATGCTGATGGAACCAGGGGACAACCAGCCGCGCCGGGTTCCACCGGCGGCAGCGCCGGCCCGATTGTGCCGGGATCGGCTGGCAGGGCGGCAATCGGGGCCGGGGGCACGACGATAGCCGGTGGCGGCGGCGCAGCCGGCAGCAGCGATGCCTGCGCGATGGTGTCGGGAACAGGAGGATTCGCTGTTGGACGCTCGGGAAGTACGCCGAACTTCACGACCCTGCCCACGGCGACGATTCCGCCACCGCCCGTCAGCGGAGGAACATTGATCGTCCTTCGAAACGGAATCACGGCCGTCGCGTCGGATCCTGACCGGGATCTGATCTACGTGGTGGATCTGTCCGACGTCACAGCCCCGGCTTTGCTGCGCACGATCGCGCTCGGTCGCGGTTCCCAACCGGGACGACTGGTGCAGGATGCCGCCGGGCTGGTTCACGTCGTACTCAGAAACGCGGGCGCCCTGGTCAGCGTCGATACCGCGACGGGAAGCATTGTCATGCAACGATCGCTGTGCGCGCTGCCGCGTGGCCTGGCGTACGAATCGGCGAAAGATCGTCTGCACGTCGCCTGCGCGGGCGGCGAACTGGTCACGCTGACCCCGACCGGCGACAAGCCGGAACGGACGCTGAAACTGGATCAGGATCTCCGCGATGTCGTGGTCGACGGCGCGCGTTTGATGGTCACCCGCTTCCGCTCGGCCGAGGTGTTGGTCGTGGACGGCGCCGGAAGCATCGTCGAACGGATTCGCCCCCCGGTGTTGACCGATCCCGTGGTGCATTCGGGCAGTCCGTTCGAGCCGTCGGTTGCCTGGCGCGCGGTCGCGATGCCCGGTGGCGGGGCCGCCATGGTTCATCAGCGGGGAATGAAGGGTTCGATCGATCGGCGGCCCGGCGGCTACGGCGGCCCCGGCTGCGACGCCATCGTTCACACGGCTGTCACCGTCGTCAGGTCGGGTGAAACGCCGGTGGCCGGTCCCGCGATGGCGGCATTCGTGCTGCCGGTGGACCTGGCGCTTTCCGGCGACGGGCAACGGGTCGCGATGGTCGCGGCGGGCAACGGCCGCGCTGGCAGCGGTGGAAGGCGACTGTTCGTCACCAACGTGGCCGACGTGGCGCTGGAATGGAAAGGCTGTGGCAGCGACGGCAAACACGGCCCCCCCGGCAGGTCCTGCTCGGGCGTCGTCATCGGCGCGGGCAGCCGGGGTGGAACCGCGTCCGGGGCCGGTGGGGTGGGCGGAGCGACGGGCGCGGCGGGACGGGGCGGCACTGTCGCGCCATCCACTACGACCTCCGCAATGTGCAACGAATTGCCCAACGGCGTCGAGCCGACCGCCGTTGCGTTCGTGGGCGCGGACACCGTGGTGGTTCAGACACGTGAACCCGCGCAGCTGTGGATTGTGCAGCAGGTAAACGCGGCCACGACAGGCACCCAGGTTCCGGTTCCGTTCGCCCTGTCGCTGTCAGCCGATAACCGCGCGGACATCGGACACGCGGTCTTCCACAGTAACAGCGGCGGCGGCCTGGCGTGTGCCTCCTGCCATCCCGAGGGGCACGAGGACGGGCGCGTCTGGAATTTTCAGTGCGAGGGAGAGCGCCGGACCCAGGATGTCGGTGGTGGCATCAGCGGCACCGAGCCGTTCCACTGGAACGGCGACATGACCACATTCGGCAAACTGGTCGAAACCGTATTCGTGGGACGAATGTCGGGACCGTCCCTGACCGCGGACCAAACCGCCGCCGCCCTGACGTGGATCAACAGCATCCCCGCGCGTCCGACAGCGCGCGCGGCAACCGATCCCCAGGTCGAACGTGGGCGCGCGATCTTCGCCGATCCCATGGTGGCGTGCGCCACCTGCCACGCCGGTAGTCTGCTGACCAGCAACACCACCGTGGACGTGGGCACGTCGCGCGCGTTCCAGGTGCCGTCGTTGCGGGGCGTGGGCTGGCGCGGGCCGTACATGCACAACGGCTGCGCGCAGGATCTGGTTGCGCGTTTTGATACCGGCATGTGCGGCGGAGGCGACGCGCACGGCAAAACGTCGCACCTGACGTCGGCCCAGTTGGGCGATCTGATCGCGTATCTGGAATCGCTGTGAGGCAGTAGGTCGGCCGGCGTCTGCCGGTCGGCCACGCGGCCGGCCGCGAGGAAATGTCCCGGTTGCGGTATGAAAGCGGCATGAGCGACAAGCCGCCGCAACCGGGAGCCGGGGATCCGTTCGCGCGCCTGGCCGCCCGCGAAGCGCTGGCCCACGCGGCCGGAGGCGCCGTGCGCGTCGAAAGACAGCACCAGGCCGGCAAACTGACGGCGCGCGAACGCCTCGATCAGCTGCTGGATCCTGGGAGCTTCGTCGAGATGGACAAGCTGGTCACTCATCGTTGCACCGACTTCGGCATGGCGGACAACCGGATTCCAGGCGACGGGGTCGTGACCGGACATGGGCTGGTGCACGGACGGTCCACGTTTGTCTTCGCGCAGGATTTCACGGTGTTCGGCGGATCGCTGTCCCAGGCCTACGCGGGGAAGATTTGCAAGATCATGGATCTGGCGATGAAGGTCGGCGCGCCCGTTATCGGGCTGTGCGATTCGGGCGGCGCGCGCATTCAGGAAGGTGTCGCGTCGCTGGCGGGCTACGCCGACATCTTCTTGCGCAATACCCTGGCGTCGGGGGTGATTCCGCAGCTGTCGGCGGTGATGGGACCGTGCGCGGGCGGCGCGGTGTATTCACCGGCGATCACCGATTTCATCTTCATGGTCGAGAAGACCAGTCACATGTTCATCACCGGTCCCGACGTGATCCGCGCGGTCACGCACGAGGAGGTCACCAAGGAAGATCTGGGTGGCGCGCACGCGCACACAACGGTTTCCGGCGTCGCGCACCGGGCGTTTCCCGACGACGCCGGCTGCCTGGCGGCCCTGCGCGAGCTGTTGACATTCCTGCCGCAGAACAACCGCGAGGATCCGCCGCGCAAACCGACCGCCGACAAGGCGGACCGCGCCGACGCCGAACTGGATCGCGCCATCCCGGTCGAGCCGTCCAAGCCGTACGACATGAAGGACGTGCTTCGCCGCATCGTCGATGACGGACATATTTTCGAAATCCAACCCGAATACGCTCCCAACATCGTCGTCGGCTTCGCGCGCCTGGACGGCCGGCCGGTGGGAATCGTCGCGAATCAACCGATGCATCTTGCCGGATGCCTGGACATCGGCGCGTCGCTGAAGGCCGCGCGTTTCGTGCGCTTCTGCGATTGTTTCAACATTCCCATCGTGACCTTCGTCGATGTCCCGGGTTTCCTGCCTGGCACCGGTCAGGAACTGGGCGGCATCATCAAACACGGCGCGAAGCTGTTGTATGCGTTCGCCGAGGCGACGGTGCCGAAGCTGACCGTGATCACGCGCAAAGCGTACGGCGGCGCGTATGACGTGATGTCGTCCAAACACATCCGCGGCGATCTGAACCTGGCCTACCCGACCGCGGAAATCGCCGTCATGGGACCGGACGCGGCGGTCAACATCGTGTTTCGCGACGAGCTGGCGGCCGCCGCCGATCCTGTCGCCGCGCGGGCGCAGTATCTGGCCGAGTATCGGGAGAAATTCGCCAGCCCCTACGTCACGGCTGAGCTGGGCTATGTGGACGAAATCATCCGTCCGCGTGACACACGCGCCAGGCTCTGCGGGGCCCTTCGCCTGCTGGGAAACAAACGCGACGTAAACCCCACCAAGAAACACGGCAACATCCCGTTGTGATGCCAGGCCCGACTCGAAAGCCGTCAGAACCGACGCGGCGCCCAGCGTTCACACGCGATGCCCGGCGTTCACACGAGGCGCCGGCGTTCACACGAGGCGCCGACGTTCACACGAGGCGCCCCGCGGGATTCCCGCTAGACTGTAGACTGTCTTCGTGGGCTTCCTTCTAAATCGACGTCGGAACCTGGCAGCGACGGTGCTGCTGGGTGTCATCGGCGGCGCCTGTGCGACGGCCCCGGGACCGGTAAGCAAGATCGTGAACGGACGCGTCGTCGTGACGCGTGCGATCAGCCCAGGTGCCTACGACCACGTGGCCCGAGCGCTGTTGTACGAGGAGGAGCAACGATGGGACGAGGCCGCGCGCGAGCTTCAGCGGGCGCTGCCGTTCGACGATGAAGCGGCCGAGATTCGGGGACATCTGGCGGACCTGTTCGTGCGCCTGGGACGCCTGGACGACGCTGCTGAACAGGTCAAGCGATCGCTGGAGATTGGCGCCACCGTCGAGGGGTACCTGGCAGCCGCACATCTCGCTGAAGCGCGCCACGACGGGAAGACCGCGCTTGGCCACCATCGCGCGGCGGCGGCGCTGGCGCTGTCCGATGAAAGCCCAGAAGACATCGAACGTACCCACCTGGCGCTGTCGAACGCCCAGTTGGCGATGCTGGACGTCCCTGGCGCCTACGAAACCATCGGCGTGCTTGTCATGGCCTCCCCCGATAGCGTCCGCGCGCGCATCGAACGGGGCGCGCTGGGATGGGCGTTGGGGCAATTGCCGGAAGCGGAAGAGGCGCTGGGCGAGGCCCTGCGACTGGAACCCGCACAGGTCGACGCACGCCTGATGATGGCGGCGCTGCTGGTCGGCACGGGTCGAATCCCCGACGCGAAGGCGGCGTTCCGTGAAGCCCTGGAACGCGCGGAGGACCCGGTCGACATCGCCGAGATGTTCCTGAAATGGTTGGTCGCGCGCGGCGACAAGGCGGAAGCCGCCGAGGAGGCCAATCGCCTGACCCCGGATGTCGTCGACGAAGGAACGGTTGAGACCGCGATTCGCATCGAACGGGCGGCCGGCAGGACCGATCGGGCGACGGCGGCGGCGGATGGCGCCCTGAAAAAGGGCGCGCCTTCGGCGAAGGTCGCGCTGCTGGTCGCGGGGGTTTTGCTCGACGCCAAGGACCACGCGGGGGTGGCGACGCGCCTGCTGAAGATTCCCAAAGACGCGCCCGAATTCATCGAATCACGGCTGCGCACAGCGGAGGCGTTGCGCGAAAGCGGACGCCCGGCGCACCTGGACCAGGCGCAGTACGCCCTGGAGCAAGCAACCACCGCCATCGCCCTGGTGACGCCCGCGGCACGGCCCACGTTGGCGTCGGCCACGGCTCCAAGCGCGGGTCGGGGTTCGGCGGCGGCAACGTCGTCGTCAACAGGGTCGGCATCGACGTCGACCGCGGGTTCGGCGGCGGCAACGGCTTTAACCGTGACTGCCGACACGAGCGACAATCCCGGATCTCCTCCCCGCCGTGATTGGACGACGGATCTGGCCGTCGCGCGCGCGTTGCTGGACGAGAAACGTGGCGATGCCGTGCGCGCCGCGCGTACGCTGGACGCCGCGCTTGAAAAAGATCCTGGCAACGCGCGCCTGCTGTTGGTGCGCGCCGCGGTCGACGAACGGCGCGGCGAATGGCGGCACGCGCTGGGATTCGCCGAGAAGATCTTGCAGGTCGATCCGCGACAGATCGAGGCGCTGAACTTCCATGGGTTTGTCTCCGTGGATCACGACAGCAACTTACCGGTCGCCACGCGACGCCTGCAGGTGGCGATGGCTCTGAATCCCGGCGCGGGCGGCATCGTGGACAGCCTGGGTTGGGCCTATCTGCACGCGGGCGATCTGGCGCGCGCAGCGACGTTTCTGGCCCAGGCGGATCGGCTTGAACCGGGCGATCCCGAGATTCTGTCGCACCTGGGCGAGCTGTTCGCCAGGCAGAACGATGTTACGCGCGCCATCGCCACCTACCGGCAAGCCCTGCAACGCGAGCCGCCGGAACGCCTGACCCGCGAGATCAACACGCGCTTGCGTGCGCTGGAAGCCAAGCACGCGGCGGGGAGATGATCATGGGACGGCACACGCGTGGGTCACGCGGCCGGAATCCCGGGCCGCCACCAGAAGCAATCCGAGCGCTGGCGCTGGTGGTGGTGGCGCTCGGCGCCGTTTCCGCGGGTTGTCCACGTCATCTTCCAGTTGCCCGCCCGTACCCGCCACCGACATCCATGGAGCTTGGCGAGGCCCTGACGACACACCAGGCAGTCGTTTCGTCAATGAACGCGCGCGTGCGCGCCACCAGTTGGCTCGGGGGGGATCGCATACGCGCCACCGTGCTGATGCTGGTCGATCGTCCGGGTCGCCTGCGCCTGGAGGCCGAGGTCAGCCTGCAGGGAACGGTCGCCGTTTTGGCGACCGACGGACGGCAGTTCGCGTTCCTCGACACCACGAAAAACGAAATGCGTCGCGGCCCGGCCTGCCCGGCCAACGTGGCCTCGCTGATCCGCATCCCCCTGGCGCCGCCCGAGGTCGCGGCGATCTTGCTGGGCGACGCACGCCTTCCCCCCGGTGCCACCTTCGTGGACGCGACGGTTGACTGGGATGCGGACCGGGGCGCCGACGTGCTGGCCGTGCGAACGACCGACGGCGGGCTGCGATTCCTGTTTCAGCGGGTCGGCGGCCAAAGCCCGCGGAACCAACTGGTGGGTGCGGTCGCGACCGGACCTGACGGCCGCCACCGCTGGCGCGTGGCATTCGAAGACCTTGCCGACGTGCCGACGGCGGTCGCCACCCCGGGGCAAACCAACGCCCCGCGCGCGTGGCTCCCGCAGACGATCCGTTTCGCCGAGGGTGACGATTCATTCGATGAAGGGGTGGAGATCAAGTTCAAGGAGCGGACGCTGAATGAACCGCTGGCCGACAACGCCTTCACGCTCGATCCCCCGGCGGGCGCGGCGATCATCAATGTCGGTTGCCCGACGGGCGCCTCGATGCGGCCGTGACGGACGGCGCGGCGGCGGATCATCAATGTCGGTTGCCCGGCGGGCGCCTCGACGCGACCGCGACGGACGGCGCGACGGCGGACCCTCAACGCAGCCGTGGTGAACGTTGCGACGGTGAATTCCGCCGCGACTCACGACGGGTCGAGGCCAACACAATGGTCATCACGGTCAGCAACGTGAACATCGCTCCCCACCACGTTGCGCTGCCGGCATGGCCCGGGCCCGCGATATCGCAGCCCGCCACGTTGCAGCCGGCACCCGGATCGGTGTCGGCCAGGCCCGGCGCACCGTCGGCGGTCCCCATGCCGCCATCCGAACCCTGACCGCTTCCCCCGGGGGCATTGACGGTCACCGAAGCGCTCGATTGCTTGCCCGATGGATCGACGGCGGTGACCGTGATGATCTGACGACCAGAAATCTTCGTCAGCGTCCATTCGAACGGGGCCGTGGTCGACTGCGTGGTCAATCCCATCGGAGCAACCGTGACCGTGACCCGGCTGACCCTGCAATCGTCGCTGGCCTGCACGCGCAAGGCAAAGCTGTCCCCGACAGTGGCGTTCGGAGCCGGCGCCAGGATCTGTACCAGGGGCATCACGCGATCGTCCTGGCAACCAAACGGCGTGGGCTTGATTCCGCCGGTCCAGATGCCGAGGCGATCTTGCATCATCTGATAGGAATTCTGTCGGTTGCGTCCGCAGCGGCTGTTCTGAATGCGGTTGTCGACGTTTTCGAATCCGTCGCAGTTCGGACAAATCGTCGGATCCATGATGTCACGTGTGCTCAAGGTGTGTTCCAACCCAACCAGATGCGCATGCTCCTGGGAAATGATGATGGCGGTCTCCTTCGCGGTCCTGCCGCCCCTGAACGTATAGGCAACCCCACCCGCCAGATCGTCGCAAAGGAACGGCGCGATCCCCGCGACATTGTCGGCCGCGTCGCACCACGCCCCCCCGCCGGAGCTAACCACCTCGGTGTAAAACGATCCCGATGTCGGGCGGGTCAGCGTGAAGACAACGTTGAAGTCCGCGTACCATCGATCCAGGTACGATTGAATCTGCCGCTTGCACTCCGCCAGCGTCGGCGCGAAATCACATGAAAACCGGGGCGCGCGCCCCCGACACGGGTCGGGATTCGACCGGGGCAACGAGCTGCCGTCCGCGTAGTGAAGGAAGAAGACCTTGGGCGCGCCGCCGGTCCCCGGATCGCCGGGCGCGGAGAGCAGGTCCTGTTGCGGATCGCCAACCGGAACCAGATCGCCTGACAACGCGGCACCGCCACCTGGCGAAGGTTCCGGATCGTCTGGATCCTCGTGTGGGGCGGGTCCACAGCCACCCAGAACCCACGCCAAAACGACCGGCCCCACTGGGAGCCAACGCGGACGGACAAATCTCATGCTTAGCAACACGGCTTTCGTGTTTCATCGTCACCTGACCGAAGTTGCTTGACGGTGCGCCGCATCGAGCCGCAGGATCAGCCGCGAATGCCCGACGCCGAGCGGTTCATCACCGATTTTCATGCCAAAAACCAGGCCTCCCTGGAACGGCACCTGGTCGCGTTTCGTGCGGCCCTTGCCAAGGAAGCGCTGGATGTCGTCGATGTCCTCAGACTGGCCATGAAGGACAGCATCGAGGCGGCCGAGGTGGCCGCCCTGTGGTTCGCCGACTGCGACGATCTGAACATGAAGATTGGCTTTGCGGAGCAGTGCGGGAGCGCCGCCCGGCACTACCGGCTGATCGCGGGGCACATCGCGGCATTGGGGAGCGACACGTTCGACCCCAGGAGTGGTGGCTACTCGCGGTTCTTCGGCTTTCTGCGCAGCCTGCAAACCCCCGAAGAGCGCGCGGCGGCCGGGTTGGTGACCCTGCGTACCTTCAATATCGGACGGCTGTCGGTGTTCGCCGATTTGGCCGATGACCGTCAGGATGCCGAGACGGCGGCGATTTTTCGCGAGCAGGTCACCACGGACGAGCACCGCGTTTTCGAGACCGGCTGGCGGCAGCTGATCGCGAGCTCCTCCACCGAAGAGAGTCAGGCCCGGGGACGGCGCGCTGCGTTCCGTATCGTGGAGCTGGCCGCCGAGGCCGCGGACCCACTGCAACTGCGCAAGGCGCTGCCAAAACGCCGCGCGATCCCCGCCGCGCCCGCGATCGAACCGTAGGCAATCGGGCTGCCGAACGGCGGTGCGTTGGGGGTTGACCACCTAGGGACTGCTGCCGACCCGTGCCTGATCGGTGCCTGACCCATGCCCGACCGTGCCTGATCGGTGGCACGCCCGCTATAGCGCGCATCCTGCCCCTTGCTATAGTTGCTGGTCGCCATGGCATCCGAGGGACAGGTCGTGTTTCCCTCGCAATTCGGCCGTTACACGCTGATCGAACGGCTGGCGATGGGCGGTATGGCCGAGGTGTTTCGCGCCAAGATCGTTTCGTCGCACGGTTTCGAAAAGGTCATCGTCATCAAGCGCATCCTGCCGCACCTGGCGGCGGACCGGACCTTCGTGTCGATGTTCATCGACGAAGCCAAGCTGACGGCGCAGCTGACCCATCCCAAGATCGTTCAGGTTTTGGACTTCGGCGAGGTCGCCGGCCAGTACTTCATCGCCCTGGAATTCATCGACGGCCACGACGCGCTGGCGCTGTTGCGGGCGGCGGCGCAAAAACGCGTCCGCGTTCCCCTGTCATTGGTGGTCTTCCTGGTGGCCGAGATACTGGACGCGCTTGACTACGCCCACACCGCGCCCGACATGGAGGGCCGTCCCATGCGGTTGGTGCACCGGGACATCTCACCGTCGAACGTCTTCATTTCGCGGCACGGCGACGTGAAACTGGGCGATTTCGGTATCGCCCACGCGAGCGATCGCGAATCCAAAACCCAAGCCGGAACGTTGAAGGGCAAGTACGGCTACATGTCGCCGGAACAGGTCGTCGGCGCGGGCCTAGACGGGCGATCGGATTTGTTCGCCGTCGGCATCGTACTGGCGGAAGCGTTCATGGGGCGGCGGCTGTTCACGGCACGAAATGATCTGGACGTTCTGCTCATGGTGCGCGATGGCCGCTTGGAGCGCTTGAATCGGTATGGTCACGATCTGCCTCCCGAGCTGAACCGAATCGTCCGCAAAGCCCTGAAGCGGGACATCGACGCGCGCTATCAAACCGCGGCCGCGTTTCGCGACGAACTGTTCGACCACCTGTTCTCGCAGAAGATTCGGGTTGGCCCGACCGATCTGCGCGCGTTCATGAACGATCTGTTCGACGCTTCCCCCGAAGCGCTGGCACGGGTCCAAACGCTGGGACGCCGCCTGGTCGAGCCTGTTTCGCAACCCACCCCAACCGTGGCGGTCGTGGCGCAAGCGTCGGCAAGCGCGAGCGCACCGGTCTCGGTGCCGTCTCGCAAGATGGAACGACGACGCGATGGGACGCCGCCGCCGTCCGTCGTGGCCGACACCGGTGCAATCGCCGCCGCCGCGCCAGGCGCCCGGGCCGCGGTCCCCGTGCCTGGACCCGCGGCTGCGACGATGCCCTTCAGTTCGCCGGCCCCGTCCCCGGCCCCATCCCCGTCCCCATCCCCATCCCCGGCCCCATCCCCATCCCCATCCCCATCCCCATCCCTCTCCCCATCCCCGGCCCCCTCCCCGCCAGACCCAGCGCCTCGCTCCGACTCCGGCCACCAGTCCGGGCGGGTACTGGAATCGCCACTGGGAGAGGCGTTGTCGGCCGCCGAATTGGCGTTGGTGGACCTGGATCAGTGGAGCGTCTCGGACCCACATTCGTCGGCGCGACGCACCGGTTGGACTCCCGTGTCGCAGTCTCCCGGCCCAGCGCCGGCGGGGGCAGGGTCGGGACCACGAACCCGCGCGGGTGTCGGGGGCGGCGTGGCCGCGCCGGCTTCACATTTCGTCGACACCCGGACCGATGTCGGGCGGTTTGTCTCGGCAGCCCCCAATCGCCCGCCCGACAGCGCCGGCGATCTGGGAACCATTTCCGCCATGCGTGTATTCGCCGACGTCACCGTGGCGGGCGAGACCGGGCTTCTGCGCTTCGAGCGCGACGCCGAGGCGCACGGCACGGGGCGCCACGACGCTGAGGTTAAGGAAGTTTTTCTGGCGGGCGGTTCACCCGAGTCGGTCAATTCCAGCGTGCCCTCCGAACGGTTCGGCGCCTATCTGGTTTCACGCGGTGTACTGAGAGCGGCCGAGTTGGAAATGGCGCTGGGCATGTTGCCGCATTTCTCGGGGAAACTTGGCGATACGCTGGTGGGCCTGGGCCTGATGCGGCCGCTGGACGTATTCCGCCAACTGTCGCAGCAGGTCCGCGATCGGATCATCGACCTGTTTCGCTGGTCGCACGGCACATTCGCGTTTTTTCGCGGTGTGAAAAATGAACAAGAAAGTTTCCCGCTGGGCTTGGACGGCTTCGAGATCCTGGGCGCCGGCGTATTGACCGTCCCCGGGGAGGATCTTCAACAGCGGTTCGCGGGGTTGCTTGACAGCCGGCCAAAACGTTCGGATCGCCGGCAGATCGATCCCGACGGCTTTGGCTTGGGGCCCACGCCACGCGACGTGCTGGCGTTGCTGGACGGGGAACGAACCCTGCAGGATTGGATTGCTGGGTTCACCGCGCCCGATGAATTGGTCACATTCCTGCGATCGCTTTACCTGCTGATCGAGACCGATCTGGCCGAATTGGATTGAAGCGCGAACGGCGCCGATGCCTCAGTCGCGATCACGGGCGTTTCCGGCCACCGGTTGTTGCTGCGTCATGCAGTGAAGCGTCCCCAGGCCCCAGACCAAATCCACCGCGTGGATGCCGACGACGTTTCGATCCGGAAAGAGATCGGCGACGATTCCCAGCGCGCGTCGATCCGCGGGATCATTGAACGTCGGGACCAGGACCGCGGCGTTGCCCACATAGAAGTTCGCGTAGCTCGCCGGCAACCTCACGCCATCCAGCGCCAGAGGTTCAGGCATCGGCAACGCCACGATCTCCAGGCGTTCGCCCGCGGCGTTGGTCATCGCGGATAGCCGCTCACGGTTCTCGGCAAGCGGCCGGTAGTTCGCGTCCGCCGGATTGGATTCGGCGGCCAGGACCACCGTGCGCGGACCAACGAAGCGGGCCAGATCGTCGACGTGCCCGTGTGTGTCGTCGCCCGCGATCCCGCGGCCAAGCCACAACACCTTGCGAACGCCCAGATAGTCGCCAAGCACACGCTCCAGATCCGTGCGCGACAGCTCCGGGTTGCGCGCCTGAACCGCATCAAGCAAACACTCCTCCGTGGTCAGCAGCGTCCCGCGACCATCGACGTCGATGCTTCCGCCTTCGAGGACGACCCTGAGTGGTGATCGTACAGCCGCGTCTGGTCTCACCGGATTGAGCGTCACCGGACGCAGGTGCGACGGATTGGGCGCGTCCGGCACCGTCGTGGGCAAGGCCGTGGGCAACGCCGTGGGCAACGCCTTGGGCAAGGCCGTGGGCAAGGCCGTGGGCAAGGCCGTGGGAACGAAGTGTGGCAGACCGAGGCGCTGCGCCAGACGCGACGGCACGGCGTCGTCGCGCAGGTGGTTCGGATACTTCGCCCAACCGTTGAACTTCCAGTCGGTGATCGCCACGTCGCCGTCACGATCGCGCCGCACGAAAATCGGACAGGTGTCGCGGGTCCAGCTGCGATCCGTGGGTACGCGATGAAAGTCCACGCGTTTGCCATCCACGTTCACACGCCGCAGCACCACACGCGCGCGCGCCTCGGCAACGGCATCCTTCACCAGAATGCACACCCGCTCGCCGGAAACCAGGTGGCGCACCACCTCGCCGTAGACCCAGGCAATCGGCGCGAACTTCCCGGGCCAGTCGCGCCGTTCGTGCGGCCACGCGATCCAGGTCGCCGCGTGGGGTTCCCACTCGGCCGGCATGCGGTAGCCAAGGGCGGCGGGCGTGCGACCCGCCGACTTATTGTCGGCACTGTGGGTAGGCGGAGCGGATGGTCGCCGGCCTGTTTTTTTGTCGGCGCTCCGCCCGCCTGACTTCTTACCTGTCGGGGCGCCCGCTGCAACGCGCGCGCGCTTCATTCGTCGCCAAATCGCCGGACGATCCCGCCGTACGCGTCGATGCGCCGATCCCGCAGGAACGGCCAGTGCCGACGCACGGATTCCTGATGCCGCCGATCACATGTGACGATCAGGATTTCCTCGTCGGTCCGCGACGCCTCGGCCAGCACCACACCGAACGGATCGGCGACGAAGGAAGCACCCCAAAATTCGATACCACTCGTGGCAGATCCGTCGGACCCCGCCTCGTGGCCGACACGGTTCACGACCGCGACGTACACGCCATTGGCGATCGCGTGCGACCGCTGAATCGTCCGCCAGGCGTCAGACTGGGCAGCGCCGAATTCCGCCTTCTCGGACGGGTGCCAGCCGATCGCCGTCGGGTAGAACAGAACATCAGCGCCCGCCAGCGCCGTCAGCCGCGCGCCCTCCGGGTACCACTGATCCCAGCAAACCAACGTCCCGACACGACCAACCCGTGTGTCGACACCGGCGAATCCCAGATCGCCGGGCGTGAAATAGAACTTCTCGTAATAGAGAGGATCGTCCGGGATGTGCATCTTGCGGTACTTGCCAACGATCGCCCCGTCCGCGTCGATCGTCACCGCGGTGTTGTGATAAAGCCCGGCCGCGCGCCGTTCAAACAACGACGCAACGACAACGACGCCCACTTCGCGGGCAAGAGCGGCAAGCGCCTCGGTGCTGGGCCCGGGGATGGGTTCGGCCAGATCGAAATGGGCGTGGTCTTCGGTCTGACAGAAGTACGGACTGCGAAACAACTCAGGCAAACACACGATCTGGGCGCCGCGCCCCGCCGCCTCCCGAATCTTGCCCAGCGCGCGTTCCAGATTCACCGCCGGATCAGACTCCGCGCGCATCTGGACCAACGCGAGCTTGAACGTCTGAGGATTGACCTTGACCGTCATGTCGTCGCGTCCCTCCTATCGCGATCTTGCGTGTTCATGCAACCGAGGATGTTGCGGATCAGACGATCCCCCGCCGCGCGCGCGGCGGACGCGTGACGATCGGTTTCGGCCAGCACCAACGCCACGCCGTCGGGACCGCGCGCCGCACGCACGAATTCAGCGTCATCGATGGCCCAGCGACGGGCGACTTCCGCGTCCGCCTCGACGTGAAATTGAAGTCCGAACACGCGCCCGCCGATCCTGAACGCCTGGTTTGGGCACGCGGGCGTCGACGCCAGGTGCGATGCGCCCTGCGGAAGATCGAAGGTATCGCCGTGCCAGTGCAGAACCATTTCCTCCGCGCCAAGGCCGGCCAGCGCCGGTTCCCGATCGCCGCCGATGAAGGTCACCTGTCCCCATCCAACCTCGCGCACCCGCGTCTCCCGACCGCCCGGGTCACGGGAAACGTTGGGGTACACCCGCGCGCCGGCGGCGTGCGCCAGCAACTGCGCCCCCAGGCAAACACCCAACACCGGGCGTCCCTCGCCAAGCGCCGCCTGGATGAGAGAAATCTCGGCGCCCAGAAACAGATAGCGGGGATCTTCCCGATCGCCAACACCCATACCGCCGCCCATGACGACCAGCATTTCGTCGGCCTGGACATAGGCGGGGAGCGGCGCGCCCGCGAAGACCTCGCGAACATCGACGGCGACGTCGATCTCTCGACACAGATCGGCGATGCGGGCCGGCCCTTCCATAGCCACGTGCTGAATCACGATCGCGCGCTTCACGCCCTGAATCTACCCAATCGCGCTGGGCTTCGCCCAAGCGGGATCGGGTGAGGTGATCCGAAGCAACGCGCCCGTGACCGGGTGCCGAAAGCGCACCGACGCCGCGTGCAAGCGCAGACCACGCCCGAACTCTCCCGCTCCTTGCGTCCCTGGGTTGTCCATTCTCTCGGACGCCGAGTGCCCGCGAACCTCGCCGTACCGATCGTCGCCTACGATGGGATAACCGGCGGCGGCCAGGTGGGCACGCACCTGATGGGGTCGCCCCGCGTGCAGCCGTGCCTCGACCAAAACCGTTCGCGCGCCACGCACCAACACACTCCAGTTGGTCTCGGCTTCCCGCGGCTGCCGGCCGCCACCCGTACGAACCGTGCCACCCCGCCGCCCCCGCCGTCCGATGTCGACGTCGATCCGCCCCGTCGCGGGCGGCGCGCCCCACACCTGGCACAGGTAACGCTTCTCGCAGTCGTCAGCGCCCAGCGCCCGGCGCAGCCCGGTCCAGACCGCACGCGAGCGCGCCGCGATCAGAACCCCGCTGGTCGGTGTATCCAGCCGGTGGGCCAGTCCTCCCTCGCGGGGATCGGGCGACGCAACGGCGCATTCGGGAAAAGCCGCGACGATCCCGTTGGCGACGCATCCTCGTTCCCCCGGTCGCAGTGGATGGGACGCCATTCCCGCAGGCTTGTCGACCGCAATCAGAGCGTCGTCTTGGTAGAGAAACACGATCGCACGACCAGCGTCCGGAACCACGGGCATGCCTGGTTCAAGATGATGTGCGATCTCGACCACGGTGCCCTTGACCAATTGCGCACCCTTGGCCGCGTGCCGGTCATCGACGCGCACGATCCCATCACCAATCAATCGCCGCGCCATCGCCCCGCTGACACCGAGGGTCCGTCCCACGAATGCATCCAGTCGTTGACCCGCCGCCGCCGCATCGACGGTGACCTTGACCGCCCCGCGCGGCCCGTGCTCGCGACTCACTTCTTCTTTGGGGCGGGCTTCGCGGGCGCCACCTTCGCGCCCGGCACTTTGGCTCCGGACTTGGCCACCAACCGCTCACCAGATTTGGCCGTCGACTTGATGCCCGGCTTTTCAGCGATCTTGGGGGCGTGCCTGGCGCCCGTTTTGTCGCCAGTCTTGTCGACCGTTCTGTCGGCCGTTCTGTCGCCCGTTTTGTCGCCCGTTTTGTCGCTGGTCCTGTCGCCAGTTTTGTCGACCAACCCGGCGCCAACCTTGTCAGTGCCCTTGGGCGTTCCGCCCCGGATCAGCGCGACGGCGGTGCGCGTGCGCCGCGGTTCCGGCGACAACCCTTGCGAAATCTCACGTGGACCGTCGCCCACCGGCGAATAGACGACCACCTTCTGCCCGCTCTCGAGCTCGGTGTTGTGCGAGAAGCGATTAATTCGCGCCAGATCCCCGATCGTCAGGCCGTATCGTCGTCCGATGCGCGGCAACGTGTCGCCGGCCTTCGCCTCGATCACCAGTCGTTTCTTTCCGCGACGGGCCGCCTCCAAATCGAGAAACTCCCGCGATCCCAGCGTCACAACCCGCACGCGCGCCGGATCCAGCAGGACGATCTGTGTCGGATCGAAATCCTTGCGAACGAAGATCTGCAGAACCATCTTGGGGTGCAGCCTGGCCGTTGCGTCCAGGCTGTTCCATTCGATCAGATCGTCCGGACGAACGCCGAGAGCCTCGGCGATCTCGTCCAGTGTGTCCCCATCGCGCGTTCGATAGAACACGCGATCGCGCCCCTCATAGTTGAAAACGCGATCGGGTACCGCGACCAGGATGTCATCTTCGTCCAGCAAGGCCCCCCCGGTCCCCGCGCCATCCGTGGCCGCGATCGTCACCGCGGGCGTTGTCCCGGCGGAGCTTCCGGTCGCGACGGTTCCGTCAGCGTTCGTCGGGGACAACGCGGCGGCGTTTTTGCCTCCAGCCTTCGCGGATCGCGGCGGAACGACGATGGCAATGCCCGCGCGAAGCTCGGAGCTGTCCTTCACGCCGTTCAGCCGCCGCAACTCCCGAACCGTGGTTCCCCGTGTCTTGGCGACGGCATCCAGGGTCTCGCCAAAACGCAACGTCACCGTTTCAAGACCATCACCGGCACCCCGCGAACGATCGAACGCCTCGGCGAACAGCGCGCTGGTTCCGGCCGGGATGCGCAATTCGTACTTCCCCCGATCCGGTGGCGTGCGATCTCGTACCAGCTGGGGGTTCAAGGCCACGATCACCTCGGGCCTGGCCTTGGTCGCGCGCGCGACGGTGGCAAGGCCCGTCCCCGCCGGCACCTGAACCTTGTCGAATATGAACGGCGGATCGGGAACGATGCTCCCGAAACCGAATGCCTCTAGATTGCGGCCCACGATCGCGGCCGCCAGAATCTTCGGAACGTACAGGCTCGACTCCCACGGTAGCCCCGCCTCGTGGTGGCACAGTTCCCAAAAATCGTTCGTGTTGTAGCGGCCGATCGACTTCAAGACCGCGCCGTAACCCGCGTTGTACGCCGCGAACACCAGATGCCACGACCCGAACCTTACGTAAAGATCCTTCAGGTAGCGGGCGGCAGCCTCCACCGACCGCTCGGGATCGCGCCGCGCATCGACCCAATACCCGACCTCCAGCCCGTACGCACGCGCGGCCCCCGGCATGAACTGCCACACGCCCCCCGCTCCCACCGGCGATCGCGCACCGGGTTCGAAGCCACTTTCCACCATCGCAACATAGAAGAGATCCTTGGGCAGGCCCTCACGCTCCAGCACCGACTCGATAAGAAGACGAAAGCGACCTCCACGCTTCAGCCAGTTGCCCATCACCGATCTTCCGCGCGCATTGTTCTTGAAGTAGTCCAGGTAACGGAGAACCTGGGGATCCCACCGGACGGGGATCTCGGGGAGGTTCAGCGAACGCAACCAATCCGAGTCGGGAGCGGGCGGCGCACGAGATGGCGTCAACGTCGTCTCGGGCGAACGCAGCGGTTCCGGGACGTCACCGGTGCCTTCCCATCGGCCCGGGAGCGTCGGGGGAGCCTCGCCGGCGGCGTCAGCGTCGGCGATGCGTCCAGCGCCGAGGCCAGCCCGTGGAAACGCCTGTTCCTCGAAGCTTCGCAACTCACTCAATTCGGGGCTCTCGGAGCCTTGGTCGACCGGAACTCCACGCACCGCGCGTCGTTGGGACAGACTCTCCTCGCCGACGGGAGTCCCCGAGGAAGGGCCGGATGCCTTGCCGGCGGTTCCCGCTTTGGCGGCCGGCTTGTTGGCGCCCAGCGTCGGCGCGGCGACGGCGGGCGTCACCACCAACAAGGCAACGAATGCCGGCAACCACCTGGACCCGCACGCACGCGCACGAATACAACGACGCGGACCTTCGCCCGACCGAACCGCCCGGGTCACCATGAGGACGCGATCGTACCGAACCTGGGTGCCGCGCGCCAAAAACCACCTTGTTGCGGTGTTTCAAACCTGAGCTAGACTGCGCGCATGCCCTTTGGCATGGGTTTCGGCGAACTGGTTCTGATCCTTGTGATCGTGATGGTCGTATTCGGCGCGACGAAGCTGCCACAGCTGGGCGACGGTCTGGGGCGAGCCATCAAGAACTTCAAGCGGTCGGTGGGCGCGGTCAACGAGATCGACGTGACGCCACGACAGCCCGATGCCCCCGCCGAGGGTTCCGTCCCGAAACCCGCGGTCGGCTCCAGCGCAGCCGACGTCGCCTCGAAATAACATCGAACGCGACTCTGGCGGCCATCGCCAGTTGTGTGCCGATGCGGGCGCCGCGATCTGATACGGCGACCGGGTTATACGAAACGGCACGAAAGGGGATCAGTACCGTGCGTCAAGCAGGCCGGGCGCGTCGTGTCGACAGGTCGTCAATCTATCTTGAGGCAATGGTCATAAGCTGTTGATACTATTAATAAACACAGCGATAACTAGAACATTATAGTCTGTAATCTTACAGTATTGACCATGATGATTTTCGTGACACAATTGGACAATGACGACCGCTCGGACCATCAAACGATATGCAAACCGCAAGCTCTATGACACGCGCGACAGTCGTTACGTGACGCTGGATCACATCGCGGCAATGGTCCGCGCCGGCGACGACGTGAAGGTCGTTGACAATACGACCCGGTCAGACCTGACGACGGCAACGCTTGCGCAGATCATCTTCGAGGAAGAGAAGAAGACCCCCCGCCTGACCGTCGCTGGCCTGCGGAAGATCATCCAGGGCGGGGTTGCGGCGTTGGGCGGCGGCGTACCGTCGCCCCCCGCACCGAACGGCGCCCCCCCGGCAATCCCCTAAAGAATCTAGAGATCAAGACCCGCCGACGCGGAAGTCGACCTCAGAGATCAGAAATCGAAACCGGCGGATACGGAAACTGACCTCTGCGTGCCGCTGCCATCGCGTCCAGGGTCGGTGGTCGCGCGCCCATCGCGGCTTCTTCCCGCCGTCGCAATCGCGAACTGGCCGACCACGAACAACATCGCCAGCTTCAGCTTGAGGCCCCCATAAAAGCGACTGCGCGTGATGACGTTCTGTTCGGGGAACGTGAAGTTGGCGTACAGATCGCCCCAGGTTCCGGCTTGGTCCTTCCGACAAGAGAGAGGCAACCTGCTTAGCCCTTGCACGTCGGTCGGGCTTGTCTGCTGGAGCAGCACCGCATCACAACCGGGCGTCCCGTCGATCACCCCGCTGCGCGCGTCTATGAAAAGGTAGTTCCAGCCGGCAAACGGCTCGACACGGGCGGTTCCCGCCAAACCAAACGCCTTCGATAACAAGACGTCGATGCTGCTGACCGTCAGTGTGACCTGATCGGTCCCCACCAGCTGCGAGAATCCGGCACGGACCGCGGCCGATGGCAGGGCCCAGTCATGGAAGCCTTCCTGGATCGCCAGCTTCACGTACCCCTGCACGGCCCACATCCCGGACTGCAGAACATTGACCGCGCCAGCACCCCATTCAAGGGCGGGGATCGGAAACCACATCCCCTTTCTGACGAAGAGACCCATCGTCGTCAGCCAGGCGTCGGGCCGGGCGGCGGTATTCCCGGGATCGACCCCCTCTACACCGTTCCAGAACGACTTGTCGCGGCTGATCTCGGTCATTCCCAGCTCGGCCGAGAACTGAAAGCCTGCAAAACCCAGCGTATCGGCGGGTGTCTGCAACCGAGGCGCGATCACCGTCCCCAGCTCCGACATCAGGCTGCGAAAACGCGAGGGCGCCTGGGCGTCCAGAATCACGGGTGTCGGTGGTCCCGACCTGGCCACCCAGGGGCAGCCGCCGCCACCCGACATGTCACAAAGGTTTATGAGACGCAGATCGTTGCGATCCGCCCGCGCCAAGCGTGGCGGTACCAGCAGCGCCACGCCAAACGCGAACGCCAGGGTCATCTTGGACGTTCGTCGCACCTGGCAGCCGCCCATGGACTGCTACGGTACGGTCCCTCGGGAAACGGTGTCAAGGCGGCGGCGGCCGGCCGGTGACGGCGACCGGATTTGGGTGACGTGATTGCGCGTGTCAGCGCCGCGGCGTTGACCGATCTGGCGGCATGACCTAGGTTGCCGCCCGTGAGTCGGTTGGTTGCGACGGTGCTCATGTTTGCGTTGGCGGGAATCGTCGCCGTCGTGGCGCTGGCAACACCCGCGCTTCAACGGCCGGCGGTAACCGCCGCGCTGGTCGCGCTGGTGTTGGCGGGCATTGTCGGGTTGTACCGACGACCGTTCGAGCGCTTCGCCGGCTTGCGGTATCTGCACCGGCGACAGAATCCGCGGCGCGCGCGTGATCTGGGGATCGGGATGATAGCGGTGCTGGCCGCCGGGCTCGGCCTTCTGGCCCTGTTCTTCGCCGTGCGGGGCCACAGCCGCGCGCTCGAGACCGTCGCCGTGGTCGGCATCCTTGGCCTTGGGCTGCCATTCAATGCTTTGTTGCTGTTGCGGTTCTTCTCGGTGTTCACGACGGTATCAACGATGGGGGTCGTCCTGGGCGTGACGTCGTTGATTGTCGTCCTGGCGGTGACCAGTGGTTTTCAGCGCGAGTTCCAGGACAAGGTGCTGGCGCTGAACGCGCATTTGATTGTGATTCCCTACGGCGATGTCGACGTCGACAGCCCCGAAGCCGATGAGATTCACGAGAAGCTGCGCGATCTGCCGGGGGTCGTGCGTCGCGCGAAGTTCTTGTTCTCGGCAGGCGAGGTCATGGTCGGAAGCATCGGGGCGAATTTGAAAGGCATCGATCTCGGCCAGGGCGCGGACGATTTGCGGCGCACGCTGGTCGATGGTTCCATTGAGGACCTCGAACGCCCCGCAAGCTGTGCCGTCCAGGAGCCAACAGCCACCGAGGGGCGCGTGGAGGCGGCGGGGCGGATCATCTTGGGCTTCGAATTGGCGCACCGCCTGCGTCGGAAGGTCGGGGACTGCGTGTCGATCATGGTCCCGTTCAGCGGCGCCGGGGACACGACCCCGCCGTCATTCCTGTTCAAGGTCGTCGGCCGATTCCGAATGGGCTTCAACGAATACGATACGCGCCTGGCGTACGTCAGTCTGCAGGACGCGCGCAAACTTGCGACCGCGCGTCAGTCGGTTTTTGGCGTCGAGCTGCGGTTCGCCGATCCACAACAAGCGATACCCATGGCCAAGGAAGTCCGGCGCCGCCTGGATGGCCCTTACCGTGTGGTCGACTGGCAGGAATTGAATCACAACCTCTTCACGGCGCTGAAGATGCAGAAGGTGATCATCTCGCTGGTCTTGGTGTTGATCATCCTTGTGGCGGCGTTCAACATCATCGCGTCGCTGACGATGATCGTTCTGTCGAAGGTGCGCGAGATCGCCATCCTCAAATCGATGGGCGCCCCATCGGCGATGTTGGCGCGGCTGTTTTTGGTGGCGGGCACCAGCGTGGGTGGCGTTGGTACCGCGCTAGGGATAGCGTACGGCCTGATGGTCTGTGGCCTGGCGCAGCTTTACGGCTATCCGCTGGATCCCAAGGTCTATTTAATCGGCCGTTTGCCCGTCGACATCACACCTCGCGAAATCATCGCCGTGGCCGCGGCGACGTTGGCGATCTGTGTCCTTGCGACGCTGTATCCGTCGCTGCGGGCCAGCCGCATGAGGGCTGTCGACGGTCTCAGATACAACTGATCGCGACTAAAAATCCCCGATCATCCGTCGTATCTGATGGACCGTGGGAGGGTTAGGTAGTCACTTTTCAAAATCATGCAATACCAAACAGGGGAGACGATCATGCGAAGAAACCTGCACATGGGAACCTGGCCGGCACTGATTGGCGCGGCGGCGATGCTGTTTGCCGGAGGCGCGGTTGGGGCCAAGGAGAAGGTCGACAAGGTCGACAAAAAGGCCAAGGGCAAGGGAGCGGCGGGCGAGAAGGCGGCCGTCAAGGCCATCGACCAGGCCAAGTGGGGCGAGGTGGACGGCAAGGAGGTCAGCCTTTACACGCTGACCAACAAGAACGGCCTCATCGCCAAGATCACCAACTACGGGGCCATCGTCAACGAGCTCCAGGTGCCCGACAAGAAGGGCAAGCTTGGCGACATCGTGTTCGGCTACGACAACGTCGCGGACTACGTCAAGAAGACGCCGTACTTCGGAGCCACCGTGGGCCGGATCTGCAACCGCGTCGCCGGCGCCCAGTTCACGCTGGAGGGAAAGACCTACAAGCTGGCGGCGAACAACGGCCCGAACAACCTTCACGGGGGCAAGAAGGGTTGGGACAAGGTGATCTGGACCGCCGAGCCGCAGGAGACGCCGAATGGGCCGGCGCTGAAGCTGACCTACGTTTCCAAGGACGGCGAGGAGGGGTTTCCCGGAACCGTCACCGCTACGACCGTCTACACGCTCACAAACGATAACGAGCTGAAGGTGGACATGTCGGCGACGACCGACAAGACGACAATCGTCAACATGTGCCACCACAGTTACTTCAACCTGCACGGTTCAACCGAAGGGGATATCCAGGACCACAAGCTGACGCTCTTCGCGGACAAGTACACGCCCGGCCTCCCGCCGGACGGCAAGGTGGCGCCCGTCGCGGGCACACCGTTCGACTTCACCAAGCCGAAGCTCATCGGCAAGGACTTGAAGGCGGCCGGGTCGCCCGGGATGGATGCGCCCATCGGCTACGACTCAAACTGGATCGTCAACGGCGATCCCAAGAAGATGCGGCCGGTCGCGCGTCTCGAGGATCCCAAGTCCGGCCGCGTGATGACCGTCGACGCCGACCAGTCTGGCGTGCAGTTCTACGCCGGCATTTTCATGGACGGCACGACCAAGGGCAAGGGACGCACCCACGCCCAGTACAGCGCGTTGTGCATCGAGACCCAGCAATTCCCGAACGCCATCAACGTTCCGGCCTGGAAAGATCAGGTCATCCTGAAACCCGGACAGACGTACACGCACAACATGATCCACAAGTTCACGACGACCAAGTAGCCGTCGCGCCGCTCGCTCCCTCGGAGGTGCGCGCCGCTCATCTCTCCGAGGTGCATGTCACGCGCTCCCTCGGAGGTGTGCGCCGCTCGCTCCTTCCGAGGTGCGCGCCGCTCATCAAGGCGCATATCACGCGCTCGCTCCGAATCCAGGGCGAGTTGTGGCGCGAGGCCGTCCGCGGCCTTGCGTCGCAACTCGCAACGGCGCGCGCGGTGGCGATCGTTCGAACCGCACCGCCACCGCGCGACGCGCGTGCGACATACGGCGTCCCGCGTTTGCCGCGCGTACGACATACGACGTTCCGCGCTCGCCGCGCGTGCGTCGCCCACGCCGCGCGGCGCCTCGAACCTAAAGCTGCGGCGTCTTCGTGGGGGCGCCAGGACCGGTAAGCGCCGAGGCGGCCGGAGCGGCGGCAGCGGCGGCGGCCGGATTGCTGCCCGCCTTCGCGGCGTCGTATTTGGACGGGCACTTGGCCATGATCCCGTCGGGAGAAATCTGAAGCACGTTGTCCTGACCGATGGTCCCCTTGGCCACCACCTCGGCACCCGACTTGAATGTGTCAGGAACCAGCCCGGTGTAGTTGGCGCTAATCACTGCCGACGCGCGG
>JANOJB010000142.1:0-15214 GCA_031407985.1 Pseudomonadota bacterium | reverse complement strand
GGTGTCGGGTCCACGTTTTCATGCCATCGCGATCGGCGCGTCGTTGGTCGATCAGGCGGCCGAGGTCGCGCGCGCGGCCCACTTGCGGGCCTACGGCGCGGTCTACGTGGCCCTGGCCCTCGCTCGCGGCGCCGCGCTTCTGACCTTGGACGCGGAGGTGCGTTCGAAAATGTCCGCGACATTCCCGCAAGTGAGTCTCGTCGTACCCGTGGAGTGAGCTCATCGGACGGTGCGTTTCCGCGGCGTCGTGCTTCGATAGAATCGTCGATCGCGACCCAACGGGACCTTGATGTAACCTCCCCGCGCAACATGCGGCTTGCGACCCGACTTTTCCTGTCAGCGCTTTCGGCGGCGCTGATGGTGTTGTCGGTGCCGACGTTCGACCTGTGGCCGCTGATGTGGGTGGGCCTGCTGCCCGCGCTGCACGTGGCGGTGACGGCCGCGACCCCACGTCGCGCGTTCCTGCAAGGTTGGTTCACCGGCATTCTGGCGAACACGGCCGCGTTCTATTGGATGCAGGGGTTGCTGGAACGGTTTGGCCACATGCCCGCGGTCGAGGCCATCCCCATCATGATGCTGCTGACCACCTATCAGGGCCTGGAATTTGGTTTGTGGTCCTGGGGCGTGCATCGTCTGGCACTGCGGCGCCCCGACGTGCGCCTGACGGTGTTGGCGCCGTTGGTGATGGTCGCGATCGAACTGCTGGTTCCGCAGATTTTTCCGTTCTATCTGGCGATCTCGCAGGCGTGGGTGCCGCCGGTCATTCAGATCGCTGATCTCTCGGGGCCGATGGGCGTGTCGTTCGTGATGGTGATGGTAACCGGGGCGATCTACGAGGCGGGGCGTGCGGCACTGACGGCCCGTCGCGAAAAATCCAACGCGCTGGCGGTCTCGCGGATCGCCGGCCGTCACCTGTTGATTCCCGCCGCCGTCGTCGCGGCCGTGTTGGTCTACGGCTTCGCGCGCATCGCCCAGATCGACAGCCGGCGCGCCGCCGCCCCCAAGGCCAAGGTCGGCATCGTGCAGGCCAACGTCGGTATTCGCGAGAAGTGGGATCCGCGCGAAGCCGACCGGTTGCTGCGCCTGCACCAAGATCAGTCGATCGAGCTGGCCAAACGGGGCGCCGATCTGATCGTCTGGCCCGAATCGTCGTATCCCTATGCGATCGATCGTCAACGCACCGAGGATTTTCCGGTCGGCGATCCACGTCGCGTGCGCGGCGATCTGCGCACGCCGGTGTTGTTCGGTGCCGTGACGCGATCAGCAGAGCCGCGCGCCGGTAAGGAACGCTACCCGTACAACACGGCGTTGATGATGGACGACGCCGGTCGAATCACGGGCCAGTTCGACAAGGTGTTTCTGCTGATCTTCGGCGAGTACATTCCTTTTTACGATTACATCCCGTGGTTCACAGATGTCTTTCCAGACGCGTCGAACTTCAACCGCGGCACTGGCCCCGGCGTGTTCCTGTTCCGCCACCAGGGCCGGGATTTTCGACTAGGGCCGTTGATCTGCTACGAGGACATCCTGCCGGGGTTCACCCGCCTGACCGCCGCGTTGGATCCCAATCTGCTGGTCAACATCACCAACGACGCGTGGTTCGGCAAAACCTCTGAGCCGTATCAACACCTGGCACTGTCCGTGTTTCGATCCGTCGAACACCGCCTGGACATGGTGCGCGCTGTAAACACCGGCGTGTCCGCGCACATCGATGCCGTCGGACGGGTCCGTCTGTCGGGGCCTGCCGCCGATCCCGATACGGATCCTCCGCCGGCGCCAGTGTCGCTTCTGGCCGAGACGGCGCTGTTGGATCGGGGTGGTCTTTACGCCTCAGTCGGCGATCTGTTTGCGTATGCCTGCCTGGGCGTTCTGATCCTCTTGGTCGTTCGTCGTTCGGTGCGGCGTAGCCGATAGCCAGCGTGGCGGGGGAATATCCGCTGCCACCCGGGACGACGGCATTGCGACTACTCGCGCAGGAAGAACGGGTACACGAACGTTTGGCGCGCCCGGGCAAAGCGCGGGAAGCGGGCGTTCTGACCCGCCTCGATCAAACATGAACCAGTGGGCGTGCCGAAAAACGCGCCGCTCAGTCGAAGGCTGATGACCGTACCGTTGCCGGCGACCACGAAGTCAAATTGGGCCAAGCCAGGCACCTTGAATTGCTTAAAACACGCGAAGACTTGAGGCCGGATGATGCTCATCGCTAAAGATATTTCGTTCTTGGTCAGTTGGTCGGACATTCCTGGTGGCGGGGCCTTGTTCAAATCGGCATCGCTGGCGGATTTGCGACGTTTGCAACCTTCCTCCATGCCGGGCATGTCCGCGATCCCGGTCGACGGCGGACGCGAAACCAGGATTTCGCCCGTGCAACGGTTGAACACGCGCATGCCCAACAGTTTCAACGCGTAGCCGCGGCTGGGGCCAAAGCTCCATTCCGTGTCGGCGGGTTGAAAAACGAACTGTGTCCGGAGATCTGGCCGGCTTTCGTCCAACCAGGTCTTGGCTTCGGGCAGGCTGCTGAACGCGACCGAATTGCGGCCGATCTCGACGGCGGCGCGCAGCGACTCGCCTTCTTTTTCGGGCGCCTTCAACGTGATCAGTCGTTTCTCGTTGGTGCGGCCCACGGTGACCGGCCGCGTGCAGGCCAGACATCCCGCGACCGATAAGTGGTAACCCCTGATGCCGGCGTCGAAGGGCGACACCGCGATCGTCGCGGGATCGTCCACCACCGCCCAGAATGATCGCCGCGGGATAACCTTGCGCAGGTAGGCGCGCGTGGCGCGGCAGCGGATACGATCAAGGTCGCGGGCTTCCCCGTCGCACTTACCCGCGAACGGGGCCAGGAGCGTTCCGAGATCGGCCATCGGGGCCGCCGCGCGCGCCAATGTTTCGAACGTGGGGACATTGCCTGCCGGCGCGGGCTCGGTTCCCGAAGGGGTGACCGTGGACGGGGAGGCCTGGCTTTCCGGGGTCGCTCCCGACTGGGGCGGCAAGGGCATCGCCCCCGCGGGCAACGGCAACATCACACCGACCGCGCTCGCCAGAACCCAAAGCCCCGACCAAGATCGCCGCATACGCCGCACTATAGGAGATCATCCACGGCGCCGTCGAGTTCACGCTGTGGTGGGCGTCAGGGTTTGGCGCCGTAGCCGGGGCCCGGCGGTGGATGAACAACGGGGTCGCTCGGATTCCGCAGGGTGATGCCGACCGGCAGGCCGGCCGCCGCGCGACGCGCGCTCTCGGTGGTGTAGCCTGCGACCAGCAAGGCAATTCCCGGGTGATCGGGGATGGAATCGTCCAGGGCAATGATCCGGTTCTCGTACCAGCTGCCCTTGACCGAGGTAGGAAGTCTGCGAATCAGGTCCAGCTCCTTCACGATCGATGCGGTCAACCCATCGCGGCGCAACTTGTAGTAGTCCCGTAGCTGATTCGTCTTGTCCTGGTTCGCGCGGTGTTCGAGATCCACCAGTTGACGCCGGTGGTCCTCGACGATGCCGATCACCTGGGCGCGCTCGCCCCGATCGCTGAACGACGTCGTTCCATCGACGACGTGGATGTCCAGGCGTCCCGCCTGTTTTCCCATGGTCATCGCCTCGACCAGGCGCGCACCGCTCACGGTTTCCGGTGTTTCCAGCTGCCGGCCCGCGTGACCCTGAACCGCCCACGTAATCCCCGGGGCATCCTCCAACAGCTTCCGCGCGGCGCCCGCCGGCCCCAGGTGAAGCAGCGCGACGATCATTCTTGCCCCTCGTGCTTTCAGGGAGGCGATCTCCTCGCGCGCGGCGGTGGTTGGATCGGTTGCGCGGATCTCCCACTTCGTCCACAGCTCCTGGTCCTGGGGCTGTGGCTGAACCAGACCGAAGATCCCGATCGGTATTCCCGCGATGGTCACGATCCGATCACGATCGAACACCGGCTGGCCCTTTCGATCGAACAGGTTCGACGCCACCGCGGGGACGCGCTGGGACTTCAGCAGGTCCTTCAAGCGGGCGGGGCCGATCCCCAGATCCCGCTCGGCCGGCAGGATCGCGTGTACACCCATGCGCGCGTACGCCCCAAGGATCAGCCGCGCCCTCCGGATCACCTCGGTCGGGTGGGGTGGTTGCAGGTTCCTTCCGTGGAACACCTCGGGCAACAACATGTCCCCCGCGTCGACGATCAACACACCGTCCGTCTCCGCGCGTGCCCGATCGTTGACCGTCGACCGGCGGACCAGGCCACCCACCGGGTGGGAAGGGCAGCTGCAGGGTTCGAATTCACCCTGCAGGTTCGACGAGTAGAGCAACGCGATGTGGATTCCCCGATCGGCCTTGGTCTCGCCGGGTGGAGTCACTGCCAAGGATCCGGCGTCCGCGGTCCTACCGGTGGGTTGTCGTCGGCAAGCGACGGCCGGCGTCAAGACAATCGCCACAAAACCAGCGACCAGGGGGATGGGAAATCGCATGGACTGCTTCCTGCCGGGGCATACTATTCGACCGGATCGCCCCATGACGAATACCAGACGCGCCCCCGCCAGTTCCCCGCGTCGGCGCGCGCCCGCCGCCGCCAGCCCCGGTGTGTCCGGCGGCGGGCAAGACGATGGTGACGGTTCATCCCCACCCGACGCACCTATGGACGAGGCGGAGATCGAGCAGGAGGCGCTGGAATCGGCGTCGTCCGGCGCATCCCGTGCCGGACTGATTGATGTGGATGTGGAAGTGGAAGTGGATGACGGGAAGCAGCTGGCGCCGCGTTCACCCGATCCCCGGCCCCTACCGGCCTCACCGGCCACGTACCCGCGCGATCCCGTCGGACGATTCATCGCCGAGATTCGGCGCTATCCCCGGTTGTCGGAGGACGATGAGCGCGAGCTTGGCCGCGCCGTGCGCGAGCGTGGCGACATGGACGCGGCCCGCCGCCTGGTGGTGCACAACATGCGTCTGGTCGTGGCCATCGCGCATCAGTACCGGCGTGCGTGGGCGAACATCCTGGATCTTTTCCAGGAGGGCAGCGTGGGCCTGATGGAGGCGGTCAAGCGCTGGGAGCCGACGTTGGGACCACGGTTCGGGTCGTACGCCGCGTACTGGATTCGCGCCTACGTGCTGAAGTTCCTGATGACAAACTCGCGGCTGATCCACGTCGGCAACACCCGCGCCGGCCGCAAGCTGTTCTTTCGTCTGGAACGCGAGCGTCAGAAATTGATCGCGTCGGGCTTCGAACCGACGCCCAAGTTGCTCGCGGCGAAACTGGACGTCAACGAACAGGATCTGGCCGAGGTCGGCAGACACCTGGATTCGCGCGAGATCTCGTTCGATCCGATGGCGTCGGGTGGCGATGGCGAGACCAGGTATTCATTGTCCGAGCGGCTTCCGATTGAGCAGGCGTCCCCCGAGGACAGGGCGGCGTCGGCCGAGATGTCGGGCGCGTTGCACCAGGTCATGGATGAGTTTTCGGCGTCCCTGGCGGATGACCGGGAGCGCGCGGTGTGGCGGGAACATCTGGCTGCCACCGAGCCGGTTTCCCTTGGCGAAATCGGCTCGCGTTTCGGTGTTTCGAAACAGCGCATGGGGCAAATCGCCGACAAGCTGAAAACGCGCTTTCGTGAACAGATCGTCGCGAGGTTGGGGCCCGAGATTCGGACCGATTGGCTTGGCGGGGACGACTGAGGCCGACCAAGGCGGACAACGAACCAGGCGACTGATGTTCAGGTCGACGCGGCGACTGCGGTTCAGGTCGACGCACTGAAATTGACCGTCGCGAACGTTCGGGGCAATCTCCGCGAGGGGGATTGCAACAGACCGATGGCTGACCACCCGCGACCGCGGCGGAGTTTTCTCGGGCTGTTGGCGGGCGCCATCGGGGTGGTCGTGGGGGCTGCCGCGTCGATTCCGGGGTTGGGCTTCTTGGCGCACCCACTTCGCACGAAGACCGTCAGCGGCGGCGAGGAACCAGTTCGCGTCGCCGCGCCCGACGACGTTCGGCCGGGAAGACCCCTACGCGTGAACGTCTACGGCCAGAGACGCGACGGCTGGACGCGAATCGATCGGATGAAGTTGGGGGCGGCCTGGTTGATGAGGACGCCCGAGGGCCGTGTGCGCGCGTTTTCGACGGTGTGTCCGCACCTGGGCTGCGGTATCGACTGGGACGAAAAGTCCGAGAAGTTCCACTGTCCCTGTCACAATTCTGGTTTCGGCCTGGACGGTCGGTGTCTGTACGGCCCGTCGCCGCGCGGGCTGGACGAATTGGAAGTGGCGACGACCGCCACCGAGATCCGGGTGCGCTATCAGCGGTTCAAGGTCGCGGTCAAAGAGAAAGAGCCAATCGGATGACGGGAGATGAGAGCCCGGGCCCGAAGGCCGTTCGCGCGACCAAGGAGTTTCCGCGGCGATCGGCCGCGCGGCGCCCCCCGGCGCCCCTGTCGGCGCGTGTCGCCGCGTGGCTGGATGACAGGACGGGATACTCGACGCTGGTCAGGTTGATCGTCGACGAGCCGATCCCGGGCGGCGCGCGTTGGTGGTACGTGTTTGGCGCGGTTCTGACATTTCTGTTAGCCCTGGAATTCTTCACCGGTGTTCTGCTGGCGGCCTACTACGCGCCGTCGGTCAGCGCGGCTTGGGCATCGACCGCGTTCATTCAGGACACGCTGGCCCTGGGTTGGTTCATACGCGGCCTGCACAGTTTCGGATCCTCCGCGATGATCGTCCTTGCGGGTGTTCACCTGGCGCAGGTGCTGATCTTCGGGGCGTACAAGGCGCCACGGGAAATGAACTGGCTGATCGGCCTCGCGATGATGGGCCTGTTGATCTTGTTCGCGCTATCCGGATACGGCCTGCCGTGGGATGAACAGGGGTACTGGGCCAAGCAGGTCGAGACCAGCATCATCGGTACCGTGCCTTACCTGGGGCCCTGGTTGCAGACGTTGCTTCAGGGAGGCCATTCCTACGGCAACTACACGGTCACGCATTTCTATGCGTTGCACACGTACCTACTTCCGTCGGTGATCGTCGTCCTGTTTGTCGTGCACGTCCTCTTGGTGCGGCGGCACGGTGTGACGCCCCGCTGGGGGACCGACGAGGCGATCTTGGCGCGGGACACGCAGTCCTACTGGCCGCATCAGGCGGTTCGGAACATGACCGCCTGTGCCGCGACCTTCGCCGTCTTGGCGTTGATCGTGATCAAGACCCACGGGGCCAATCTGGACGGCCCCGTGGATCCATCAGGCGCCTATCAAGCGCGACCGGAATGGTACGCGCTGCCGTTGTACCAGCTCCGAACGTACTTCGAAGGATCTCTGGAGATGATCGCGACGATGGTGATCCCGGGTATCGGGGCGTTGGTGTTGGCGGGGCTTCCCTGGTTGGATCGCGCGCCCAGCCGCGATCCGCGCCGTCGTGCGGCGGTGCTTGCGGGCGCGCTGGTGGGCGCGTTGGCGCTGGGGGTGTTGGGATACCTGCCGTTGCGGCACGATAGGCACGATCAATCGTTCCGGCAGTCGCGGGCTGATGCAGCCCAGCGTGGGCGTTTGGCGCGGGCCCTGGCCAAGCAAGGCGTGTCTCCCGAGGGTGGAATGGCGGTGTATCGGAACGATCCGTCGTTCCGCGCGCGCGAGCTATTCGCCGAGCACTGCGGGAATTGTCACGGCTTCTCGGGCGAGGGAGGCAGGGAAGGGCCCGATTTGAAGGGTTACAACTCGCGCGCCTGGATTGGCGCGTTTCTGCGCGATCCGGATGGTCCCGTCTTCATGCGCGGCGCGAAGATCGACAAGGGGATGAAACCCGTGGAAGGAACCGCCGACGAACTGGGCGCGCTGACGGAACTGATCTACGCGGAGACCGGCGCAAAGGACATCGACAGGGCGGCCGTCGAACGGGCCGAAGGGTTGTTCTCCGAGAAAGACTGCGATTCATGCCACGATCGGGATGGGGAGACCGAGAACGCCGGGCCTAATCTGAAGGGCCGCGGCACGCTGGCCTACGTGATCGACGTCATTGCGGATTCCACCGACGGGCGCCTGTACGGCAAGAAGGCGAAGATGCCTCGGTTCGCGGCCAAGTTGACGCCCGAGGAAATCGGCGATCTGGCCCGGTTCGTCCTGACCGAATCGCGACGGTGATTCAGAAACGAAAAAGACCGGGCATCGTTGACGCCCGGTCTTTGATCTTGCTCGACTATCTTGCTCGACACACGATTGGTGTCGGGCGGTCTATTGGGAACGCGGCACTATCCCTTACGGACGTTGGCCGCCTGGAGTCCCTTGGGTCCTTCGACGATATCGAAGGCGACTTCTTGCCCCTCGCTCAACGACCGGAATCCTTCCGCGACGATAGCCGAGTGATGCACGAAGACATCCGGACCGTCGTCACGAGCAATGAAACCAAAACCCTTCGCGTCGTTGAACCACTTCACCTTGCCAGTTGCCATTTACTACCCTCCTCGAACATTGAGTTTCCTACTCCGCCGCCAAAGCCACGGAATCCAGGCCAGCGAAGGTACAAGGGCATAAAAAGCTGTCAAGTGCTTTCAATCGCTTCGAAAAACCCCGAAACGTCCGATCTGTCACCCTTGTTGCGCAACGCCGCGCGTATACAGGCGATTCCCGATGCGCCGGCGGTCCGGCAGGGGGCGATTTTTGATGCGTTCACGCCTCCAATCGCCAGAACGGGAATCGCATTCGCGCAGGCTGCGCGCAGCGCGTCTATCCCCAGGGCGGCGCCGAACCGCCGCTTGGACGGGGTGTCGAAAACCGGTCCGAAGACAACGAAGGAAACGCGGCCATCGGAAGCCGCGCGCGCGACCTCGGTGACCGAATGGGTCGACAGCGCGATCTGCAAGGCCGGCGCGATCGTGACCACGTCGTCCACCGTCAGTCCGCCACGGGGCAGGTGCAGACCGTCGGCCCCCACCGCCAGCGCGACGTCAACGCGATCGTTGATGAACAGGCGAACCCCCGCCGTGGCGGTCACCGCCCTCAATCGGCGGGCGAGATCCAACAGGGGACGCCCCGTGAGATCCTTCTCGCGGAGTTGCACAGCCAAGGCGGACGGCGGCTGGTTGGTCTTCGACAGCGCCCGTTGGGTCTGACCGATGGCTTCGTCGATGGCTTCGTGAAGCGGACGCCCACCGGTCGCGTGGCGATCGGTCACCAGGTAGACGCGCGGAGCGGGCCCTGCGGCGGACACCGGCCTACTCGATCAGGCCGCCCAGCGGCGACGACGCGTTGGCGTACAGGCGACGCGGCATGCGCCCGGCACGGAAAGCTTTTCGTCCCGCGATCACGCCGTCGCGCATCGCTTCGGCCATCAGCAAGGGATCCTTCGCCTCGGCGATCGCGGTGTTCATCAACACGCCCGCGCAACCCAGTTCCATCGCGACGGCGGCGTCGGACGCGGTGCCGACACCGGCATCGACGATCACGGGGATTTTCGCGCGCTCCAGGATGATCCGAATGTTGTAGGGGTTGCGGATGCCCAGGCCCGAACCGATCGGAGCGGCCAGCGGCATGATGGCCGCGCAGCCGGCGTCCTCCAGTTTGCGCGCCAGGATGGGGTCATCCAGGCAGTAGGGCAGAACGATGAATCCTTCCTTGACCAGGATGGTAGCCGCCTGCAGGGTCGCGTCGCCATCGGGAAACAGGGTCTGGGGATCGCCGATTACCTCCAGTTTGACCATGTCGCCCATGCCCAGTTCGCGTGCAAGGCGGCAGGTGCGCAGGGCATCATCGGCGGTGTAACAGCCCGCGGTGTTGGGAAGGATCGTGTGGCGCGTGCGATCGATGGTATCCAGCACGTTGGGTTTTCCCGGCGTCAACTCCACGCGACGCAACGCCACGGTCACGATTTCGGCGCCGGATCGCAGTATCGCCTCGCGACCTACTTCGATCGACTTGTACTTGCCGGTGCCGACCAGCAGGCGCGAGCCGAACGCGCGTCCCGCGATGACCAGGGGATCATCCGACGAGCCGCTGTCCGAGCCGCCGCCCGAACCGCCCCCGATGAACGCGACGATCTCGATCCGATCTCCATCGCCGATAGCGGCGCCGGCCCAGGTTCCGCGGGGAACGACTTCTTCGTTGCGTTCGACGGCCACCCGGGCGGGATCGATTCCCATCCCGGCGATCAGGGTCGCGACCGTGGTGCCCGGCAACGCGGTGCGGACCTCCCCGTTGACGGTGAAATGCAGTTCGTGCGGTGAAGCAATCGGTGATCCGGACATCGCGGGAGACCATACAACAGGCGCCCTCGGCGTGCCCCCCCGATGGTCCACCGATGGACCACCGATGGAGCACCGATAGACCACCGATAGACCACCGATGGTCCCCCCCCCGACCGCCCCCCGATGTCGGACCGATTCAGCTGACATTCCCCGCGTGTTAAACACCAGGGCGAATTCGCCATGCGTTGCCCTTTTTGCTCGGCCATCGAAGACAAGGTGGTCGACACACGGCCGTCCGACAACGAGCAGGTCATTCGCCGTCGCCGCGAATGCGTCGGTTGTGCCCGGCGCTTCACGACGTACGAACGGATCGACGAGATCCTTCCCATGGTCGTGAAGAAGGACGGCCGCCGAGAGACTTTTGATCGCACGAAGATCCTCAACGGACTGAAGAAGGCCTGCTCCAAACGGCCGGTCTCCCTGGAGACGATCGAGCGCGCGGTGGATCGCATCGAACGCGAATTGCAAGAATCGGGCGAAAAGGAAGTCCCATCCTCGCGCATCGGCGACGCGGTGATGGCGGTTCTGCGCAACATGGATGACGTGGCGTACGTGCGGTTCGCGTCGGTCTATCGATCGTTCCGGGACGTGGCCGAACTGATGGAAGAACTGAAGACACTGGTGGATGCGCGAGGGGGTCCACGGCGGTGAGTCGCCGGTCGGCTGGTGAGGACGGCGACCGGCGCTGGATGCGGCGCGCCCTGGCGCTGGCCCGTCGGGGACGCGGATCGACAAGACCAAATCCGATGGTGGGCGCTGTGCTGGTCCGTGGCGGGCGTTTGCTGGCCGAGGGTTTTCATCGCCGGGCAGGAGAGCCGCACGCCGAAATCAACGCGTTGGCGGCGCTGTCGAAACGAGGCGGACACGCCGCGGGCGCAACGATCTACGTCAACCTGGAGCCCTGTTGTCACACCGGGCGCACCGCGCCCTGCGCTGACGCGCTGATCGCCGCCGGTGTGTCGCGCGTCGTGGTTGGTGTGCGCGATCCGAATCCGCTGGTGAACGGACGCGGGATCGCGCGCCTGCGCCGGCGCGGGATCCGCGTCGACGTCGGAGGTCTTGAGGACGAATGTCGTACGTTGAACCGCCCGTTCTTCGTGTGGGTGCGCGAATCGCGGCCACTGGTGACGTTGAAGGTCGCGGCTACGTTGGATGGGTTCATCGCGGACGGAACGACGCGCCCGAAGGCGGCGCCGGTCTGGATTACGGGCCCGGCGGCTCGAGAGGCCGCGCATGAGTTGAGGGCCGGGCACGACGCCGTTCTGGTCGGCGCCGGGACGGTACGGGCGGACAATCCACGTTTGACCGTGCGCTTGCCCGGTCGCGCCGGACGGAGCGTGGCGCAGGCGCCGCTGCTCCGCGTAATCCTGGATGGCAACCTTCGCATTCCAGCCAACGCGGTCGTGTTGGCGCCGGTGTCCGGAGCACGAACGTTGGTACTCGGGAGCGTGGGTGCGTCGGCGGCACGCGCGAAGGCATTGCGGACGGCGGGTGCCGAGGTCGACCTGCTGCCGGAGCGACCCAAGGGTTCGGGTCGACTGGACGTGGGCGACGTGCTGCGCGCGCTGGCGAAACGCGACATTCAATCGTTGCTGGTGGAGGGAGGCGCCGAGGTTCACGCCGCGTTCATCGCCGCCGGTCTGGTGGATCGGATTGCGTTTTTCACCGCGCCGATTCTATTCGGAGGCGGCGTCCCCGTGGCGCTGGGTGTTGGCCGGGGCGTGAACGATGCCCTTGCCCTGGGACCATTGATCGTGCGCAGGTTGGACGGTGATCTCTTGGTCACGGCGGATGTTCTGGGAAGGTAAAACGGCGATGCCACCCGCGACCATCTTGCCGCCAGGGTTCCCGCGCCTGCCTGCTATAATGCGCGCCCTTTCATGTTCACAGGACTTGTTGAATCTGTCGGTACCATCGTCGAACTGGGTGACGGGACGGCCGCGCGCCGTTTGGTCGTGTCCACGACGCTGCCGGTCGAGAAGCTGCCGCTTGGCGCCAGCATCGCGGTCGACGGCGTTTGTCTGACGGTTGTTGATCGATCGACCGGACGTTTCGCCGCGGATCTGGGCCCAGAGACGCTGGCCTGCACGACGCTGGGGCGGCGCCACATCGGCGACCGCGTCCATCTCGAACGGCCCCTCTCGGTGGGCGACGCGCTGGGCGGACATATCGTGGCCGGGCACGTCGATGGTGTCGGCACGATCGTCGCGTCGCGCGCGACCGGGGAGGCCCGCGAACTGGAAATCCTGGCTCCCCCCGACCTGGCACGCTACCTCGTGTCAAAGGGTTCAATCACGGTCGACGGTGTCAGCCTGACCATCAATACGATGGACCAAAACCGCTTTGGCGTAACTTTGGTGCCGCACACCGTCGCGGTCACCCAACTCGCGGAGCGCCCGGTCGGCGCGAGCGTCAACCTGGAGGCTGATTTGATCGCGAAGCACGTGGCGAAGTACGTCGGTGATCTGATGGCGCACTACATCGGCGCGCAGGGACCGCGACCATGAGCGCGCCGGTGACCGACCGCATCGCCGCCGTCGAACATGCCATCGCCGAGATCCGCGCCGGCCGCATGGTCATCATGGTCGACGATGAGGATCGCGAGAACGAGGGCGATCTGGCCATGGCGGCTGATTTCGTGACGCCCGAGGCGATCAATTTCATGGCGCGCCACGGCCGCGGTCTGATCTGTCTGTCGCTGACGGAGGAACGCGTCGCGCGATTGGGATTGCCGATGATGGCCTCCGACAATCGATCGCCGCGGTCGACCGCGTTCACGGTCAGTGTGGATGCCCGCCGCGGGATGACCACCGGCATTTCGGCGCGCGAACGCGCCGAGACGATTCGCGCCGCCGTGGCCCGCGACGCCAAGCCCGAGGATCTGGTCACCCCCGGACATACCTTTCCCTTGCGCGCGCGCCGGGGGGGCGTGTTGGTCCGCTCCGGTCACACCGAGGGGTCGGTGGATCTGGCGCGTCTGGCGGGCTGCGAGCCGGCCGGCGTGATCTGCGAGATCATGCGCGACGACGGCGAGATGGCACGCATGCCGGATCTGATCGAGATCGCGGCCACACACGGGCTCCCGATTCTGAAGATCGCGGATCTGATCGAATACAGGTTGTCGCAGGAGCAACTGGTACATCGCGCGGTCGAGTCCACGATTCGACCTGCCTTGGCGGGGCTGAACTCGGATTTTCGCGTCTGCGTGTACACGACCGACGTCGAGGACACCGAGTACCTGGCGTTGGTGTTGGGCCAGCCGCGTCCCGACCAGCCGACGCTGGTTCGGGTCCAGACCGCGAATGTGCTCCGTGACGTGTTCGGAATTTCCAGCGATCCCTCGGCCACACCGGCCACGCTTCCCCTGCGGATGATCGAAGACGAGGGGCAGGGCGTGTTGCTGTATGTCTTTCCCCGGGGCCGACAGAGCCTGCTGGCGGACTTCACCGCCCAGACGGGGATCAAGGCGACATCGCCGTCGCCGTCCACGCCGATTCCCCCGTCCGTGCCGTCACCGCTTTCCGTGGACACCCCATCGGCGCCTGTCGTCCCGACGCCATCTGGCGGTCGCCTGCGCGAGTTTGGCCTCGGTGCCCAGGTCTTGGTGGATTTGGGCTGCGGCAAGATTCGCCTGATCACCAACCGCCCCCGTCGCGTGGTCGGCGCCAGCGGTTATGGCCTGGATATCGTCGAATGTCTGCCTATCCGGGCCGCCGCAAAAGTGGTAGCTCTGCGCGAACAGAAGAGCTGACGGAACGCCAAGCGATGCCCCAAACACACGAAGGAATCCTGCGCAGCGCCGGGCGAAGGTTCGCCATCGTCGCTTCGCGTTTCAATGATTCGATCGGCGACCGGTTGGTGGAAGGCGCGCTGGATGCCGTTCGTCGCACCGGCGGTTCGGTCGATGACGTCGAGATCTTCCGCTGTCCAGGGGCGTTGGAAATTCCGGGCCTGACCCGTTTGGTGGTGGCAACCGGACGTTTTGCCGGCGTGATCTGCATTGGTGTGGTGATTCGCGGCGCGACCCCCCATTTTGATCTGGTCGTGAATCAGTCGGTGGCGGGCATCGCGCGGATCGCCGCCGGTGCCGACATCCCGGTGACGTGCGGAATCCTTGCCTGCGACACAACCGAGCAGGCCATGGAGCGTGCCGGTACCAAAGCCGGCAACCGAGGAACCGACGCGGCCATGGCGGCCATCGAGATGGCGGATCTCTACACAGCGATTCTGTCTGCCCGGCCGTTGGACGACGCGTCCAAATTGGACGGAGGCTCCCGCGGGCGCTAGGGCGTCCCGGGAGTAGGGGTCGATATGGCGGGGCCACGCCGGCGCGCGCGAGAGATCGCGCTGCAAATATTGGTTCAGATGGACGTCAGTCCCGAGATCGACGCGGCGCGCGCCGTGCGTCTGTATTTCGATCACCTGGCGGAGGAGGCCGATCCCGATGCCGGGAATCCGGACGATGCGGGACATATTTCCGCGGCGTCCTTCGATAGCGGTTTCGTCGACGAGACCGTGCTGGGTGTCGCCGGTCACCGCGCGGAGTTGGACGAAATTGTTCAGGAGCTGTCACGCAACTGGCGATTGGAACGAATGGCGCTGGTCGAACGCAACATTATCCGGTTGGCGCTGTACGAAATGAAGTTCGCCGCCGCGGTTCCGACCAATGTCGTACTGAACGAAGCGGTCGAATTGGCCAAACGCTTCGGCACAGCCGAGGGGGCCGCGTTCGTGAATGGTCTCTTGGATCGCGCGGCAACCGAGCTGCAATTGCGACGCTGATCGTTCAGCCGAGGTCGATCATGCGGGGGGCATGTGGATAATCGACGTCGGCCGCCCCGCGCGCCGAAACGGAAGGCGGCCGATCCTGCTGCCGGATCCGTGACCAGTACCGGCGCGTCTTCTGGCGCGTCTTCTGGCGCGTCTTCTGGCGCGTCTTCTGGCGCGTCTTCTGGCGCGTCTTCTGGCGCGTCTTCTGGCGCGTCTTCTGGCGCGTCTTCTGGCGCGTCTTCTGGCGCGTCTT
>JANOJB010000108.1:0-42340 GCA_031407985.1 Pseudomonadota bacterium | reverse complement strand
GAGACTCACTGCAAGGCGCTGGCGTCGTTGCACGAACAATGGACCAAGCGCTGGCTGGCGCGTGCGCGGCCGTTTCTGGAACAGGTCGTCCCGGCCGATCTTCCGACGCGCGTCGTCTATCCGTTCGGCGGCGGCGATCTGCTGACCGCGCTGGTGACGTTTCCGAAGGCCTCCGAGATCACGACGCTGTCTCTGGAGCCGGCCGGCGATCCCCGTGGCATCGATACCATCCCCGCCGGCGAGTTGGCGGCGAACCTGACCGACGTCCGCAAGAAGGTGAATCACATCTTCTCCGTGGGGCACTCGAAGACCACCGACATGGGCATGATGGCCAGGGGAAGATTGCCCGGGAATCTGACGTATTCGTTGGTGGCGCTGGCACTGAACGATTTCGACGTCGTTTCGGCGCGGTTTTTTCGCGTTGGTGATGCGGGTGAGCCTGTGTACATGATGCCGCGGGATTTGGACAACGCGAAAACCGGCGGGCGGAGATCGCCCTTCGCCAGCATGGAAATCGAGTACCAGCCGCGCGCCGGGGGCCCGCGACGCGTGTTTCGCCACATCGCCGTCAACCTGAACGATACGCACCTTCAGGCGGATCCATCGGTGCTGCGTCACCTGGAGGCCAAGGGCCCGATCGTCGCGATGACCAAGGCGGCCAGCTACCTGTTGTGGTGGAAGGAATTCGGAAAAATCCGCGACTACCTCCTGCGGAACATGGTCTGGATGATCTCCGACAGCACCGGTCTTCCCCCCGACGAGGCGCGCGCGGCGGGATTCGAACAGATCCCGTTTGGTCGATTCGACGGCCCGTTTCTGGGCGGCGGCAAACGTCCGGCCGAGGTGTTCAGAAGAATGTGGGCGGACGAGGCCGCGCCCCTGGCTTTCCGCTTCGGGTATCCGGACAGCGCCGGACACGACCACCTGATGATCACGCGACGCGCGACCGACAAGTGATTCCCGTCGGGGCAGCCATCGCGTTTCTGGTTTGCGCCCAGGCCGTGTCCGTGCCGGATTTCGAGAAGCCGGTCGCGGTCAAAGGCGCGAAGGTTGAGGCGAAGGCCCGGGGCAATCACCAGCGGATCGTGATCAAGGGCGGCCCGGTCCACCTGTTTCGTCCCGTCGGCTACGATCGCCGGACGGCCGGAATCGTGGTGTATGTGCACGGTTTCTACGTGCACGCCGACGACGCCTGGCGCGAACACAAGCTGGGGGCGCAGTTCGTGGCCAGCCGGAGGAACGCGCTGTTCATCGTCCCGGAGGCGCCCGCCGGCCCCGACGAGGTGTCGTCATGGATGAACTTGCGACGGCTGATCACGACGGCACTGCGCCGGGCTGGTCTGACCGCGCCACGCGGGCCCGTGATCGTGGTCGGCCATTCCGGAGCGTACCGGACCATCGTGCCGTGGTTGGATGATGGCCTCTTTCACAACTTGATCCTGGTGGATGCCCTTTACGGCTACGAAGCTGAATTTCGTGCATGGCTGGACAGGAAGCCCAACAACCGGATGACTCTGGTCGTGAAGGGCACGGCGAAATGGGCCGATCCCTTCGTACGCGCCCTGCCCTACGCCGTGACCGCGCGGAGGATCCCCGACACCATCGACGAACTTCCCGATGAACAACGAGACGCCAAGGTGCTTGCCCTGCGTTCGCAGTACGGTCACTTCGAGCTGATCACCGAGGGGAACGTCCTGCCGGTGTTGCTGCGTCGAACGCCACTGCCGGCGATCAGGCGGGCGTCGACACGGGGCAAGTGAGGACGCCCAATCCCTCGCGTTCGGCGGCGGTGGACGGTGCGACAAGTTGGTTGCCTCTGCGCCAACGAGATTGACGGGCTTCGGCCCCAACGCCCATCTCACCCGCGGGCGGGCGCGGGTCTGCTTGTTGCACACTGTTTCGCCAGAGCTATGACGACCGCACCACGTCACAACGTTCGAGATCTGCTTCGGTGTGGCGCTTGGGCCGCCGCGCTTTGTATGCAACTTGCTTGCGGCGACAACCAAACCGCGCCGTCGTCGGCCGGCGACGGTGGGATCGACAGATACGGTGGCCGGCTGCCGAACACGCTGGCGCGCGACGTCGACATTCTGTTCATGATCGACAATTCAGCGGGGATGCTGCCGTTTCAGCGGAGGCTGGCGGATGCGCTCCCTGCCTTCGTGAACGCCCTGCGGGAGCCCCCGTACGGTTTGCCGAATCTTCACGTGGCGCTTGTCTCATCGTCGTTGGGAACGGGTATATGGGGGAACGTACCCGGATGTGCGCCCAACGGCCCGGGAAATGAGAACGGAGTGTTTCAGCACGACCCGGCCTGTACGGCGCTGCCGGGAGATCAGCACTTCCTGCGTTCCGTGGGTGGACACAGCAATTTCACTGGGGACTTGGCGGCCATGCTCGCTTGCTTAAGTCAGGTCGGTGACAACGGCTGCGGCTTCGAGCATCCGTTCGAATCGGTTCGACTTGCGCTGCAAAGATCGCTCGATCCCGGGGATCCCGAGAACGCTGCCTTTCTGCGGGCAAACGCCTATCTGGCGATCATCATGCTGACCAACGAAGACGATTGTTCGGTGCTCCCGGATTCGTACTTGTTCGATCCCAATGAAATAAGCGTGGCCGATCCCCGCGGCGGTCTTCAGTCGTACCGCTGTACTGAGTTCGGTCACCTGTGCGACGGACGGAGGCCTCCGCATATCGTGGTGGAAACGACACCGCTGAACGGCTGTGTTTCCGCGGAGGATGGCGTGTTGGTGACCGTAAGTGGGTTCGTGGATTTTCTGCGCACGCTAAAGGCGACCCCCGGGGCAATCGTCGCCGCGGCCATCGCCGGACCGACGACCCCTTACGTTGTCGAGCCGCGCGATTTCATCCTGGTCAACGGCGGGATGGAATCGCAACCCAGCGTCGCCTCCAGTTGTGTGTCGTCGCCAAGCGGCAGCGTCGCCACCCCTGCGGTGCGCATCAAGCAGTGGACCGACGCCTTCGGAAGCGACGGAATTTTTCGATCGATCTGCGAGGCGGGTCTCGAGGAGGCTCTCATCAACGTCGCGCGCGTCATCAAGACCAAGACCGATCCCTCTTAGATCCCGCGAAGGACGCGCGACAACTTGAAGTTGGATCCAGGAGAGTTGCGTAGCCCCATCTAGCAAGTATACTCGTCACTATACTCATGGCGACCAGTGTGCATTTGCCCAAGATTCTGCTGGCAGCGGTTGACCGGAGAGCGCGCGCGCTGCGCATCAGTCGGAACCAACTGGTCCTGCGAGCGCTTGAGCATGAAATCCAGGGGGGGGCAGACTGGTCGCCGGATTTTTTCGCGCGGCTATCGAACGTCGACCCAGGGACGGCGGGGGACGTTGAGGATCTCCTGCGGACGGTTCGGAAGGCGCGCACGTCGAAGGCAGCAAAGCGACTGTGAGATATCTGTTGGACACGAACGCGGTCTCCGCCCTGATGAAGGGCGATGAGCGAGTCGTGAAGAGACTCCGGACGCTGAACAAGGGCGAGGCGGCAATCCCACAGCCGACCATCGCCGAGATTGCCTATGGAATCGAACGACTGCCACGTTCGAAACGGCGATCAGCGCTGCAGGATCGTTTCGATCTTGTGCGAACGGAGCTGGCGAGGAGCCCGTGGACGGATGCGGTGAGCGAGCGGTTTGGGTTGATCAAGGCCACGCTCGAGCGCAGAGGGAGTCGGATCGAGGACTTCGACGCGGCGATCGCCGCTCACGCCTTGGCGGAGGGGGCAATCCTTGTCACCGCGAACTTGGACGACATGACCAGGGTCCCCGAACTGAAGGTCGAGGACTGGGCGCGGGTGGAGAAGTAGCCAGAAGCGAGCGAGTCTCAGCGCTACTCGTCGTCCTCGCGCGCCGCGGACAGCCGCGACAACACGTTCAGGTCCTCCAAGGTCGTCGTGTCGCCCGTCGCGCTGCCGGTGGTCGCGATCTCCTTCAGCAAACGCCGCATGATCTTTCCCGAGCGCGTCTTCGGCAGCGCGTCCGAAAACCGGATGTCGTCGGGCCTTGCCAGCGCGCCAATCTCGCGGACCACGTGATCGGACAGCGTCTTTTTCATCTCGGCGGTCGCCGCGACGCCCGCCTTCAGCGTCACGAAGGCGCAGATCCCCTGCCCCTTCAGTTCGTGCGGCGGACCGACCACGGCGGCCTCGGCGACGCCCGGGCACGACACCAGCGCGCTTTCGATTTCGGCCGTACCCAGTCGATGCCCCGCGACGTTCAAGACGTCGTCGACGCGGCCCATGACCCAGAAATAACCATCCTGGTCGCAGCGCGCGCCATCCCCGGTGAAGTACGCGCCGGGCACGTCGGACCAGTACTGTTTGGCATAGCGTTCGGGATCTCCGTGGATGCCACGCAACATCGACGGCCACGGCCGCTTCAGAATCAGGAAGCCGCCCTCATTCGGCGCGCACGGCGTTCCGTCGCGTTTGACCACCTGGGGGACGATGCCGAAAAATGGCCGCGTGCAACTGCCGGGCTTTGTCGTCGTGGCGCCCGGCAGCGGCGTGATCATGATGGCGCCGGTTTCCGTCTGCCACCAGGTGTCCACGATCGGGCAGCGGCCCTTGCCGATCACGTCGTGGTACCACATCCAGGCTTCGGGGTTGATGGGTTCGCCGACGGTGCCCAGCACCCGCAACGACGACATGTCGTGACGGTCCGGGAATTCGGTTCCCCAGCGCACGAACGCGCGAATCGCCGTCGGCGCCGTGTAGAACACCGTCACTCCGTGGCGCTGGATGATGTCCCAGAAGCGGTCTTTGTCCGGAGCATCGGGCGCGCCTTCGTAGACCACCGTCGTCGCGCCGTTCGATAGCGGGCCGTACACGACGTAGCTGTGACCGGTGACCCAGCCGATATCCGCCGTGCACCAGTGAATGTCATCGTCGTGCAGATCGAACACGTACTTCGTCGTCAAATGCGTGCCCAGCAGATAACCGCCCGTCGTGTGCACGATCCCCTTGGGTTTCCCGGTCGTGCCCGACGTATACAGAATGAACAGCGGGTGCTCGGCGGGCAGATCGGCGGCGGGACAATCCGCGCTGGCCCCCGGCACCAGATCGTGCCACCACAGATCGCGCCCTGCCCGCATGACGACGGGTTCGCCCGTGCGGCGCACGACGATGCACCGGCTGATGGTGGGCGTCCCCTCCAGGGCGGCATCGACGTTGGCCTTCAACGGCAACGCCTTGCCCCTGCGGTAACCGCCGTCGGCGGTGACGCACAGCTTGGCGCCGCAGTCGTTGATGCGGTCGCGCAGCGAATCGGCGGAGAATCCACCGAACACGATGGTGTGCGCGGCGCCGACGCGCGTGCACGCCAGCATCGCGACGATCGCCTCGGGGATCATCGGCATGTAGATGGCCACGCGATCACCGGCGACGATCCCCTGCGACAGCAGCACGTTTGCGAACCGGCAGACCTCCGCGTGCAGTTCCCGGTACGTCAACCGGCGCGTGTCACCCGGCTCGCCTTCCCACAACAAGGCGATCTTGTCGCCGCGCGTGGCCAGGTGGCGGTCCAGGCAGTTGACCGAAACGTTCAGCGTGCCGCCGTCGAACCAGCGCGCGAACGGCGGCTGCCAGTCAAGCACGCGGTCCCAGGGACGCGTCCACAGCAGTTCGCTCTTCGCCATGTCCGCCCAGAACCCGTCCGGATCGTCGATCGATCGCCGGTACAGCGTCTGGTAGGCGGCATCGTCCAACAGCGCGCGTGCCACCGTGGGCGGCGACGGTGGAAAACTGCGCCCCTCGCGGGACACGGATCGGATGACGCCGGTGTTGTCAGCACTGCTCATGTTGGCTCCTCGTTTTATCGAATCTCGAAAGGCACCAGATCGCTTTGCGCCGTTTCCCAGAAAACATCCAGGCCCGCCACGTTGGCCATGCGCGGCCCGCGGCGCAAGAAATTCTCGAGCTGTCGCAGCAGCGCCTCGTCCCCTTCCGCGGTGACTTCGACGTCCCCGTCCAGACGGTTGCGAACCCAGCCCGCAAGACCCAGACGCTGCGCTTCACGGCAGGTCGCGTCCCGAAAACCAACCCCTTGTACCCGCCCCCGTACGACCACATGCAGTCGCTTCACCGAACGCAATCCTCCGGTTCACGGTTGCGCGGCGACCGATGGCAACCGCGTGGCGTGGCCCACAGCGGTCGCCCCCGCCGATGATGCTCCCAGATCCACCGTCCGACGTTCACCCGGACGATCGTCGGCGGGGACGGCGACAATAGCCAGGTGTCCCGTCGGCTGTACGACCGGCACCAACAACCAGCGGCCGTCCGGACTCAGATCGGCGGCACCCGCGACGCCCGGAACTTCGACGAACGACGTCGCCCGATCCTCGGCGCCCAGGCGAAACACGGTTGCGACTCCCGATGGGCCCAACGCCGTCAGGTACACCGTCGCGCGTTCGGGCGGCAGCCGAATGCTGGCCCCGCTGGCAAGTGGAAGCGCCCGTCCCGTGTTCAACCGAACAGGGGATTTTGCCTCTTCGATGCGGACCCGCCGGGCGATCGACATCACCGGGGCAGCGCCGGCGACAGCCGCGCGTTCGATCCGCACCGCGACGATCTCCGTGGACTGAGGACCAACGGCGCGGCTCTTCGCGGTATCGCCCAGCAGGACCCACAACGTGTGGCCGTCCGGGGCAAAAGCCAGGTCGACGATGACCGGCACCCGCGCCTCGTCCTTGACCGGCAGTTCCGCCGCCACGGACGCGATTCCCGGCTTGCCAAGGTCAACCAGGACGATGCGATTTCCGTCCTCGACGGCAAGCGCGGCGGTTCGTCCATCCGCGGCCAACGCCGCCGCCGCCACGCCCGCTTTTTGAACCACAGCCGGCAATGGACGCGGCTGGCTGCGCACGGGTCGCAACGCCGACGTCGCGTCCAGCAGCAGCAATTCCCGCGCGCGCGCGATCAGCAATGCGGACGCCTGCGCGGATGCCGCGAAAGCGACCACGGGATCCAAGACATCTTTTTGATTCAGCTCAAGCGTAAAAACCGCGCGCGGACCGCGCTGCGCCGGCAGTTCGAACACCGTCATGCGGCCGATCGCCGCGTCCAGCACGTACGCCGCGCGACCATCCGCGCCGACGCGCAGCATTTGCCCCACCGCCGGTATGTCGCCGGCCGCACGCGGACCATCAACACCCAGGTCCAGCAGCGCCAGGCGTCCCCCTTGGGACGGCAGCGCCGCAATCAGGCGTCGGATGACCAATTCAATAGCGGTACCGCCCCGGTCGTTGGTCACGGTCAGTTGCTGCGCCCCCGGCGGCGCCAGTACCGGGACACGGACAACCAGCCCGCCGTCCGCGGTGCGGGCCAACACGGCAACCGGTCGGCCCGCGATGCTAACCGTCGGCCTCCGTCCAAAACCGCTTCCGCGCACCCACAACGCCTCGCCCACCGTCGCCACGCCGTCGCCCGGCGGAGGCGGCGTCAGGTCGCTGGTCAACAGAACGTCTTGGCCCCCCAATTCGGAAATGTCCGAAATTTTTGGGCTACCCGCATCGGACAGTTCACCGGGGTCGGTAACAATCTCGCCCATCCGTCCCGCGCAGCCCGCGGCAAGAACGAGGGCGAGCCATTTCACAACGGACCCTCGGTGATGCGAAATCCAATCAGGTTGTTTGGGGTCACCGGTAGCTCGTCGTATTTGGCCATGACGCCACCGTCCGAATCGATCATCTGGACCTTGGACAGGATCACCATCTGCACCGGCCCACCGGCGGGGGCGCACGACGCGATGTAGCCAACGATCTTGGCCCCGGTGTCGTATTCGAAGGTGACGCGGTGGCTGACCATGTCGCGAAGTTTCTTGTAGTCGGGCATAGTTTCTCCGTTTTGGGATTTTCGTAACGTGCTTTGGTGGCGCGCCTGCGGGGCGTGAATTGGTCGCGCGTCCTGCCCCGGTGCCCCCTAGGGGTGCCCGGCCGGCATGCCACCCGGGGCTGGGGGCGCGCCGCCCGCCAATGATTCATCTTCCTTCTGCAGCTGATCCAGTTTGACCTCCACGCCTGTCGCCCCGACCTTGACCTTGTCGATCGTGCCGAACACGTCCCCCTTTCGGCGGGTCATCGGATCGCCGTCCTTGTCCACGCGCACCGCTAGGGTCAGGTCCCCCTCGAAAGCGCCGTTCTTGAACATCATGTCGCCGGCGCCGAGGGTGAAATCGATCGGAAAGGAACTGGCCGTGTAACGTTTGACCGCCACCAGGGATCCTCGGGCGGTCGGGTTGTCGGGAATCCGTCGCGCCACCAGGTACACCGCATCGTTCGGGGTAACGTCACCCTTGCGGGAGGAGGCGAGCGTGATCTTGCCCGTGATGGTGCCACCACCGCCCGCCGCCGCTCCGGGGGGCGCCGCCGCCGGTGCGGCAACTGGCGCACCGGGGTTTGCCGCGATGCTGGCGGGCCGGGGTCCGTCATTCTTCTTGTTGCAGGCAACCGTTGATGCGCCCATTAGGGAGGCCACCAGGGGGATGACCAGCGCCCGGGCACCGACGGATGCGATGTGGGAAAGGACGGTTGGAATTCGCATGCCGGGAACCTAGCACGACGCGGCCTTGGTAGTATGGGGGCGATGTCAGGATCGGGACCGGAATCAGAACCCTCCCCGCCACAGCCCACGTCGGGAGCGCTGACCGCAACCCTGGTCTCGCGTTCAGTCATAGCGCCCCAGATCGTCGACCTGGTTTTGGCTATGCGCAGCCCCCAACGTTTGAACTTTCGCGCGGGACAGTTCGTCTCGATCACAGTCGGTCCAGACCCGAAGGAGAACCCATCCGGCGCCGTGATACGGCGCAGTTATTCCATTGCCTCCCCGGCCGAAAATGCTGATCGCCTGCGGTTCATCGTTCGCGTTATTCCCGAGGGAACGGCCTCGCATCTCTTGCTGGATCTGCCGCTGGGGGCCGAGGTGCGGATGACGGGGCCTCACGGTTTTTTCGTTCTGGACGCGGAGCACCCCGGGGACATCGTCCTTGGCGCCACCGGGACCGGCGTGGCGGCGGTCATGCCGATGCTGTCCGAACTAGGCAAGCGCCCCGCGGCCACGAGAGCGGGTCGATCCCTGCTGTACTGGGGCGCGCGTCACCAGGAAGACCTGGTCGTGCGCCCGGAAATCGAGGCCCTGTGTCGCGAGGCGGACTGCGTCCTGAACGTGTTCTTGACGTCGCCGCCACCTGATTGGACGGAACACCGCGGCCGCATCACGTCGGCGATCATAGAAGAGCTGCCCCGTCTTGTGTCCCCCACGTTCTACCTGGTCGGCAACGGCGCGATGATCTCCGAGGTGAAACGCGAGCTGGTGGCCCGAGGCGTGAACCGCAAGAAGCAGGTTCGGACCGAGGCGTATTTTGATTAGAGTGGGTCGCGAAGAGATTGTTTTCATCATCGCGCTGGGGGCGGCACAACTTGGCTGTGGCCAATCGACCACGTCGCCGCGGGTGACCGAGGTGATGCCTGAACGCGCGTACACCGATCGCGCCGTATTTTTGCAAATCAAGGCCGGCACCATCAGGCCCGCCCTGCGCGTGGACGTTTCCGGGGGCGGGTTGGCCGCGGACGTGTCCTCCATGAAGGCGACCCTGATTCCAGAGGGCATCGACGGACTTGAGCCCGCGCGCCTGGAACCCGTGGAATGGGACGGAGGGGACTTCTCGCTGTGGGTCAGAACCCCACCCCGTCTGGCGGCGGCCCGCTACTCACTGGAACTTGTCGACCAGCACGGACAGTCCAGCCAGTTTCCGGACGCTTTCGAAAGCCTTGGGCTGGATCCCGCGCCACCAACCATTGACGTTCCGTCGCTTCGGGCCACGCCGTACGTGCCGGCCGGAAAAATTTCCAGTATCGCGATCGTCGCGGACGACGGCATCGGGGCTGTGGCGACGATTCATTGGTCGACCAGCGATGGCGATACCGGTGATTGCCCCCCGATCCCCAAGATCGATGCTCCCATCAACATCCGTCACTGGGCGCCGTCCCGACTGACCTGTTTGGCGATCTTCAAGGCGAACGATCTTGGCGACGATGAGCCCACGATGGTGCCGCTGTCGTTCTTCGTGACCGCGCAAGACACGTCCGGGCAGGAGTCCACGCTGGAGGTCCCGCTTCAGCGCGCCAAGGTGCCCACGATCGAGTCCTTCTCGGGTACGGAGGGATCGCTGGGTGGTTATCAGCCGTTCGCCGTGCGGGGGCGGTTCTTCATTCCGGGAACGCAGGCGCTGATCGCGGGGGTTCCCATCGTGGGCGCGTCCGCCGGCGGTGAAGGCCAGGACGAACATTCAATCCTGGGGTGGACGCCACCTCACGGTCGTGCCGAGCCCGTCGTCGTCGAGATTCGTTCCCCCGCCGGCTCCGCCTTCGGAGAGAATCCCTTCATGTACATTGAGCCACCACGTCCGCGCGAGATCCAGCCTTCCGTCGGTCCGATGCGCGGGGGCATTCGTGTTACCGTCAGGGGCAACGATTTGCGCCCTGGCGTTGTCGTATATGTCGGTGCGACGCGCGATACCCGCCAACCGATCTACAACGTGATCCCCCGCGCCAACGTGGCTGCCGACGCCCAGAACAAGGTGGTCGGTTGCCTTCCCCCCGGGATGGGAACGGTTTCGATCTGGGCCTACGATCCGATCGCGGGCGACGGTGAATTCCCCATGGCGTTTACGTATCAGGACGGCGGTGGCACCACGCCGACGACCGATCCGGAGTGCCAGGCGCCGACACCCTGACGCCCGGATGACAACCAGATGACAACCAGATGACAACCAGATGAAGCGGAAGTTCAAACCCAGGCTGCTGTCCAAACTGACCTTGCTGGCGCTGGGGGTTTCGGCCATTCCGCTGGCCATCAACGGCTACTCGTCGTACCGAATCGGTCAGGCTGCGGTGCGAGCCTCCGTGGACGAGAACGGCCTGCAAATGGGGCGGCAGGTAATGCAGCATGTGTCGTCCGAGATCGATCACCTATTGGACACGCTGCGGGTCGGTTCGCGCGTTTTCGATCTGACCCGATCGGGCGACGAGGCGCCGACGGCCCAGGGCATCGCGAAGTTCCTGCAGCTGGTCTATCACCAAAGCGACGCGTTTTGCGCCGTGGCGCTGTTCGATGAACACGCCGAGTTGATTGGACAGCCCGCCTACCTGGAAAGCCCGGACAAGTACGATTCATTCAAGGGGCACGAGCCGATGCGTCCCAGCGATGTCGAGACGCTGGGACTGATGGCGCCGCTGGGTGATGCCCTGGGCCGCGGGATCGGGGTGGGACCGGTGTTTCTGGGCGGTCCCGCACGAACCCCCCACGTTGTGTTGGCGGTGGCGTTCACCCAGACGGTCGCGGGGGCACGGCGGGTGCTGGCGGCGGAAATGGCGTTGCGCGGCCTTACGGCGCACGTAGAGGGCCTGACGACCAACGACACGGAAGTGAAACTGTTGGATGCGCGCGGTCGGCTGATTGCCAACACGCGCGCCAATCGTCACGGTGGTGTTCTGGCGGTGCAACGATTGCCTGGGGTGCACGAAGGGGAGATCCCCACGGCGGAGACCATCGACGAGTATGTGACCTCGGCTGGTCCTGTCATCGGCGCCTTCGTACCCGGCCTACCCCACCCGTTCGGAGTGGTGGTTGAACGAACTGTCGCGTCGGCGCTGCTGCCGGTTAGCCGCATCCGCATGGCGACCCTGCTTTGGATCGCGATCTCGGCGATTGTAGGGGGTGTCATCGCGCGCATCTTCGCCAAACGTCTGGCCGGGCGCGTGGGAGAGTTGGCGGACGGTTCGCGACAGATCGCGGCGGGCAACCTGGACGTGAAGCTGGCCATCCGCGCGCACGACGAACTGGGAGATCTGGCGGCCGCCTTCAACGCGATGGCGGGCGCGTTGGATACCGCCCGAAGGGAAATCACGAAGCAGAAGGACGAGATACTCGATTGGAACCAGGGTCTGGAACGACGGGTGGACGAAAAGACGCGCGAACTGCGACAGGCCCAGGAACTGCTCCTGCGATCGCGCTCGCTGGCCGCGCTGGGCGAACTGGGATCGGGCGTGGCGCACGAGATCAACAATCCGCTGGCGGGTGTTTTGGGCCTGGCCCAGTTGCTGCTGACGGATTTGCCTTCTGGTCACCCCGCGCGGGGCATGGTGAAGGACATCGAGGAGGAGGCACTGCGCATTCGCCGCATCGTCGCCAACCTGTTGCGGTTCGTGCAGCGTCAAGCGGGTGAGGATTTCAAACCTCTTGATCCGTCGCGCGTCCTGGAGGATTCGATCGAACTGTGTGGGCCCGCGGATCTCGCGGCCGCGGGGATCCAGATCGCCCGCCACTACGCGATGCCGACGCCGCTGATCCGCGGCAACGCCACCCAGCTTCAGGAGGTCTTTATCCAGCTGATCCAGAACGCGCGCGGCGCCATGCCCGGTGGGGGCGTATTGACGGTGGAGACGTCCATCCCCGATGACAAACTGGTGCGGATTGCCGTGGGTGACACGGGCCGCGGAATCGATCCACAACACTTGCCCCGGATCTTCGATCCGTTCTTCACGACGAAAGAAGAATGGACCGGTGTTGGATTGGGCCTGTCCCTGGTTCACAAAGCCGTCGAGGATCACGGCGGCGTGATCAACGTCCAAAGCGAGATCGGGCGCGGCACGACGTTTTGGATGACATTTCCGGTGCACGACGGAGGAACGCATCTGTCATGAGCGACGACGCCCCTCGCTCCGACCCTGCCCTGCAGCCGGAGGCCAAGGTGCCTTCAGCGACCGCCGTCCGCGCGACCAGGCCGAAGCGCATCGTCGTGCTCGCCGCGGGTGCGATGGTCCTGGTCGCCGCGCTCGCGACGGCGGCCGTTCGCCTGGCGGGCCCTTCCCGCGTCGATTCCCCGCCCGTCGTTTCCACGACGTCGCCGGCGTCACCCAAGGTTCGGACGATTGCGCCCGAGGTGGAAAGCCGCATCTTTCAGGTGACCGAAGCGACCGGCCGGGTCGAGGCCCAGCGCCGTGGGCAGTGGTCCTTGATCGTCGCCGGGGACGTGCTGACGCAAGATGATTTGGTTCGCACGGGAAACGGTCGGGCCATCTTGAAACTGGGAAGGAACACGGAGATTGAGCTGCGCGATCGGGTCGAGATCCGACTGGACAGCATCTCGCGGGCGGGAGCCAGCGTGGATCTGCGGCGCGGCCGGGTGGTCGCCCACGTGGGGCCTTCCGGAAGCAACGTTGCCATCACCGCCGCTCGCACGCGCACCGCCAATCAACCGGGCGAACCGGCGCGTTTCGTCGTGACCGCCGATGGACGGGGACGGGTCGCGGTGGCCGCGACCGAGGGCGCGGCGCGTTTCGAAGCCGCGGGTCGCGTCGTCAATGTGCAGGCGGGCAGTGTCACCCACGCCGAGCCGGGGCAACCCCCCGTCAATCCCGAGAAGATTTCCGAGGAGGTGTTCCTGTCGGTGGCCTGGCCAACCGGCGAGCGCCGCGACGAGAAGGTTGCGGTGACCGGTCGGGCAGCACCCGGCGCCGTGGTGCGCGTCAATGGCGCCGATGCGGATGTAGACGGCAACGGGCGGTTCACCACGGCGGTTGCGATCAAGGTTGGTCAGAACCCGATCCAGGTCGAGGTCGAGGATCCGTCCGGCCGATCGCGAAGCGAGAGTCGAGACATTCGTCGGATCTCGACCAAGGGACCCGCACTGGCGCCGGTTCGCACGGATCTGTGGAACAAATGAGTCAAGCGGAACGCCCCCAAGGCGAAATGAAGACCCCTGCCCTCGGGACGCCCACTGCAGACGGTGCGTTCGCCGAACGCCTGGCCGCGCTGCAGGCCGACAACCAGCGTTTGCGCGACATGTTGGCGGCGGCCGGCCGTCTTGCTGAATTCGGGCGCTTCGCCGCCAAGCAAAACCACGAACTGCGACAGCCGCTGTTCGCGATCAAGGGACTTGCCCAACTGCTGCTTGATCGGGAGCAGGTCGACGTCGTCGAGGTGCGGGATTTCGCGCGGCACATCGTGGAGCAGTCCGAGCGTCTGACCCGACTGGTGGCGGATCTGCGCCACGTCTCGATGCCGATGCCGCAAACCGGCGAACGCCGCGTCGATGTGTCTCCGGTTCTGTTGCGGGTTGCGTCCCTGCTTGACTGGCGATTTCGCAAAGGTGTCACTCTGCGCACCGAAATTGCCCCGGATCTCCCGCCGGTGGCGGTCGCGACGCATGAACTGGAACAGCTGTTGATCAACCTGTTGTCGAACGCGCTGGACGCCGTGTCGGGATCCCCCTATCCGATCATCCAGGTCTTCGTGGGAACACTACCAGTGGTCGGCGACGCGAGGCCCCACGTGGAAATCTCCGTCGCGGACAACGGTCACGGCGTGGCGCGCGCGGTCCGCGGCCGCCTGTTCGAGAACTTCTTCACGACCAAAGGCGAGGAGGCCGGCACGGGGCTCGGTCTGGCGGTCAGTCGTGAAATCGCGCGAGGGGCCGGGGGAGATCTGGAAATCTTGGACGCGCCCGGGGCGTGGAGCGAGCCCGCGGTGACCGTTTTTAGGCTGACTCTCCCCAGCGCGGAACATCGGGAACACCCGTGATCTACCGCCGCATCCTGACCCTGGCACTCGCCTTGCCGGCGTGTTTCCTTGGTCCGGCATCGGCCCGTGCGGAAGGTGCAGCCGGCGGCGTCGATCCCGCTGCCCAGCCCGCTGTCCATCCTGCTGTCCATCCTGCTGGCAATCCCGCTGGCCATCCCGCTGGCACCGGTCCGCGCGATGACGTCACCGTCACCATTGTCGCCGAACGCCAAACCCTGGTTCTCGGCGCCGACAGAGGCACCACGCTGCTGGTCACCGTCGCGGGACCCGCAGCCGCCACGGCGCTGCCCGGCCGAACCCGGGCGACGGTCGGGTTCATGGGCCCGCTGGTCCCTCTTGGGACGCCGGGCTCGTTCATCGCGGAGTATCGAGTTCCGATCGATCGCAGGCCCCAGTCCGGGATCATCGCGGTCGAGATCCTGTTTCCTGGTGGGCGTCGCGTGTACGCCACGACGCATCTGATGTTGCCGGCGGCCGCCCATTTTCCCCTGCGCACCAGCCCCGATGCCATGGTCTCGTTGGAGATCGCTGGTCGTTCGTTCGGGCCCCGCAGGGCGGACGCCACCGGTCATGTGCACATCCCCATCGTCGTTCCGCCTGGGGTCGCGATCGGTCGCGCGCGCGCGGTCAATCGTTTTGCCGCGGTATCGGAGACCGATGTCGATCTGCAACCCCGCGATTACCCGCGCGTGTTGTTGCTGGCGGCCCCCGACGCCGAAGCGGGGACCACCGTTCCCGTGAGCGCATGGGCGGTGGAGCCATCGGGGGATCCTTCGCTTCCCGAGGACATCGATCTGCGCGCGTCGGCGGGATCGATTCGCCGCGTGGGTGGCGGGCCGGGTGTCGCCGCGTTCACGTTCGCCCTGCCCCAGAAGGTCGGAGCCGCCAACGTGACGTTGGTGGCGTCGATGGACGATGGAACCTCCGTGACATCCGATTCGATGGCCGTCCACGCCGGTCCCGCCGCGGAGATCAGGATCGATTCCGATATCCCCCAGTTGGTGGTGGCCAGCCTTGCCGTCGCCCATCTGTCGTTCGTTGCCGTCGATCGATTCGGCAACGTGGTTTCGATCGCGGGCCTCGTCGTCACCGTCGATGGAAAACCACTGCCGACTTCCGTCTTGTCCGGCGGTGCCGGCGCCGAGGTGGGCGCTCCCGAGACCTGGCCCGGGCGGGACCACATCCTGATCGCCGCGTCGCTGGGCGGGGTCCAGGCGCAGCGGCCGTTGCCCTTGACGGGGTCCGAACCCACGCGCGTGGTGTTGACAACCAGCGCCTCCAAGGTCGACGCCAATGGGAGAAACGCCGTCGATCTGTTGCTGGAGGTCTTCGACGATCGCGGCACCCCCACCTCAGCCCACCGGGTGGCCTGGCAGACCGACGACGACAGCTCGATGGAATCGCTCCCCTCCCCGCGATTCGGCACCTACGCCGTTCGGTTCGTTCCGCGGCGCGCGCTGCGCGACCGGTCGGCCGTGATTGCGGCGGCGATCGATGCGGGCCTGGCCGCCAGCGCCCGCGTCATGGTCGAGGCCGGCGCCACGCGAACCGCCGCCGCCCGTGTCGGGGTGGCATCGAACCTGGGCAGTTCGTTTGGACAGACGGCATTCGTGGAGGCGACGGTACCGCTGGCCCGCCTGGGGCGTTATGGCCGCCTGCTCAGCGCGGGGATGCTGGTCGGATACCTGCACAGCGAGGTGACGACGGCAAAAGCGGCGGTCTTCCCTTCGGTTCACGTGGATATCAACCAGGCACCCATCATGGCACTGGCCCGCATGCGCATTCCGGGCGAATGGCCGGTCGAGATATCCGTGTCGGGCGTCGCGGGCCTGACGTTCGCGGTCACCCAGGTGACCCCCGGTGCCGATTTTGCGTTCGGAGCGACCCGGGGCACCGCGCATGCCCTGATGCTGGGCGCGGGAGTTGATGCGTCCGTTCTGTTGCAGCCTGGCGAACTGGTGATGGGAGCGCGCTACCTGTACGCCGATCTGGGACGCAATTCCAACGGGGACACCATCGGGGGCAATTCCGCCGGTGTGATCTGCGACCTGGGATTCAGGATGGGATTTTAGGATGGCGGCATCAGGCGGGTTTCCCGATCCCCAGACGACGATTCGGCGGCGGATGATCATTCCACCCCCGACCCCGGTCGTGTTGAGCGTCCCGCATGCGGGCATCGCCACCGGGGGATTTGAAGCCGCGCTGGCGTCACGTTTGGACGTACGCGGCGATGCTGATCTGTTCGTCGACCGTTTGTACGGCGTGGACGCCGCGGCGGATCTCGATTTACAACCGGTGTACGTGGCGGCGACGTTGTCCCGGTTCGTTTGCGATATGAACCGGGATCCCGACGACGTATCGCCGATCGCGGTCCCCGATCACCCCGCCCCCCGGAACGCCGATGGTCGTGGGTTCGTCTGGGCGGTGACCACGACCGGCGCGCTGGCGCTGGCGCGGACGCTGACGCTGGACGAATGGCGTGCGCGCCGGGCGATTCACGCGGCCTACTACGGCGCGATCAGGGAGGCGCTGACACGGGCGCGGGACCGTTTCGGATTCGCGGTGCTGCTGGATGGACATTCGATGCCGTCGGTCGGGCGCGCGGGCCACAGGGACATGGGGCGCCCGCGGGCCGAAGTCGTACCCGGGGATCGCGACGGGTCAAGCTGCTCGCCGGCGCTGTCCAGCATGGTGGGTAATCATTTCCAGTCGCGCGGTTACAGCGTGGCTTTCAACGATCCCTATAAGGGTGGATTCATCACCGCCCACCACGGGTGCCCGGCGGACAACGTTCATGCGATCCAGATCGAAGTGCGGCGCGATCTGTACATGGACGAGGACGCCTTCGCGCCACGGCCGGACGGATTCGTGCGGTTGCGGGAGACGCTGCGCGAGCTGATGTCCGCGCTGGCGACCTGGCGACCCTAGGCCGCCTTCAAGTCCATGGCGCTGGCGACCGTCGGCCTGTCCCTTCGCCACTTCACCACTTCGCCACGGCTAACTCGCAGCAGGCAGAGGCTTCGGAAGGCGCCTCACGTGGCTCCGCGCATCGTGCAGATCGACCGCCTTTTGGGCGTTCAGCCAGAAATCGGGCGACGTTCGGAAACTGGCGCCCAGCTTCAGCGCCATCGCGGCCGTCACCGAGGTGCGCCCGTTGACGATGCGATTGACCACCTTCACGTCGCAACGCAGATGCTCGGCGAGCTCCTTCTGGCTCATTCCCAAAGGCTTGAGGAACTCCTCGTCAAGGATCTCACCCGGCGTCGTCGGTTTGCGGGTCATCTCACGGTAAACGCTCATCGGAAGCTCCTTCAATCGTGGTAGTCGACCACGTCCACATCCTCGGGTCCCTCGTCCGTCCAACGAAAAACGATCCGCCATTGGTCGTTAACCCGGATGCTGCAGAAGCGTTTGAGATCCCCCTTCAGCGCCTCTAACCGATTGGCAGGAGGTGACTTCAAGTCATTCAACTTCTGTGAGTAGTGCAACATGTCCAGCTTCCGGGTCACGATCTTCGCTACGCCCGCCCATCCGGCACGCCGTTCGGCCCTCCCGTCGAAGAAGAAATCCGCGACCTCGCGCCTGCGAAAACTCCGAATCGCCACCGGTGTTCAGTATACCACGATCGGGTATACCGACAGGTGGTATGCCGCGACGGGCTTCGGTGTACGTGGGTGTCGAGGAGAAACAGCCGGACGCGAGACGTCGCTGGCGTTCAGGGGGGGCGCACATCGAGAAAGATCGGGCCCAGATTGTGGCGCGCCCACATCCCGCAAGTCGAAAAGCCGCGACAGGTGAGGCCGGACAGATACTCTTGGGTCGGGGTGTCGAAGGTCAGAACTGTTCGACCGACTAGCCATTCCTCGTCGGGGACCCGCGTGCTGAACGCCATGGGATCGGGCACCGGGCTCGTCGATGACAAGGTGTAGGGCAGCTGCGGAGTCGGCGCGTCGTCCAGCCCATACCAGCGCCCGGCCATCGCGGTCGGCAAACCCTTGCCCGGTGGAAAGGAGACGACGATTTGTTCGCCGGGCCGGACTTCGGCTACGGAAGGCGAAATCAGGCGAGCCCCCGCCCCCCAGAACATCCCTTCGAACGTGGCTTCACCGATGAAGCGGTCGCGGTCCAGCATGCGCACGGTGACCGGATCGGCCACAGGAAACGGCCCGCTGTCGAACCAGGTGTCGAAATCACATTCGTGCCGCTCGTCGACGCGCGGTGCTTCGAGTCCGTTGACGGTGACCCGCAGCTCATCGGGGAATTGCGCGCACGTGTCGATGCGATCCGTCCAACGGCCCTCCACGAAGACGCGATAGCCCATGTCGGCTACCGAAACCGGATGCTGGTTCCATGCGACGATGACCGACAGAGCGATCCTTTCCGGTCGGTTGTCATCGCCGCAAGCAACAGGCAGGCATGCGCCAACCAGGATCACCCCATGAAGCCACTTGCGTGCGCCCATCCGCCCTCGGGAGGATAATGCCTTCAAGAGACTTGTCTATCGCGCGGCGAGCCCCCCTAGCTCCGCACCGCACGCTGATGACCGGCCGTGTCCCCACGCTGCCGTGAATACCGGGGAGTTCCCGGCCATCGAGATCAGCAGTCGTCTCGCCAGCCCTGAAAACGCGCGCGACGCTGTCATGTCGCCTCCCACAGCCTGCGCAGCGGGACAGCGTGCATTCCGTCGCCGAAGCTGGCGCTGGTTTCGCCGTCATAAAGGACCACGCCACCGGCAAAGCGTCGCCCCGCGATCTCTCTGAGCTTGCGCAGCCCCCGAAAGTCCGCAGCGGTCACCGTGGCCACCGCCTTGACCTCCACGCCGGCCAGCTTGCGAGCGCCGCGCTCGATGACGATGTCGACTTCGACACCTTCCCGGTCACGGTAGTGAAAGACTCGGCGTAGCGCGGGTAAAGGGCCGTCTCGTAACGATCGCTCCCGTCGATTTCGCGCAACCTCAGATCGGGGGCCCGGAATCCGGTCCCGATCAGACGTAGTTCTTCTTGGTCAGATACTCGGCGACCAGGATCGCGCCCTTGGCGGCGCCCATGCGGGTGTTGTGCGAAACCAACATGTACTTCACGCCGCCCAATACCGGATCCTCGCGCAGCCGGCCGACCACGGTCGACATGCCCCCCTCAGCGTCTCGATCCAGGCGCACCTGCGGCCTGAAGGGATCCTCGGTCAGCGACACCAGTTGGTGCGGCGCGGACGGCAGCCCCAGCACACGCAGCTCCGAACCGAACTCGCGCCACGCGGCCTTGACCTCGTCCAGGCTGGCTTTGCGCTTTAGCTCGACGAAGACCGATTCCGTGTGGCCTTCCAGCACGTTCACGCGCGTGCAGGTACAGGACACCTGCATGTTGGCGGGGATGATCCCGCCCGGACCGATCTTCCCCAGGATCTTCAAGGTCTCGCGTTCAACCTTTTCTTCTTCCTTGGGAATGTAAGGAACGATGTTGTCGAGGACGTCCATCGCCGACACGCCGGGGCTGCGCCCCGCGCCCGACAGCGCCTGCATCGACGTCATGATCACCTTGCCCACGCCAAACGCAACGTCCAGCGGCCGCAGCGTCATCGCCAGGCCGACCGTCGTGCAGTTCGGGCCGGGGCTGATGAAACCCTTCCAGCCGCGGTTCTTGCGTTGAATGTCGATCAGGGCCGCGTGGTCCCAGTTCACGCCGGGCAGGAACACGGGCACGTCGTCTTCATAGCGGAACGCGCTGGCCGTCGAGATCACCGCGATGTCGCGCGCGAAGCGCGGTTCCAGCTCGCGGGCCACGTCGGCTTCCACCGCCGAGAAGACCAGTTTGATGCCGTCGCTGGTCATGGCCGCCGAATCCTCGACGGTGATGTCCATGAACTCGGGCGCCAGGGGTTCGCTGCAAAACCAGCGTGAAGCACCCTTGTCGTCGCGGATCGCCGTCGCGTACTTCTTGCCCGCCGACCGCGGAGATGCCGCCAACTTGCGGACCTCGAACATCGGGTGACCGGCCAACGAGGCCAAAAATTGCTGCCCGGCCAAGCCGGTGGCGCCAACGATAGCTACGGGAATGCGCGACATGCGGGAAACCTCCGGGCGCGATCTATAGCAAATGATCGGTGGCGGCGGCGCGTTTGCCCTCGAAGCGCGGCTCTTGCGGGTGCCTCTTGTACAGCAGGATTGTGCGCCCCAGGATCTGAACGACGCTGACACCCGGCACGGCGGCCAGTGCCTCGGCGACCGCGAATCGGTCCAGGGGGCATTCGGTGCCCATGCGCACCTTGACCAACTCGTGGTCGAACAGGGCCAGCGTCAGATGCCCAATCAGGCCTGGTGTCACGCCTTCCTTGCCGACGTGAACAATTGGGGACAATGCGTGACCGTGGGCGCGCAGACGTCGGCGCAGCTCGGTCGACGGCATCAGTGAACGCTTCTTGGGGCTGGTGGGCGGTTGGGAGGTCATCGCGTCCTTGGCGGGGGCGTATAACACGGGGCATCGCGATCGACGATGGGGACCCAGGCGGGGATGGGGCGGACGTAAGTCGGGGGAGCATTCGCCCGGCCGTGGGGTATGCTGCCGCCTCAACGACCAAACAGAGGGTGCAAATGGCTATTTTCGGGAAAAAGACGGAGTCACGGGCGGACGTAAATCCGCAGGTTGCGGTCGACGTGGAGATGGAAGCTGAGCCCGAGTTCGTCCGCCCCCACAGAGGAGGATCGTCGCCCGCCTATGGCATCGCCGAGGCCATGCAGCTGATGCGGTCGTTGCCGGTCGATCAGAACCTGGAGCTGGTCGTACGCGTCGTGCGTGTCACCCTGAATTCTCTGAACGTGCGGATCGAGGACATCATCGAGGACGCCACCCGCAAGCAGAAGGCCGTCCAGGACACCATCGTCGCGCTTCACGGACAGGTCGCCGACCTGGAGAAGCAACTGGAGGCCCGACGGCGTGAGATCGCCGCGCAGGAGGCCGATTTCAAGGAGACCACCAGCGTGAAGGAACGCCTGCTGCTGACCGAGAAGGCCGCCACCGGGCATTTGCCGCCTCCGCCGCCCGGTGCGACGCCCAGCAACTCGTTCAGTGCGTTGCCGCCTCCGCTGCCCCTGCCGCGCGCCACTGTCCCACGGGCCGTCGATCGGGAATAGACAGTAGCGAGGAGCCCGTCATGCTCTCGCCACGGCATGCGTTGTGGGTGGCCCTGGGGGTGAGCATCGGGTCGGCGTGTTCGTTAAACGACGCCGGCCTGCAAAGCGACGCTGCGACTGGCCTGACGTCGCCAGACGCGGACGTGGATAGGGGATCGGGTGGGATCGCGGCCACCGGCGGTTCCAGAACCGGAGGCACGTCGGGGAGCGGTGGCGTGCTGGGTTCTGGCGGCGCCGTTTCCAGTGGCGGCAGGATCGGAACCGGTGGTGTTGGAACTGGTGGCTCCGGAACGGGCGGTGCCTTGGGAACCGGCGGTGCCGCGACCGGCGGTAGGATCGGAACCGGCGGTACCTCGACTGGTGGTGCCGCGACTGGTGGCAGTGCGACCGGCGGCAGCTCGACCGGTGGCGCCGCGACGGGTGGCACTGCGACCGGCGGTAGCTCCACTGGTGGCGCCGGAACAGGGGGCGGCGTGGGGTCGGGCGGCGTTATGGGAACCGGTGGACGCGGTGGCGCCGATGGAGGTGGCGGTCGGGGTACCGGCGGCAGCGGCAGCGGCGGCGCCCCACCCAACTGTGGCCGCTACCCGAACGCCGAGGGCTTCGTGACCCCGACGGACAACCGGGGTCACTGCTACTGGTTTCACCCCGACGCGTCGACCTGGCCGGCCGCGCGCACGCGCTGCCAGTCGGACGGCGGCGATCTGGTGACCATCCATTCAGAAGCCGAGAACCAGTTCGTGCGTGGCGTGGCCCGCTTCACCTCCACCGCCACCGACCATTGGATCGGCGGCACCGACGGCAGGGCCGGCAACGATGTGTCGGGACCAGGAACCTACCGATGGGTCACCAACGAAACCTGGGCGTACACCAACTGGAACGCGACACCGCCCAAACAGCCCGATGGCTTCTGCGATCCCTGCAACAACGGACAGCCGTGCACCTGCGATCACAGGGCGACGCTGTTCATGGACGGCACCTGGTTCGACTACTGGGAGGACAATCCCCGCGGTTTTCTGTGCGAAGCCGTCCCGTGACGGCTGTCCCAGCCCTCCAGTGATTTCCGTGGGGCGCTAACCCCGGCGCCGCTGGCGTGCCGCCTCGGCCAGCGCGATGGCGCCCGCGACCGAGGCGTTCAGCGACGCGATCGCGCCGCGCTGGGGAATGTGGAACAGTCCGTCGCAGCGACGCGCGACGGCCTCGCGCATCCCCTGCCCCTCCGCGCCGATCACCAATGCGACCGGGCCCCGCAGATCGACGTCGTCCAGGACCGGTGTGTCGCCCGCGGCGGCCGCGCCCAATACCCGCAAGCCCGTTTCGCGAAACGCGTCGATCGTGCGCAGCAGGTTGGACACTTCGGCGATCCGCATGCGCTCTGTAGCGCCGGCCGACGCCTTGACGACGGTCCCCGTGACGGGCGCGGCGTGGCGGGCGGCAATGACGACACCGTGTGCGCCCAGGACCTCGGCGCTGCGCACCAGCGCGCCGAAATTGTGCGGATCCGTGATGCCGTCCAGCAGCAGCAGCAACGCGGGCTCACCCGCTGTCGCCGCGGCCGCGAAGATGTCTTCCAGCGACGCGTACCGGTACGCGCCCGTGATCGCCACCAGACCCTGGTGCGCGGGCGCCTTGGCCAGATCCGCCACCATCTGGCGCGGGCGGAATTCCAGGGCCGTGCCGCGATCGCGCGCCAGGCGAATCACGCGTTCGATGTCGGGCGATCGGGTTCCCTCGGCGACGTACAGCACCCCGATGTCGCGCGGGCGGGCGCGCAGAATTTCCTCGACCGGATGCACGCCGAAAACGACGCGCGGGGAGGCTTGCGGTCTGTCGCTCACGCGGTGGCGGCCGCCGCTTCGACCTCGGCGACCGTCGCCGCGAACATGCGTGCCGGATCGGCGGCGTCGCGGATCGGGCGGCCCACCACGATGTAGTCGGCCCCGTGTGTGATGGCCTGCGCTGCGGACGCCACGCGTTTTTGATCGCCCGGTGCCGCGCCCTCGCCGGCCGACGGGCGAATCCCCGGGACCACCAACAACAGGTCGCGCGACACCTCCCGGGCGGCGTCGATTTCGTGGGGTGAACAGACCAGGCCCGAGATTCCAGCGCGGGCGGCAACCCGTGCGCGGGCGCGGACGGTTTCCGCCACGGTAAGCTCGATACCTTCGGCGCGCAGGTCTTCCTCCAACAAACTGGTCAACACGGTGACGCCCAGGATCTTGGGTCGCCCCGCGGCGGCCTCGGCCGCCCGCCGCAGCATCTCGTAGCCGCCGGAGGTGTGTACCGTCAGGAAGTCAGCCTCGATGCGCGCGGCGGCCGCGACCGTCCGGGCCACGGTCTCGGGAATATCGTGAAGTTTCAGGTCCAGGAACAGACGCCCGCCCTTCTTCTTCACCAACTCGACCGCGCGTTCTCCCTCGGCGACGAACAGCTCCAGGCCGACTTTATAGAACGCTGGTTGCCCCTCCAGGCGCCGCAGCAGCTCGTCCAGTCGGGCCAGATCGGGAACATCCAGGGCAACGATCACGCGTTCGCGGGCGGGGATCTTGTGCGGAACAGTCATGTTCTCTCCTGTTGTACACGGGCGACGATGAATGCCACCGCCTCATCCAGTTTCACTTTCTGAACCTCGGGGCTCCGGCGCGCCTTCACCTCGACGATGCCTTCGGCCAGTCCCTTCTTGCCAAGGGCGATGCGCCAGGGAATACCGACCAGATCGGCGTCCTTGAACTTCACGCCGGGGCGCTCGTCGCGATCGTCGTACAACACCTCGATCCCCGCGGCCTCCAGCTCGGCGTACAGTTTGTCGCACACCGCGCGTAGGTTCGGATCGTCGCCTTGCAACGACAGCAACGTGACCTCGTAGGGCGCGATCGGCATCGGCCAGACAATGCCGTCCTTGTCGTGATGCTGCTCGATGGCGGCGGCGGCGATGCGCGTAACACCGATGCCGTAACAACCCATGACCATCGGCTTTTCGTGTCCGTCGGCGTCCAGAAAATTGGCTTTCATGGGTTCCGAGTATTTCTTACCCAGAAAAAACACGTGGCCGACCTCGATGCCGCGGTAGCCCTTGAACGTGCCTTCCGCGCAGCGCGGACAGCGATCGCCCGGCGCCGCCTGACGAATGTCGACGAAGGAGACCGGCGCGAAGTCGCGCGGCATGTTCACGCCACGGTAGTGAACGTCGGCTTCGTTGGCGCCCACCACGAAGTCGGTCATGGGCCGCACCTCGGCGTCGCACCAGACCGCGATCTTGATCCCGACCGGGCCGGCAAACCCGACCGGAGCGCCGGTGACATCGCGGACCACGGTCTCGGATGCCATCAGAAGTTCGGTGGCCCCCAGGACCTTTTTCAGCTTCACCTCGTTCACGGTGCGATCGCCGCGGACCAGCGCCGCCACCGGCTTGCCATCGGCCAGGTAGATCAGCGTCTTGACGAAATGTTGTGGCGACAGATTCAGGAACGCGGACACGTCCTCGATGCTGCCCTTGCCGGGCGTGGAAACCTTGGTCAGCGCTTCGGCGGAAACCTGCTGATGGGGCGCGTCGATGGCGTCGGGGACGCGGCTGTCCGCCTGCTCGACGTTGGCTGCATAGTCGCAGCGATCGCAGGACACCAGCGCGTCCTCGCCGGACTCGGCCAGAACCTGGAACTCGTGCGACATGGAACCGCCGATCGCGCCCGTGTCGGCTTCGACGGCGCGAAATTCCAGACCGCAGCGGGTGAAGATCTTTCCGTACGCGTCGTACATGTTGCGGTATTCGCGCTTCGCGTCCTCGTCGCCCACGTGAAACGAATAGGCGTCCTTCATGATGAACTCGCGGCCGCGCATCAGTCCGGCGCGCGGGCGCAATTCGTCGCGAAACTTGGTCTGAATCTGATACAGGTTCAGCGGAAGCTGCCGGTAGCTGCGGACGTCCCCCCGCACCAAATCGACGATGGCTTCCTCGTGCGTGGGTCCGATGACGAAATCGGCCCCCTTGCGGTCCTTCAGGCGCAACAGCTGCGCACCGTACTTGTCCCAGCGGCCGGACTCGCGCCATAGATCGCCGGGGATCACCGCTGGCAAAAAGACCTCGGAGGCCCCCGCGCGGTTCATTTCTTCGCGCACCACGCGCGCAATCTTTTGAACAACCCGCCAGCCCAGCGGCAAAAACGAGTAGATCCCGGCCGCGACCTTTCGCAGGTAGCCGCCGCGGAGCATGAAGATGTGGGAGGGGAGCTCGGCTTCGGCTGGTGCTTCTTTCAGCGTGGGAACCAGGGTTTTCGACAGACGCATTGGGGCACGGTCATAACACCCCCCACCGGGCGCGGGAAGGGTTGCCGCCGCGCCGGATCAGCAGCTGCTCGCTCCCCTGGGGAATCGACGTGCCGCGCGGTGCCGCGCGCACGTCCGGGGGCTACTTGACGGCGCGAATGCCGTCGCCGCTGACGACATAGATCAGCGGACTGTCCACGCGGCCGTGATCGGGACCGAAGGTAACGTTGCCGGTCAGTCCTTGCAGCACGGCCGCCCCTCCCGGCAGGCCCAGAGCCTTCAGGACGTCGACCCGCGTGCGGGCGCCACGTTGGGTGACCGCCCGAAAGGTCGACACGGCGTCGTAGGCATAGGCTTCCGTGGCGTGCGGTTCGGAGCCATAGGCCGACCGGTAGGCCTCGACGAATCCGCGCGCGCGCGGGTCGCTTTCATCGGCGAAGAATCCCGGACACAGAAGCGCACCCTGCACGTAGCGACCAGCGGCGTCGACCAGTTTGCCGGTCAGCTCGTTCGCGGTCGACAACAACAATACAGATCGCGGCTGGCCCTTGGCCCCGGCGGACGCCGCGCGCGGCTTGTTCCACGGTTGTGGCCACAGATCGGCCACCGCCAGGGCGGGCGCGATCAGCGGCAAACGCTCGGCGCTGTCGGGAACGAAGATCGCATCGACCGACGTCTTTCTCAGCGGCGCGATCGCGGCCGCGAACGACGTCGCGCCCGCTACGTAGGTCGAATCGACTACGATCGTGCCGCTTCCGTCGGTAACCGCCTTGCGAAACGCGGCGCGCAATCGCTTGCCGGCGTTGCTGTCGGGGCCGACGATCGCGAACTTGCGGACGCCCAGCTTCAACGCGTGCCGCGCCAACGCCGTAGCCCGGGCCTCGGGCGTGTGCATGATCTGAAACGCGCTGGTCAGGGCCCCCGGGGCGCTGTCCTCCAGAACCAGCATGGGGATCCCGTCGCGGCTGGCGTGGGCGACCGCGGACGCGCCGGTCTTGCCACCGGCCGCCGCCACGATTCCGATCACAGCCTCCGTGCGGGTCAATTCGGCCACACCGCGCATCGCCCGATCGGAATCCGTCGCTGTGTCGCGGATCAGAAGTTGCGTACCGGTTCCCGCGCCACCACCTGTGCCGGCGGCCGGGGCCGAGCCGGCCAGCATCGCGGCGCGCAGGGCGGCCTCGCCCACCACCTGAAATTTCCCCGACAACGGAAGCGCCAAACCAATGCGCGACGGATCACCGGGACCGATCCGCGCCACGGCGACGTCCATACCCGTTGCGTGGCGCGCGGTGCCGGTTTCGGTTTCGATGAACGTCGCGCCGCTTGAATCCCCGCGCGTCCGAAGATGGGTCGCCGCCTTCGTCCCCAACACCGCCCGCGTCAGCCCTGACGGCGGCGCGGCCCCGTACGCGCGCCACGCGGCTTCGGGTGTCACGCGTGCGGCAATCGCGGTGGCGCGATCGCGCGCCCAGGCTTTCTCATGATCGCGCGCGACACGCAGGTACGCCTCCAGCAGTTCCAGTGCCGCCAGTGGATCGGCGGGGGCGGTCGCCTCCGCCAGGGCTCCGCGCAGCTCGACGGCCGCATCGTCGCCCGGCGTGGGATCCCCGGCGTTCTTCGGTAGAAACGGAAGCAACAGCGCGCGCGCGCGTGCGTGGTTTCCCAGCCGTAGCTCCGCGAGTCCCAGGTAGTAACGGGCCGAGGTCGCCGTCGCGGCGGGGGCGCCAGCGTCCGCGTTACCCGCGCCCAGAGGATCAAGAATCTTCCTGGCAGCCTCCGCGTCGCCACGTCCCAGCGCCAGGCGGCCGAGCAGGATTTCGGCGGCCGCACGGCTGGGGTGATCGGGGTGCCGCGCGACGAACGCTTCCAACGCCGCGCGCGCGCCCTGCTGATCGCCGGCGTCGAAACGCATCCGCGCCGCGCCAAAATCGGCCTCCGCCCCGCGATCGGGGACGCCCGTGCCCGGGGCCGGTTGCGTTGATCGTTCCGACGCGCCTCCGTCGGTGGTGCCCGGCGCTGGTGTGCCCGCGTCCCCGGCATCGGGCGCACCGCCCGTGGCCAGCGCCGATGAAGTAGGGATCTGGCCCTGTGAAACCGACGCGCAAGCGGCAAGGCCAAGGAGCAGGTGCAGAAAAACGCGGGACATGTCCACGTTTCTACGGTGATTCGGCCGATTTGTCGCGTTTCAAAGCGAGTTGCTTGCGCAGGAATGACGACACCGCCAGATGATCCAGACGATCCTCGTCGGCCCACACCGTCTCGGCCGCCTGCGCGGCTGTTTCGGTCGGTTCGGTTGATCGTGCCCGTGTCACGTCAAAGACGTCGACCGCGATATCGCGGTGGGTGAACAGATGCCGGATGCCCCCAGCGTGAATCACGCGCCCGGGCGCCATGCCCACCGCGCGTGCCGCCGCGCGCGCAAGATCATCCGCGGGCCGCGCATCAGTCACGATCAGACTTGGCAACATCCAGGTGCCGGCCAGAAGGCCCGTCGCCTGCCGCACCAGCAACACGCGTCCGGCGCGGCGCAGACGGACGGACACCATGTGAACGATGCGCTTCGGGGGACGGGGGCTCTTGGCGGGAATGCGCGCGGTCAGTCCGCGCCGGTGCGCTTCGCACACGGTGGCCAGCGGACATCCGTCGCACGCGGGCACGCGGGGCGCGCACACGGTCGCGCCCAGCTCCATCACGGCCTGGGCGAAATCGCCGGCGCGGCGCGCGGGCACCCACCCCTGCCCCGTCGCGCGCAGCACATCGCGCGTCGCCGGTCGATCGATGGGGGCGACGACCCCCGTCAGGCGCGCCACGACCCGCGCCGCGTTGCCATCAAGCGCGAACGTCCGCTTGCCGAAGGCGATGGCGGCGAGAGCGGCGGCCGTGTACGGCCCGACGCCGGGAAGCGCGCGCAACGCCGCTTCGTCGTCGGGCAACACACCGTTGTGTTCGGCCACCACGGCGCGTGCGGCGCGATGAAGGTTCCGCGCCCGCCGGTAGTAGCCCAGGCCCGACCACAGGGCCAACACCTGGGCCTCGGTTGCGTCGGCCAGCGCGGGCAGATCCGGCAGGCGCGCGACGAAGCGTTCGAAATACGGGATCGCCGCCGCCACGACCGTCTGTTGCAGCATGAATTCCGAGACCAGGGTCTTGTAGGGACTCGGCTGCCGCCGCCAGGGCAAATCGCGCCGCCGCCGGTCATACCAGCGCAGCAACGCTGGTGCGATTGGTTGTCGGGGTGAACGTAGCCCTGACGGGGCCCGCGCCCGCGCTCGTGCTTTCGTCCTTGCGGGTGGACGACTGCTTTTTCCCATGGGCACATGGTGTACAACAGTTGCGTGGCTTTCGTCCCGCGCGGCGGCGCACCCAAGGAGGATCCGATCAGCGCCATCCAGCGCGGCGAGATCGCCCCCATCTACTGCTTGCACGGCGCCGAGCGCTACCTGGTCGACCGCTGCCTGCAAGAGATCCGCGCCGCAGTCGTAGGGGGCGCGGCGGCCGCGTTCGCGTCATTCAACCAGGACATGTTCGACCTGCGCGAGACCGAAATGGGCAAGGTGGTCAGCACGGCCCGCACGCTGCCGATGCTGGCCCCGCGCCGCCTCGTGATCGGCAAGGGCATCGACGGCGTCAAGGCGGACGAACTGGGGGCGCTTCTGCCTTACATCGCGGATCCCAATCCGCAGGCGTGCCTGGTGCTGGTCGGCGACAAGGTCGACACCCGGTTCAAGGTTTTTCAGGCGCTGCGCAAGGCGGGGTATCTGCACGAATTCGCGCCGCTGCGTGATCGGGAACTGTCGGCCTGGCTTGCCCGCGAGGCGCGCGCGCGCAAGGTGACCATCAACCCCGACGCCGCCGACGCGCTGTCCGAAGCGGCGGGACCCGAATTGGGCCGCCTGGCTCAGGCGTTGGAACAACTGACGCTGTACGCGGGCGCCGGCAAGGCCATCACGCTGGGCGATGTCGAAGCCCTGATTCCCGAGACCCGCCAGCGCAGCGTGTTCGAGCTGACCAAGGCCATCGGTGACGGCGACGTGCCGCGGGCGCTCTCCATCCTTGCCAATATGTTTCGCAACCGCGAGCCGGCCTTGCGCGTGCAGTTCATGCTGGCCCGCCAGCTTCGCCAGATCTGGCGCGCGAAGGATTTGTTGGCCGCGGGCACTCCCCGCGATCAGATCGCCGGCGCGGTGGGTGTCCCCCCGTTCTTCGTGGACGACATCCTGGCGCCCGCGCGCCGCATGTCGACGGGCGCCCTGGCCCGCGGGTTCGAGCGCCTGTACGGCGCCGATCGGGCGCTGAAATCGTCGCGCATCGACGGCGAGCTGTTGCTGTCACGTCTGGTGCAGCAACTGACGGAAGACGCCCGCGGTGGCACGCCATCACGCAACAACGCGCGTACGTAAACCCAAGCCGAAACCGATTTCACGGGAAGCAGCGGGTGGCAGCACAGGCCGCGCGACGCTGCCAGACTCCGGACCGCTAGGCCTTGACGGCGTTGACCGCGACGACCAGACGTGAAACCGAACGCGACGCGGTTCCCGACTTGATCGTGCCGCGCGATGCGGCCCGGTCCATCAGACGAACGGCGGCGCCCAGCGCTTCCTTCGCGCCCGCGGCGTCTTTGCTACCGATGGCGGCGCGCACCTTCTTGATGGCGGTGCGCATGGCGCTTTTGCGAGACTGGTTCCGCGCCTCGCGCTTGATGCGCTGGCTGGCTTTCTTCTGGGATGACTTGATGTTGGCCACGTACGCGATCTCCTTGGAACGTCGGCTGCTAGAAGGCGGGCATCATGAAGACCACCCGGGCCATTGTCAAGGTTCAGTCCAGGCCCAGGCGCGCCAGGCGGGCTTCGTCCAGACCAAAGAAGTGACCTGCCTCGTGGAGCAGCGTCGTCCGCACCTCCTCGCGCAGCTCCTCTTCATCCTCGGCGACACGTTCGATGTTGCGGCGAAACAGGATGATTTCCGTCAGGGCCGGCGGGTCCAGAACCCCCGCGCTCTCGGCGTGCGGTGTCCCCGAAAACAGCCCCAGAATCCGCGGATCCAGGCCCGTCGCGACGTCGGCGGCGGCCGGCAGATCGGCCACGACAATCGGGACGTTCTTCAGGTGGGCACGCAGGTCTTCAGGCAGCTCCGCCAGGGTTTCCTCCGCGATCGCGACCAGGTCCGCCTCGGAAAGGTGAGGACCGTCTTCATGGGCCCCGGCATGGGCACAGTCTTCCCCGTGTACGTGGTGCGCGTGGTGCGCGTCGCCAGCGGCCGCGCCACTGTTTGCACCGGCCCCATTTCCGCCGCCGGGACCGTTCTCGCCCGTCCCCGGCGCCGCATCGATGGCCAGCAGATCCAGTTCGCGGGTCTTGATCCACGCCGCCCGCCGCTTGTCCTCGTCGTCCGCCATCTCGGCCGCGGCGCCCAACAGGTACCAGGCATCGGCCAGGTTCGGCTCGCGCCCGGTCAGGGTTTCCAGCCGCACGACGGCTTCACCCGGATCGCCGGCGTCCATCAGCAGCTCGGACAGCTCCAGCGTAGCCATGGAATCATCCAGCGGCAGGTCAGCCGCGGGCAGGCCCTTCAGTGTCCGACGGGCTTCTGTCGGGCGCCCCAGATCCAGCTCGATGGCCGCCTTGCACCCCAACGCCGCCAGGTATTCGTCCTCTTCCTCGGCCCGATCCAGCGCCCGCCGCGCGTGTTTCAGCGCATCGTCCAGGCGATTGCTGTCCGCGGCCAGCAGCTCGGCCATCCACATCTCGGGCGTGCACCATTCGGGATCCTCGGTCGCCGCACGTTCCAGCGTTGCCAGCGCCCCCTCCACGTCTCCCTCCTCGCGCGCGCACGCGGCATCCAGCAGCAACGCATCCATCCGCGTGGCCTCGTCGTCGATCGCCGACTTAGCGGCCGCCCGCGCTGCCGGCACGTCGCCCGCGTCCAATGCCCGCCAGCCGGTCTCGATGCGCGGATCTATTTGTTCATCTTCGTCGTGAGCTTCGTCCGAGTTCGTCATGGAATCACAAAGTCTTTCTGCCCCGTCAATGCCGCCAAGGAATCCAGGACGTACCGCGCCCCGACCTCGACCGTCCGGCGCGCCGCATCCGGCGCCCCCACGGGCGGCGCGACTTCTACCAGATCCGCGCCAATCAGCGATATCTCGCGCCCCAGCCGCGCGATCAGTTCGCGCACGAACGCTACCGAGAGGCCGCCATCCTCGGGCGCGCCGGTGGCGGGTGCGGCCGCGGCGTCGGTGCCGTCGATGTCGTTCGATAGGTACACCTGATCCACGCCGATCGCCCGCAGGTGCGTCATCACCTCGTCCAGAACTGCCGCCTCGCCGCGGGTCGACACGTCGTCGGCCCAGAACTGGCGTACGCCCAGGGTCGATTCCCAGTACCCGCGCGGGTGCCGTGACGCGCGGAGGCCGATCTGAATCAGCCGCCCGCCCCGGCCGATCAGCTCGTTCGCGTGATAGGCCCAGGTCGCGAAGCAGTACTTCACGCCTAGGCGCTGGGGCAACAGATCCGTGTGGGCGTCGGGGTGCACGATCGCGAAGGGTTGTTTGCGATGCGCGTGCAGCGCGGCCACGACGGGCCACGCGACGGAATGATCGCCGCCCAGCGCCAGGATCTTCAAGTGGGGGTTGAGGTTTAGAAGTCGCGTCACGACTTCCTGCGCGATGGACAGCGGCGACACCGGGAGGCCCGCGATGATTTCAGCGGCGACCGTTCCGGACGTGCCGAACCCGTCGACGGACGTCGTCGAAGCGTCAGGTCCAGCGGGGTAGATCGCGGCCCGCGTCGCCGCCCGCTGCGCCTCGGACAGCATGTCGTCGTGCAGCAACTGCGGGACCACGAACACGTCGCCCACGTCGACCACGCCCGCGCGTCGCGCCAGTTGGGGAAAATCGGGCAGCAGGTCCAGCAGACACGAACGCAACGCCGCCGGCCCGAACGCCGCGCCCCGCACCAGCCCCGCGCCCGTATCGGAGGGAATCGCCAGAATCGCCACACGCGCGGTCGCGATCCGCGCCAACTCCGCCCGCCAGGCGCGATCGATTTCGGCGTCGTCGGCCACATACGTTGCCAGGGACGTTGCGGTCGCGGCGGTACCCCCTACGCCGCCATACAGACGCCTCTGTAACGCCAACTGCTGGGCGCGCCCGCTGCTGACGGTGTGAATGCCTCCCCCCGCCGGGCGCAGCATCAGCGCCAGTTCGTCAAGCGGATCGCGCGTCATGGTCCCCTGCCCCGTATGGGTTTCGAAACCGGCCGCTCGACGGTGACGCGGGTCACCCGGTTACTCTTCTTTTCGCCTGAAATCATCGACGTTGATGTTGAAACGTTTGGCCCAGCGGTAGATCAACGCGGGCTTACGGTCCAGCTCGCGCGCGACGCGCATCATGTTGCCCTCGCAGCGCCGCATCACGTCCTCCAGCTCGACGGCGGTGGGCGGCGGTCGCGTGGCGCGCCCAGCCGGCGACGATCGCACGCGCGCGGGGCCGGCGGCGATCGCCCGCGGCAGGTGGGTCGCGCCGATCTTCTCGACGTCACGCGCCAGGGCCACCGCGGTGCCAAGCACCTTCTGCAGCTCGCGCACGTTGCCGGGCCAGGAGTACAGACACAACGCCTGCAGGGCCAACAGCTCCAGCGGTTTGGTCTGATTCCCCAGGAGGTATCCGCCGAGAGCGCCCAGATCCTCCAGGCGATCGCGCAGCGGCGGAATGCGCACAGGCTCAGCACCCAGCCGCGCCGCCAGATCCGCGCGCAGGCCGACCTGCCCCGCGCCGGGCGGCGCCGTCCGGCTGGTGGCGGCCAGGATCCTCACGTCCACCTTGCGAGACCGCGTTCCCCCCACGGGGGTCAGCATCCGGTCCTGGGCGAACCGCAGCAGCTTGGTTTGCAGCTCGGGCGGCATGTCGCCGATCTCGTCGAGAAACAACGTCCCGCCTTCGGCCTCCTCGATGATCCCGGGCTTGGACGCGCTGGCCTGGGAATGCGCGCCGCGCAGGTAACCGAACAGCTCGCTTTCGACCAGCTCGCGCGGGATCGCCGCGCAGTTCACGGCGACGAATTTCCCCTGCCGGCCGCTCAGCCGGTGAATGGCGTTGGCGTAGATCTCCTTGCCGGCGCCGGTCTCGCCGGTCAGCAGGATTTCGCCGTCGGTGTCGGCCAGCTTTCGCAGCATCGCGCAGGTCATCGCGAAATCGGGGTTGCAGGTAGGCACGGGACCCAGGGGGGACGCGATTTCCTGGCGGATGGCCGCCAGTTGGGGTTCGATGGCCAGACGAAAGATGGCGATGTGTCCGCCGACGAAGATCAGGGATCCGTCGCGCAGTTTCAGGGCCGGCTCGGCCGAGGCGCCGTCGACGATGGTGCCGTTGCGGCTGTCGAGATCGGTCAGCGCCCAGTCGCCTTCGTCGTCCTCGGCAATCCGGGCGTGTTGCCCCGAGATCAGGTGATCGCGCAGCACCCAGGCGGCGGTGTCGCTGTCCAGGGTCTTGGGACTGTGGCGGCCGATCAGCAGACTGTTGTCGAATGTGATCAGGCGCTGCCGGGGATCCGGGGACAGGCGATCAACGCTTCCCAGCAACACAAGCAGCGGAAGTTGCGGGAGTGTGCCGCGGGTCGGGCCCGGCACCTTGGTCACGCTGTCCCGAGATTTGCCGTCGACGCCCACGCTGGCTTCGTACGCCGTGCCCATGATCTTCTGGCTGCCCGTCATCTGTGCGTCCGTCCGGTTTCGACACTCTAACCGGAAGCGGCCCGCTTGGCCCCCAACGCCGCGAAACTTCGGGCTTGCGCCTTGGCGCCAGGCTTGCTCTAAACGGGCAAGTGGTCAGTATCGGCCCGCTCTGATGACCCCGCGGAATTCTCGCGCAGGTCCGCGGAGGCGGGCCGTGTACGTACCGTCACCTCACGTCATCCGAAACAACCCAGGAGAACCAACAATGCTCAAGAAAATCGCTCTCGCCGGAATCTTCGCCGTGGTGTCCGTCGTCTCGTTCAACGTTACGTCAGTCAATGCCGCGAAGCCGTCGGTGGGCGTGGGCAGCGTCGGGGCGCCGGTTATGCAGGGGCTTGGCAGCTGCAATGGATGTCGGTGACGTAAGTCCAGCGCATCGGCAGACGAACTAGAGAGAACCTTCGCGTCGCAGCAGTTCAGATACTTCGTCCGCGACCGCGGAAACCTGAAGCGCATGTCCAGAGCTACCTCGGAGAATACTTTCTGGAACGCTGCACGGGCGATTGGCGCGCGTCCCCGTGGACATAGTCTTTCCAGTCCTCATGCTGCTTGTCGCATCGATTTCTGCCCAAACACGATCGTGTCCGGCTGATTGGGTGACCCAGAGCCGTGTGGGTGAAGCCCAAAATGGGGCACACTCCGCGCTGCAAGGCCCAAGGTCTTGCTCGGTAGCGGTGCCCAAAGACAGGACGCGCAGGCGGGGCATGTTCATATGGGTGATGTATGCAACTCGTCGACCTAGGGGATCGGGAGACGGTAAAACGGGCGTCAACTGATTCGAATGAATCGCGGTGCATCGTTTATCAGACACACGACACTCCACTATTTCCTGCGAGCTATAACGGGCAAACAGCCATCTGCTCCCATCAGGAACGAACTTGGGAGCCATGTCGAGGGGCCCCTGAGTAATCTGGGATTCCCGCCCATTGGCCTCGCGATAGACGATCACAAATCGTCCATCGCGCAGCCGACGCTGAATCACCAAATCCCCATTCAGAGAAAGGTCGCCCCCGTCTGATTGCCCATCGTGAGTAAGCCGGGTGGACTTCTGTCGGTCGTCCAACCACAAGTCCTTGGTGAGCTTCCGCGTTGCAACGATCGACGAAGAATCCGAATCGAGAACGCCCGTGATGTCCGCATCACGAATCGCTCCAATCGTTCTGAGAGATGGCACCCGCCAGTCGGCGGAGACCATCTGCGCAACACCTTCACGACCGTCTAGCGAGAGCAACAGCTGTTGGCCCAAATGGGCAAACTCCACCCCTCGGGCAGATTGCGGGATCAGAAGACGTCCAAGTACCTCGAGCGTGGGCAGTGCCTGAATGACGACGAGGCTATCAATAGTGCCGGTGAAATATCGAACGGCCAGTCTTGTTCCCGAGCGGTTTAGTGCTTTTTCCGCAAACTGTCGCGACGTGTTTGTTCCGTCGGTGACGACTGTCAGATCGCCGGTCGGAATTGAAAACAAGGCTACGTGCCGCGAATCGAGCGCGAAGACAAACTCCTGACCGTTTGGTAGCCACTCCGGATCGGAGCCGCGAACGATCTGCTTGGCATTGCGCCCATCGGTCGACGGGGCAAGAAACACCTGAGCCCCATTCTCGCGGATCCTTTCGAACAGCACCTGCCTTCCGTCCGGCGAGACCCGTGGACAACCGTCTTCGTAGGTCTCGGGCAACAGCTTCGAGGGTGCCCGCGCGCCAGATTTCACGTCGATGTCTTCAGCCGTGCGAGGAGTTCCCCAAATGGCGCGAATTTTCCTCCCACTATCGACCGATGAAAAACAGTGCAACCTGCCCGGAAACACCGCCAGACTTGTCGAACCCTCGCTCCAATTCTCCGGTGTTCCCGTCGGCTGCAACACGCTGCCGCGATCGGCGATCGCCCCCGCAACATGCGATGACGACGCGACCGCGCTGCTGGTCCAACGGTTGCGGATCAACCCCAACGTGCCGATCGCCGCCAACGCCACCGCGCCCCACGCGGCCTGTCGCCGTACGAACTTCCGCGTGAACCGTTGCCCGCGCAGCGCGACCTCGAACTCGCGCGCGACCTCAATCCCCGACGCTGGCCGCGCCTCGGGATCCTCCTCCGAACACCGGGCGCACAGATCCAACAGACGCCGCTCCTTCGGCGACGTGCCTTCGGGCGGCGTGTAGATCCGGCGGCGATGTTTGATCAGCGTTCGATCCGGACGCTTGCCGCTGAGAATCTCGTGCAGCACCACACCCAACGCCCAAACGTCCGACCGTGGAGTGCCCGGTTCGCCCATCACAACTTCTGGCGCCATGTAGCGGGGAGTCCCGACCATGATGGTCGTCGCGGGACCGGCGCCCGGATCCGTCGCCAGGCCAAAGTCGCTGACGATCAGACGCCCGTCGCCCATCCGCAGGATGTTCTCCGGCTTGATGTCACGATGGACAATGCCGGCGGCGTGCAGGGCCGCGACGCCTGCGATCACGGCGCGCGCGTCGGCGATTCGATCCTCTGGAGAGCGCGGCATCGCCCCCGGTTCCAGGTGCGAACGGACGGTTCCGCCGGTCGCCAACTCCATCGACAGGAAGCGGTTGCCGTCGGCGTCGCCGATGTCGAACACGCGGCAGACGTTCGCGTGTTGAATCTGCCGGCCGACGCGCAGCTCGCGTGAAAAGCGCTCGGTCCAAACCGGATCCGCCGCGAATTCGGATCGCAGAATCTTCAGCGCGACCGGCACCCGGGCCACGCGATCGAACGCGCGCAACACACGACCGCTGCCCCCTGTCCCGATCAGCGCCTCGATCTGATACCGGCCGCTCAGAACGTCGCCGGGATTCACATCGGGAACGGTCGCCCTCAGCATCGTCGGTCCCGCCACACCGGTCACGCTTTCACCGGGGACCGCGTCCCCTTGCGAAAGTCCAGTACCGTCTCCCCTGTCACCCATTACGCGCCGTATCGTACTCCCCCTAGTTTGGGGGTGCCAAGAACCAAATTTGCGCCTGGGTTATGGGTTACAGGAAGGTGACAAGGGCGTGACGCCTCGCGGCTGGGTCGACATCGGCCGACGCGCTGTTTGGTGCTTTCTAACGGGCCGGCAGGTCCAAGCGGCGTACCCGGATATCCGAATCGGTGTGCCGGACCAATCGAACCCGGCCAACAACGGGGGCGGATGGATCTGGCTGACCGTCGAAGCACCCGGTTGTACCTGGAACAACGCGACCCGTGGGTCTGTGGGTCTCGACATCCATTTCCCGCCACCGGTATTGGGTGCCTTCTCTCCGAGAAAACCAGAGTGTATTGGGGCCCGACCAGCGGGCATCGCAGGCCGTGACGCCGTGGACCAGATCGATGCTGGCACCGTCGATTGGCGATGCCAATCGAACGAGAAGGCCCTGAGGTGCCAGGGCGCTGAAGGTGAAGTACTTGCCCCCCGGGGCCGCCTGGAGCCCGTCAAGGGGAAGATCCGCACTGATCCGACGGCATGGTGGCTTGGTTCCCGAAGAAATCATGGAACAACGAAAGATTCCGCGTTTGCCGTGATCCGACGGCGTGCCACTGCGTGCCATCAGCCAGTCCCCGCCCGGGAGGGCGCCCACCGCATAGTCATGCGGTCCTTCCGTCAAGTCACGAATGATCCCGTCCACGGCGCGAAACATGACGATGCTGACTCGATCGTGCTCGCTCCGGGTCAACAACAGGTCGCCACTTTCAGTCTCCGCCGGGCTTGAGTAATAGGCCAACTCATCTCGTGGAACCTGATGTTCGATGCCGCCGGCATCGGTGTATCGAACGTCCGATTTGATCCAGCGCGTCAAGATTATGCCCGTCGTTTGATCGAGTTGCCGATACTCGGCGATATTCCGACCTGTTGCCCTTGCCCAGGCCGCTAGCCGCTGCAACAGGCCGTTAAATTCCACGATGGAATCTGTCTCGCCCACCATGCGGCCATAGACCAGGGTCGGGTCCAGACCGAATCTCCAAATCAACTGAGTCTGTGGAGCGGGTCTAAACCTAGCCACGACATCCAGCGTGGGCCAACGATAGATTGTTACGAGGACTCCAACGTTTCCCTCCTCGTTCTGGGTGACAGCGATACGGTCGCCTGTTTTGCTGACGTCCTTGAAAAACCCGCTTGGGCCGTGCGCATTGCGTTCAGCATCCGAAATGATCGTGAAGCTATTGGAGGGGAGTGAAAAAACGGCTGGATGTTGAACGCCGAGATCGAATACGAATTCCTTGCTCGAGGAAAGCCACTGGGCTGGGAGTCGTAGGTCGGCTCCAAGCACGAGACGATCGGTTCGGCGTCAAGGCCCGCTGGGTTCGCGGAATAGAAAATTTTTGGTTGGTCCCTTGCGTCGTATCCCTCGTAGATGAGCTTGGTGCCGTCAGGCGACACCACGGGACAGTCGTGGCGATAGGTGATCGGGAGAAGGTTGGTGGGCCGCACTACTCCCGTGGAAACGTCGATATCCTGAACCCTTCTGGGATTTCCCCACGTCACCCGAACCACGGTTGCGGAAAGTGGCATCACGCAATGAATTCGATCGGAAACGCGAAACACGATCCGAGCGTCCGTCCAGTCAGCGGGCTCTCCTGTTGCCTCCAGAAGGGTTGCCGCAGGCTTCCTGAGCGCAAACATCCCTGTCGTTGCAACGGCTACAGCGATAGCGATAGACGCTCTCAAGCGGCGTTTCGTGCGCGTTTCCGCCGAAGCGCGGACAGCGACGATCGCTTCGCGCAGCGATGGAAATCGGTCCTCGGGATTCCGTGCCATCCCGCGCGTCAACACGGCGGCGATCGATCGCGGTGCTTGGGCGTTCCGCGGTGGGGCCGCTGGCCGCCCCGACAGAACCGCTTTCTTCAGCGTGTCCAACGCGCCGGCCACAGATCCCTTCGCGGCACCTTCCGCCGCGAACGGATGCCCCCCGTACAGCGCCTCGTACAGCGCCACGCAGAAGCTGAACTGATCCGCCTTTACGTCCGCCGGCTGTCTCAGAAACTGCTCGGGTGCCATGTAGCGGGGAGTGCCGATCAACGCGCCGGCTTCCGTCAGCGTCTGACGCTCGTCGCCCACCTCCGCGAAACCCGGCGCGCCGTTCTCGCCAGCGACGGCGTCAACCTCCGACGCCCGGGCAAGGCCAAAGTCGCTGACGCGCGCCTTCCCGTCGGCGCCGATCAGCACGTTCTGCGGCTTGAAGTCGCGGTGGATGATCCCGACCTCGTGCGCGGCGGCCAGCCCGTCGCCTGCCTCAAGAAACGCATCCAAAATCTGCCGCCAAGTTCGCGGGGCGGCGCGCTGCCACCCCGCCAGAGTCGGGCCCTCCACCAACTCCATGACCAGGAACACGCGGTCCGCGTAGATGCCGATATCCAGCGCCGCCACCACGTTCGCGCTGGACAGTCGCGCCAACGTCTTGGCCTCGCGCTCCAGCCGCCGCTGTGCCGCCGGACCGTCGCTGCCCCGCCCACGCAACAGCTTGATGGCCACCCTGCGTTCCAGCTTCGGATCGAACCCCTCGTAGACATCGCCCATCCCCCCGCGCCCGATCCAACGCCGCACCTGGTACCGCCCCAACTGCGTCCCCGGCGGTATCAGCGACGCCGTCTCGCGCCGGGCGGCGTCGCCCACGGTCCCCCCGCCCGGCACCACCGTCTCGGCCGCCGTGTCCCCGCGCGACGACACCGCGACCGCGACCAGCTCCGCGCACCGCGAACACCCATCCAGGTGCCGCTCGACGTCGGAGATCTCGAGCGGCGACAGCCGCCGGTCGACCAGATCGGCAATCGTGGCGGGCTGCGGGCAGTTCATGGACGGCGGTCAGGATAGTACCGGAGCGCCGCCGAAGTCAGGGGGCTACACCACTACCCTCGGCTTGCGTGCGCTGTGCCCTGTTTGTCGCGCGTCGAATCGGGATTCCGGGCTGATGGACGGCAAGACCGGAGTGATGGATCGGGGGGGCCGCTTGAGAAAAGGCATCCCGCAGTAGGGCATGTTCGCACACCGTGGGCGCCCTACCCCCGGTGCTATCATCTTGGGTAACGAGAAGACCGATGGGACTGCCAGCAACATCAGAAATTCGCAGACGACTGCACGAGGGTTACGAACTCGATCGGTTCTACGGAGAGACCATGGGACTTCGGACGGGGGACACGAAGGAGACGCCTCTACGCACCCTGGCGGCGCTGCTGGAGGAATCACGGACGCCGTATGCCCTGATTGGGGGCGTAGCGGTGCAGCTTCATTCGCGCGAACCGCGCACGACCAAGGACATCGACATCGCGGTGCCCACCTTCGCAGACATCCCCCGGGAAGCCTTGGAGCGCGCTGGGTTCACATATGAGGGACGCCATTCGCATAGCGACAATTGGCGTGCGCCCGGACCCGGCACTCGCGCCGATCGCACCCCGGTACAGTTCTCGGCGGACGACATCGGAATAGCCGACGCCGTCGCCCGCGCGACGTTGGTCGATATCGAGAGCGGTTTGCGTTTGCGTGTCGCCACTGCGCCGGATCTCGTCATCCTCAAACTTGCCGCCGCAGCCGAACCTTGGCGCCGGGCCTCAAAGCGCGGGCAGGACTATGTTGATGTCCTCAAGCTCGTTGAGGAACACCCAGAGATCATCACGGCCCTTCCCGACCTGAGGGAGCGAATCGCGAGGGTCGCAACGGCGCTCCTGACCGCGAGCCTGGATCGTTAAGGGCTGTCGGCCGCCGTCTCCCCACACGACTACACCGCGACCGCGACCAACTCCGCGCACCGCAGCCGGCGCCTACTCCGGGTTCTGGGACGCTGCTGGTGGCGGCAGAAGCGCAAACGTGGCGGTGGAGAATGAGTCGTGCGGGATGGAAAAGGTGGCGTGCATGACCACTTCGGGGCCCGTCGCCTCCAGCGTGATCTCGCCACCATCCCAGGGAATAGACGTACAGGCTTCGGGGGCCGCGTCGCACGTCGGGCAGATGGTCAAGCGGTTCGCCGAGACGTTCGGGGGCTGTATGCGAAGCGTTCGCGGCTGGTCCAGGGTGAACCGCGCGTACCAATCCCCCATGGTTGCCGTGGGCCCAGCGGTGGCCAACATGGCGACGTCTCCGATGTAACCGGGTGGTATGGGAACCGGCTGTGCCTCGCCGCAGGTGTTCGCCATGAAGTCCCCCTTGGTGGCCGAGATCGAGTCTCCCTTGCCGTAGGAAATGTAGTGCCGCTCGGGAAGCAACTGGGCGACGGTGATGCGCGCCTTGGCCTGCCCTGGTGGCGGGAAGAACAGATAGTCCTGGGCGCAATTTCTAAGGTCAACGAATCCTTCGGTGAAGAAGACATACGGGCCGGGGTCCGAATCCGGAAGTGGCATCGCCACGCTGTAGATCCCAAGGTCCGTCGGATTGCCGTCAACGGCCAGCGTTCTTGCCTGGGTGCATGGGCAGATTGGCGAGATCGTTCCATTGCCATTGCGAGAGCGCTGCATCTCGATCCACGCCGTCTCGATCGGGATCTGCCAGAACGACTCGAAGTCTTGCTGGAAGATGTCCGGGTCTAGCGTCCGTCGCGCATAGCGGTAGTAGTCGAGGAAAGCATCGATGCCGAACCGGCGGATCAGGTAGACAAAAAGTGTGAGGCCCGACGAATGAACATCTAGGCTCTC
>JANOJB010000031.1:0-10400 GCA_031407985.1 Pseudomonadota bacterium | reverse complement strand
CCGGCCACGGTCGAGCGCCACAATGAAACGTCTTCGAAGCCGAAAAGGCGCTGGACGTGGGTAATCGCATCACAGTTTTTGCCCGGCGCGGCGACACCGGAAGACCCGATGGAAACCGTCACGGGCAGTGCCTGTCCGTCAGGTTGAACGAGGTCAGGGACGTGTTGATCGAAAACGCACCCTGATTCGTAAGCAGTAGGTGCTGGGCGATTCCATTGATGCTGCCAATCACATCGACGACAAGATTGCCATTTTCAATGAAGTCAATGCCGTCACCGCTCGAAATACTCGCCGGCCGGTTGGTCTGAATCTCGGCGTTCTTGACGGTGACGCCCGCCACCGTGAAATCGTTCGCCAGAATCCGCAACGACGTTAGCTGGGTCGCCTCGCAGAATCCGCCGCAACAAGTGTGTCCAATGCCCAGGCAGTCCGCCTCCCCCTGCCCAGCGTGATATCGTCCGTCCGTCCAGATGCCCTCGCTCGTGCGTTTGTTCCTTGGCAAGACACGACTGGGGCCCTCCATCGTCGGCCGGGATCCCATACGCATCGGGCCCGCGTTGGCGGATGCGGTCGCCATGGCGCGCGCCGCATGGCCTGATCTGGCGGTGGACGAATCATCGTTCGTGGCGCACATAGGCCGCTGCGTTCCCCCCACCGCCGATCCCGCCACGACCCTGCCGGACCTGCACGTCGCCGATCTGTATCTGGCGCGTGCGTGTCTGGACGCCATCCCGGGCGCGACTGCTGCGTTCGAACGACGGTATCGGCCCGTGGTTGCGAAATACCTGGCGCGCATCAACGGAGGCAGCGGGGTGACCGATGACGTGTCGCAGATTCTGTTCGCGCGGATGTTGCTCTCGTCCGAGGGGCATCCGTCCGGGCTGGCGCAGTACCAGGGGCGCAGCACATTGGCTCACTTTATCGGCATCGCCGCCCAGCGACTGGCCCTGAACCACCGCCGCGCCGATCAGAACCGCCGCCAGTTGGTCGACCGCCTGGCCGACGAGCCCGTATCGCCCGCGCGCGGCCCCGAACACAGCCTTCTGCGACAGCGCTATCGAAAGCCGTTCGAGGCAGCCCTGCGCGCCGCCGTCGCGCAACTGACCGGCCGCGAACGCGTCGTGATGCGGTTGCACCTGGTCGGCCGCGTGTCGACGGGCCGCATCGCCAGGATGTACCAAGTCAACCAGGCCACGGTGTCCCGCTGGCTGTCGCGTGCACGCGCCGCGATCTGGGCCGAGGTCCAACGGCGCCTGCACCAGGACCTGGGACTACCACCCTCCGACCTAGAGTCTCTGATGCACTCTGTGGCCAGCGGCATCGACTTGAGTCTGTCGGCGGCGTTAGCGACGACGAAGGCACCACCCGCGCGGCGCTGACGCCACATCGTCCAGTGAGATTGTTCTGCCGCGGGCGACGGCATGCAGGGGACGCGCCCTCGGCGTCAAAACGGTAGGGTGCAGTCCCCGGGCGCAACTGTTTTGCAAACCGGCTGGTACTCGTCGACCGTGTAGCTCTGACCCTGGCAAGTGATGGTCCAGATGAAATTCGCGAAGCCGTGAGTCCCGCGTGCGATCTCGCTGCCTGTGGCGTCGCGGAACACAATTTCGTTGATGTCCGCGGCAGGCGGCGAGATGTCCTCGAATTCGAAGCATTTCGGCCTGGCCGCGGTCGAAAAGGTGTGCAACTTGCCCAGGGGAGCGACGACCTCGGTCACGCCATTCGGATAGGAGTATGTCCTGGTGCTCCCGCTCGTCTGGTAGGTACAGGCCCCCGTCGCGGGGCGCCAACAGCCCAATCTGGCGTTGGCAATACACGGCGGGAAGCAGTCCGGGGCAGGCGGGCCGACCTCGTCCTGACGGTCGGACGGAAGGTCGAAGACACTGGAAGCGTCGGTGGCGCTGAAAGCGTCGCCAGCGGAGCCATCCATTGTTTGACCGCTCCCGCCGCTGCCCATTGCCGAGCCACCGGTTCCACCACCAACCGTGCCGCCGCTCCCAGCCGGCCCGCCACCGGATCCTCCGGTACCAGCCGCGCTGCTGGAGGCTCCGCAGCCCGCTGCGCCGAGTACAGCGATCATCACAACGAAAACTGGGAGCCGACTCGATTTCATGAAGGGCCTTTCTTCGGATACAGGCTGCAAATCGTTCTCTTGTCGTCGGCTGATAGCTGACGGCGCCGCAAGTCGTTCGGCGCGCCGAGCGGCCACATGACCGAAGCACGAACGTCGGGAGATGCGGCCGTGCAATCTGGCGCCCTGCGACCCCGATCGTCGGTCACCGCCGGCCTTCCGGGCATCCTGCACGCGTCGGCCAAACCCAGTGCGTGTCCGAACTCATGCGTAAGAACGACCTGCAGGTCCGCCCCGTTCGCAGCCGCAGGGTCGTCCCATCGATAGTGGACGGCGTTGATCTCGACATCGACCTCGGCGATTCCTTTCGACGTCCGGTCCTTGCCCGATGCTGGCGGGTCAAACCTCACCGTCGTCAACGCGGGGTTCAGGCTGTCGTGACATGACAGGCCCTTCTCGTCCGCGCACCACACAACCCCATGGCTCACCAGTACGTTTCTACCGTCGCGGGCGACCATATTGGTATCGGCGGTCGCGTCGTCTATTTCGATTCGCACAACCGCACATTCGACGGCATTCCAGGTTTCTGCCGCACTTCGGGCGGCATCTCGGACCAAGGCCGGCGACAGTCCCTTCGGCGTCGAACTGCCCAGCGCAAAACGAAAGGTGGGAGGCCTCCATGTCAGGCCTTGTCCGGAGCGTGTGCGGGTCGGCACGTAGCCGAGGGCGCTGGCGACGTAGAAGCGTCCTGCTAGCAATAGAGCGACCAAGAAAGCAATGGCTCGGGCGCGCGTTGCGATCATCGGGGCGTGAGCGTGGCTACCCATGTGTCGCTGCACGTGATTGGACCCGATTGGCCGCCAAGGGCGGGACACGTCGCCCCATCCTGCGTCTGAAACGTGCGTATAACGAGGAACGGTGGGTCTTGGTCGGGGCTTTTTGGATCGAATGGTTGGCGGTGGGTGGTTCGAAAATCGATCTCCAAGAGGCCGGCGCAGCGTTCTGTCGTCACACTTCTGAAAAAGAGCGCGACGCTACCCTTGATTTCATCCCCCGTGAGCCGCTTGCCGTCCCCGGTAACCTGCAGATTCCATGGAAGGGACAGGTCGGCACGGTGAACAAAACAGACCGTCGTTCGTTCCGATGCCGCAGTAACGGCGAACTCCAGCACGGAACCCAGACCCAACCCGTCGAGACTGCCGCAGGTCGCGAGAGTCGACCCGATCGCCGGCGGCCTCACGTCGGTCACACTGGTGTCGTATATCTCGTCGAGGGTTGCACTGTAGCTCTTGCCGGTTTCACCCCCGTTGACGCATGGATCGAAGTAGGCGTCCGGGCGCGGTGGCTCCCAGCAACCGGTCACGAGAGAAAGCCCTAGCAGGCACATCCCAAGGATCGCCGCAGTCACTCGAAGATGATGGTGCCCACGCATTGGCCGTTAACAAGATTGGTGTTGGGCGGGCAGATGTGCAAGGGCATGGGAGGCGCGGACGTGATGCCGCTTGGCCCCCACGTTGGACAGGTGTCGTCGGGTTGGTGCAGACCATAAAGGCGGCAAATCTCGCCCGAAGCAGCGCCAGCGTCGACCATGACTTGCGTCAGTCCCCTGAAAAAGGTTCCTTGAGCGAGCTTCGCCCCACCGGACGGCTCACGCCGCAGCCATTCACCTACGAGCTTCGGCCAAGCGGTTCCAGCAAGTCGGACACTCTCTTCGTGAATAACACCCCCGGCACCCGCCTCGGCTGTGTCATCCAGTGAGCCGAGTGCCTGAAAAATTCCCGCCGATGAGACGAACGGCGGTATAGGAGCCCTGATGGATTGGGGACGAGCAAACGTGAGATCCTGCATCCATGCACCTCCATTCCCAGGGGTATTGGAAGCCGGGAAGTTCGGGTGACCGTCGAATGCGTCATGGACGAGGCTTGCCACGCGAGCGACCTGATCCAAAAACGGGAGCGAGTTGAGCGCGGTGTCGCGAAATGGACTGGTAACCTGTTTTGGCCGACTCGTACCCGGAATGGTCGCTGAGGTTGCTGTACCAAATGTCCACGCGCCAAAGTTGTCCTCAATGCACCTCAAAGGATTCAACACTTCACCGCACCACACCATTGGATCGTTCCAATTCGCCGAGGTAGTTGGGTTAGTGATGAAATCGGCGTTGAATGCCCCCGCAGGCGGGAAGTAGTTGACCCCGCCCGCGATTTGCGCAGAAAAGAAGTCGGCGATCGCTTCGTTCATGTACACATTCTCGAACTGCGATTGGTCCTGTTTCAAAATCTGTGTCGCTATCGTGTCGGCGGCAGTGCTGGTCCAAGCGGACGAAGCCTTACCTGGGTCAGCCCGGTACATCATATCGCACAGTGCGAAGTGACCGTACTCGTGACTGACCACGCCCCGTGACCGGGTGAAGTCCCCCGAAGGCAGGACGATGTCGACGTCCCCCAGTGCGATGTCCGCCACCTTCCCGATCACGAAGCCAGCACTATCGCCGCCAATTGTTCCGATCAACGAGGAGGCCCTTGCCAGCGAATCCGCGATAACAGGCACAAGCGCTCCAGCAATCCTCGCGGCATCCGCTCCCAAGGTGGCAACCACCGCTGCGGTCGTCAGGGCCGCGGCGGTGTAGGCGGCGGCCACGACGAGGAGCGCTCGCGCAGAAGCCAGCGCAGCCGCCTGCTGAGCCCCTTGCACGGCGTTGGTCAGGGAGACAAGGGCGGTGATTGCGTCAGCAAGAGCCTGTTTCGCTTGATCGATCGCCTGCTGCGTGGCTCCCTGAGATTGAAGGCGTACCACCTTCCTCCCAGCTTCGATGACGGTCGCGGCACCCTCGGCGGCCACGGCGGCGGCCTGACGCAGCTTCAGAGCCTCGTCTCTCGCCGCATTCACCGCGGCCGCGGCTTCCGCCACTGCTTGCGCCGCCGATGTCGCCGCCGCTTGCACTGTGGCGGCGGCCCATTTGTCGGCCGCATCAGCCCACGCGTCCAGGTATTCGGACGCCTGACCAGCAGAATCCTTGTATACAGATCCCACCCATTTTCCCGCGAAGCTCCCCAGTCGCCGTCCGATGGCTTCAGTCACCAGGGAAGTGTCGGTGTATCCGAAACACGGGGCATATGGCCGCCCTTCGCTGCTGATCAGGTCCGCGAAGAACCCGGTCAGAATCTGCGCCTGCTTGGGCGTGTACCCGACGACATCCTGCAAATAGTGGTAGCCCTCGGTCAGTTGGGCCATCGCGTTGACCAGGTCGCCGGTCAGCGGGGCCGTGATGGTTCTCGGACCGCTCAACTCAGCCGCCGAGATCAGGGGATTCCTGAACGAACAGGCCTCCTCCACGGAAACCCAGTCGTCGATCTCAGCTGCCTGGTTCTTCAGCCGGATGCATATGCCGGTCGTCGAACTCTTGACGACCTTGATCGTGGCGACGCCGGCCGCATTGGCGGTTCCAGTGGACAGAGAATCGAAAGGGATCGTGCCGGAGACTTTCGGCAACAGGATTCCGGGAGTCGAGATGCTGGTACCTGGTATTTTTACCGCAGGTATGCTCGGGCGGATGCTGAAGGTGATCTGTTGTAGCGCACGGACTTGTACGCCCGACATGGGTACGGGGGTGCCTCGGCCCGCTCCCCAGGCGCGGAGCATCAACGTGTTCGTGCCACCGAAACCCGGATCGCTGTTGCGAACCTCGAGGTTCACGGTCAGCGTGGTCGACCCTTTGAATAGGGCCGAGAGCTGGGCCAGTCCCTTCCGGACCAGGTCCCCGGTCCCCTTGACCACGCCCACGGCGGTCTTCACCAACTTCTTCACCCACTTGCCGGGCGAGAATCCCCAAGGTTGTTGAACCGATCCGCTGCCGACGGTTTCGGGCGCGCAGGCCAAACCCAGACCAGAACCCGAGGTGGCGCCCTTGATTGCATCCAGAACGGGATCGCCGCCGGCCGGGGGATTCAGGAAAGGCGAGTCGCAAGCCGCCTCGGGTAGCGTCGCGTCCGGACCGAGAACATTGTCGGGGCAGTTCGGCAACCCTCTGTACCGAAAACCCTGCGTGGCTAGATACCCGTATGAGAGCGAGCCGTTCGAATTCTTCGCTGCTGCAACTGGGATGTCCAACACCTTGACCACCCTGAAGACCTGGGTCGCGATCGCCGGATCGGCGCACAATGCCGCTTCGCGAATCAGGTTGTAGATCAACCCCGGAATCACGGCGAATACGAATCCCCCTTCCCCATCAAAGCTTGACGTCGTGACGCCGGTCATGCCGGACCACAACAGGTCGCGCTCCACATCGAACAGGGGCATGGCATCCCAGTGGATGCCAAGATCGTCCAGTGTCGCGATGTCGGTTCTGTCCTCCACATAGATTCGCGCGTACCAAAGGGTCGGATTTCCATCGGGTCCGAAATTGGGCACTGCAGTCGTCTGCGGCCACCTAAAACCGTCACGATCCCGGCGGGAATCATCAGGCGCGATAGCAGGCGGAAGCCGTCCGACGTTCCCGCCGCTACAGAACTTGAACGGTCCAGGCGTAACGGCCGATGGCGCGCTGGGCTGGCAGGCCGGCGAGGTAAACGTCTGCCAGTGACGGAAAGTCTGATGGCGAACCGTCACGTCGGGATTCGCCGTAATCCGCTTCGCGAAGAATGAACCGACGTGCCCACCCGTGACGGTGGTCAACGTGACGTTGGCGGCCGGAGAAACCAGAGTTCCGGAGAAAGAACCCTGCAGAGAAATGTCCGAGCACGAGGAACAGCCAACGAAAAAATCACCGGCATCCCCCCCGACGTGTGAAATCTTCCCCTTGTAAAGGAGACTATTCTGGACGTAGACGAAGACCGGCCCCGAGGTCTCGTTGACGATCAGCTTGGAGGTCGGCTCGGTTGTAATTGACGTGAAATAGTAGGTCCCGCTCGAGAGGGTTACTTCGCCGCTGGTGGCAACGGTCAGGGTTCCGTAGCCGGACGGCGAGAGGGTGCGTTTCTGGGAAGGCTGGACCTGGATATTCGCGCCACCCTGGGGAAAGGCCACATTCCAGGAGGTAAGGGCGGTGGAGGTGGTGATCGTGGTCTGGGTGGTTGGACCAGCGACCGACACACCAGTTTGTTGGGTGATCGGACCGCTGACCTTCAGGAAGCCCGACACGATCGCATCCGATCGAAGAAATACGGACGCCGCACTCCAAACGTTTCCTACATTCGAACCGACCCCGAACTCGCTCTGTTCCGCGCCCACGTTGGAAACTGTCGCCGGCCCGCCTGCCGTTTCCGTGGTCTTCGCCCTGTCCGCCAGCGTCAGCTTTGTCGCGGCCCCGAGGGCGACACGCTGGGGTGTTTCGTTGTTGGGAAGGCTGATCGAAAGCGTGGCGGTCGTGGAGAGGGCCTCGACCCTCGATTCGGTGTTGTCGGCGTCCCCACTGCAAGCTGCCGCCAGAACCGTCAAGAGGAAGACCTGGGGGCGAACCAAGCGATGCGCACTTCGCCGAACGATCATGTACCCACCATCTTGAATCCGCATGGCTCAGTCCTCCGTTGTCGCCTGAAGTTGTGATTCATCTGCGCCTACCCGTCGGCTCAAACTCGGCCGGCGTCAGGAACCCACAGTAGAAAGACCCCCCTCGCGAAAACCTATGCGTCGAATTCCGAGAATTGTTCTGGTGCCCGGAATCCGCGGGGCGGTCAGCCGCAATCACCCCGGCAACCAATCAGGCGCGCTGGCGAATTCCCGCCGCTCGATCTGGGCGCGCAACGGATCCCGGCCCTCGTCCTGGTCGATCGGACAAGTACTGGAAGAAGACCGGAAGCCGGCTCGATGTGGCTCATCTCGCGGCCGAATACGGCCCGCTCGACGTTCCGGACGCGCCGGCGCGATGCGCTTCAGGCTCCGGAGAGGCGAGCGACCTTCCGCCAAAGCGAGGCAAGGTCGAGAGACAGGCCCGGGCATCCGGGCACGCGGGAAGCCGGGCCGTCGGAAAGCGCCCGCGCGCGGACATACCGACGGTCCTTGCCCAGTTCCAGGATCTCCACCGTCCGCTGCGCCGGGTCCACGATCCAGTAGAACCTGACGCCGAACGCCGCGTATTCGTCTGGTTTCTCCACCCGATCCCGTCGACCGTCGCGCGGTGTCGGCGATACAACCTCGATCACGAGGTCCGGTGGAATTCGGACTGGTCCCCGCACGGGAAGGGCCCGTGCGCCCGAAAAGAAAACGCTGACATCGGGTTTGCGCCCCTTGCGGTGACCGACCAAGTACTTGGCTTCGGAGCCGAACACAAAGCCTCCCTTGCGGTCCGTCCAGGTCGAAAACAGGGTGACGAGCCAACTCACCACCAACTCGTGCACGAGATCCGGCATCTCCTCCTCCACCAGGCGGCCGTCGATCAATTCGCCCGATTCGTCCTCGGGCAACCCAACCCACTCAGCCACGGACATCAGCCGCGCCTCGGGACGCGGCACACGGCCATCCGCCGTCACCTTGGGTTGAGCGTTTCGCACGAAAAAGATGCTACCACGCGTCGCAACGGACGCCCGTTGCCGGTTGGATTCAACAGTTCCGTGGGTTGGAGGTCGACGTGCGGTGGTGGCTTTCAGTGCGTCAGGAATACCGCAATCACCCCGGCAGCCAATCGAGCCCGTTGGCGAATCCCCGTCGCTCGATGTGGGGGCGCAACGGATCGCGGCCCTTGTCCTGGTCGATCAGATAGGCCCCCTTCGCGTTTACGTCGGCGGCCGCCGATTCCAGAGCGTGAATCGCTCGCGGTTTGTCGCCCCGCCCGGACTTGATCTCGACGGCGAATCGGGCGGCGCCGCGTTCGATGATCAGGTCGATCTCGGCGCCGGCGGCCGTCCTCCAATAGAAGAACTGAGCATGTGGGTGCGCCAGCCGCTCACGTCTTGTCAGGTCCTCGATGACAAATGTTTCCCAACTGGCGCCTCGGATCGGATGCGAATCCAAATCATCGCGGGTCGTGATGTTCAGGAGGTGGTGCAACAAGCCCGTGTCGCGCAGGTAGGCCTTGGGCGATTTCACCAGACGCTTGCCGACATTTCGAAAGTACGGCGGAAGCCGCCTCAGCAAATAGGTTTGCTCCAGGATGTCCAGATAGCGTTGAACCGTATGGTACGAAACGCCCAGCGACCCGCCGAGCTGGGACGCGTTCAGAATGCCACCCTGTTGGTGGGCAAGCATGGTCAGGAGACGTCGCAGCAGGATCGGATCGGCCCCAACCCCCAGTGCCGGCAGATCCCTTTCGATGTACGTCCGCAGGTAGGCCTCCCACCACTCCCGAAAGTCTCCCGTTCGCAGCGGATCGGGAAAACCTCCGCGCAGCCAGACGTCGTTCCATGCACGCCGCTCCTTGCCCCGTGACACCTCGACCGCCGTCAGCGGATCAAGGTCCAGGATTCCGACACGGCCGGCCAACGATTCGGACACCCCCTTGACCAGGGATGGCTGCGCCGATCCCAACAGGATGAACCGGCGATTCACCCGCCGTCGCGCGTCGATGATTCCGCGCAGCGCGGAGAAGACCTCGGGCACGAACTGGGCTTCGTCCAGGATCAAGGAAGGGGTGGCGCGGCTCTCGATCTGAAACGTCGGGTCATCCCGAAACAGGGCGCGCAGACGGGGTTCCTCGAGATCCACGTACGGGAACCCGGCAAAGGCCTCGCGGGCCAGCGTGGTCTTCCCCACCTGGCGCGCGCCAAGAATCAGCACGGCGGGAAAACGTTCAGCCAGGGACCGCAGGCGCGCGACGGCGAGGCGTCTCCACATGCCTTGCATATTAGAATCATGACTTCTAATATACAAGGTATGTCCTAACCGACCCCTACCCGACCTAGGCAGCGTCCGTACGCGTGGCGCATGTACGCCAGCCGCGTGGTCGCTCGGTCAATTCGCGCAAACAGGCTCGTCGGCGGGGAAAATACGTTCGACGGGATCCACCGCGACCCAACTCATGGTGCAGGCGTCACGTCTCAAGAAGGCGCAGACCGCTCGGCTCGAACGGACGAAAGTCCTTCTGGTTCACCGTGGCCAACGTCGCCCCAGCGCGAATGGCAACCGCGGCGATCATCGCGTCCGGCAGGGATCCCTTCCGGCGTCCACCCTGGTTGAACAGTTGGGCGGCCAACAGCGCATCGTCGGCACCGAAGCGGGCCGGCTGTCCGATCAGTGCCTCGACCTGCTGTCGGTCTTCTTCGGTGACCGGAACGGCCGAGCCGCCGCAGCAAAACTCGGCCCAGGCGATGGAACTGAGGCCCAAGGATTCCCCCCCGGTCAGCAACGTCACCAGGACGTCGGCCTCGGGCGATCCGGTTCGCAAGGCGTGAATCAGGAA
>JANOJB010000397.1:0-6380 GCA_031407985.1 Pseudomonadota bacterium | reverse complement strand
GTGTTGAGGTTCGCGTTCCAATCCCCGCCGCGGAAATCGCAGGTCACCACCGTGAACAGGTTGCTGCCGACGTTTTCGGTCCATGCCGCCAACGCGGTTCCATCGGGGCCCACGGCCAGCGTCGGAAGGAAAGATTTCCCGGTGGCGATTCGCTTCGGCACCGACCAAGTGACTCCCTTGTTGGCGCTTCGGCTGGACCAGATCCCCTGATTCGCGGTGTCGTCGTCGCGCGCCCAAACCACCAGCATGTTCCCCTGATCGTCGATTCCCGAGCTGAAGTTTCCGAAGCGCGCGAATGGCGCCACCATGACGGCTGTTCCCCATGTGCGGCCGGTTCCATCGTAGGTGCGGGCCCACAGCATGTCGCCCCGATGCCAGACGACCACTCCGTCACCGGAGGCGTTCATCGAGGCCCTGGGGTAGCGATCAAAATCGGTGAGATCGTTTTCCACCATGTCCGCCGTTGTCCACGTCCGCGCCACGGCACCGCCGCCGCCGCCGCCTGTTCCGCGCCCGCCCGCGCCACCCGTGCCAGTGCCGCCGGTCCCACCCGAGGCGCTGCCACCCGATCCCGTGCCACCCGATCCCGTGCCGCCCGAACCCGCGCCCGCGCTTCCGCCGGTACCCTGGGCGTCACCCGCGCCACCGTCCGGACCCCCGTCGGTCCCCGCGTCGCCCGTGGTGGTGGGAGGCGTGGGCGCAAGGACCAACGAAACCTCGGGGCTGTTCTTGCCGGGGGCGACTTGGACGGTCTGGGCGACAGCCCGGGCGATCTCCGTGTTGCCAGCTCGTCCAGCGGCCACGACGTTGACGTTTCCACTGACGTCGGCGGCGAGGAACAGTCCAACCTTCAATCCTCTCGCGCCGCTCGCGCCGCTCGCGCCGCTCGCGGACCAATCAAAAGACTTCTGCGTCAGCGGTGTGCCGCCTGGCCTGCTGACTGTAACGTCGACCTGCGTGAGGCCGGTGAGACTTGCCTCCGCGGTTAGGTTGACCTGGACGATCGATCGCCCCGGCTCCTTGCATCCGGCCGCGACCGCCGTCGCCAAGACCGCCACGTATATCAAGACCCGATTGGTCATGGGCAGATCCTTCCGTCCACCGAGTTCGAGCAGATCGCGTCCGTCTTGGTCGTGAACACACCCGCCGCCGCGGCGCCACCCAGACCAGCCGCCGCCACGCCGCCGATGATGGCCCAGAACCACCATTTCTTGTAAACCGGCGCCGATTCCTCATTCGCGGGGGGAGGGGCGGGTGCCACGTTTACGATCTGCGTCTGCGTCGCCGTGGGCTGGCTTGCGGTCGAAGGATCGACGGCGGTCAAAGTGTTTGCGCTGGTCGACGTCGGGGGGGGCGTCGATGCCGCCGCGGCTTCTTTCGCCTCCTTGGACTTCTTCGCGGCCTCCATCTCGCTGATGTAGCCGTCGACCTCCGTTCGCTCCTCGGGTGACACGTTCTTGGCCTTGCGCAGGTATTCGCGAAAGCTGCTGATGGCCTTGTCGGCGTCGCCCAGGTTTTGGTAGCAGCGGCCGATGTTGCGCAGAAAATTGGGGTGAAGCTGCTCGGCGTACAGTTTTACGTACAGGTCCAGCGCGTCCTGGAACCGGCTGGCGGCGAACGCCTCCCGCGCTTGCATCTCACGGTGATCCGGCGCCGCGACCGCCGGCCTCGGTGCCGCGTACGTGGTGGCGAGTAACAACATTGAAAACAGGGCGATGGATCTCATGGGCTCCCTCTGGTGGCGACGCAAGGAACGGGCATTGTAATGCCCTTTCGCAACACCAGGTAACGTCGATGGTCGTCGCCGAATCGAAGAACCGGCACCACAATGTTAGAAAGCCGAGCGTGCCCAGCCGCCCTTCGCCAAAGCTGGTTGCCATCAGCCGGTCGCTGGCCGCGCGGGTGGACGCGCTGACCTTCGGACCTCCCACGACCCACGTCTACAATCCCCTGGTCTACGCGCGGGCGCCGCATGAGGCCTACCTGCGCGCCTATGGCCAGACGCGAGGTCGCGTCCTGTTGGTGGGTATGAACCCGGGCCCGTTCGGCATGGCGCAGACCGGTGTTCCGTTTGGCGACGTGGGCATGGTGCGGGATTTCCTGGGCATCGGGGCGAAGGTGAATCGCCCCGCGCGCGAGCATGCCGTTCGACCTGTGTTGGGATTCGCGTGCGCGCGCAGCGAGGTCAGCGGAACGCGGCTGTGGGGTTGGGCGAAGGCGCGGTTTGGCACCGCCGACAAATTCTTTCGGCGTTTCTTCGTCTTGAACTACTGCCCGCTGGCCTTCGTGGAAAGCAGCGGCAAAAACCGCACGCCCGATAAGTTGCCGGCGGCGGAGCAAGCCCCCCTGTTCGCCGCGTGTGATCGGGCGCTGGCGGCATGCGTGGAGGCGCTGGCACCCACGCTGGTCGTCGGTATTGGTGGTTTCGCGGAGCAGAGCGCGCGCCGGGCGTTGGGCGACCGCGTCGAGATCGGCAATATTCTGCACCCGAGCCCGGCGAACCCCCGCGCGAATTCCGGATGGGCCGCGCTGGCGGAACAGCAATTGCGCGCGCTGGGCGTGAAATTGTAGCCAGGCGCGGCACGATCCCCGCTGGAAAGCGTGGACTTTCCCCCAGCACTTGCTATCAGCCCCGCCATGACACCGTCGGAACCGGAATACCCCGCCGCCATCGATTTCGCATCCCTGCACCTGACCGAGACCCTGCGCCAGGTGGTGGGCGAGTTGGGCTTCGTGAAACCCACGCCGATTCAGGCCCGGGCGGTTCCTTTGTTGCTGGCGGGACAGGACCTGATTGGGCAGTCCACCACCGGAAGCGGCAAGACCGTGGCGTTCGCCTTGCCAATCCTGATCAATCTGAACCTGGCGAAACGGGTTCCACAGGCGTTGATCCTTTGCCCGACGCGCGAGCTGTGCACCCAGGTGGCGCGCGACATCAGGAAGCTGGGCCGCCGCGAGGCCGGGTTGCAGGTGTTGATCGTCTCGGGCGGGCAGCCGATGAATCCGCAGCGGGATGCCCTGAAGCGCGGCGTGCATATCGTCGTCGGGACACCTGGGCGGGCCCTGGACCACATCACCCGGGGCGCGCTGGATTTGGCAGCCGTCGCGACCGTCGTGGTCGACGAGGCCGATCGCATGCTGGAGATGGGATTCGCCGACGAGATGGAGAAAATTCTGGGCAGCGCGCCGAAGGAACGGCAGACGGTGTTCTTCTCGGCCACCTATCCGCGATCGATCGAGACCATGAGCGGCGCGCATCAGCGCAATCCCGTGCGGTTGACCGTCGAGGAAGCGTCAGGACCAAGACCGGGTATGCGCCAGCTGGCGTACGACGTCGAGGATCACCAGCGCGTCGAGACGTTGTTGTCTGTCCTTCGCGCGAATCCCCCGGAATCCGCCCTTGTCTTTTGCAACCTGAAGGCGACGGTCGCCGAGGTCGAGCGCGCTCTGACCGACGCGGGTCTCAGCGCGTCCAGCTTGCACGGTGGCCTGGAACAAAAAGAACGCGACTTCGTGATGGCGAAATTTCGCAACCACAGCACGCGCGTATTGGTCGCCACCGACGTGGCCGCGCGAGGTCTGGATATCGACGGGCTGGATCTGGTGGTGAATTTCGACCTTCCGCTGCAGGCCGAAATCTACGTGCACCGCATCGGCCGCACGGGGCGTGCCGGGAAGGTGGGCCTGGCGGTTTCCTTCGTCGGTCCGCGCGATCGTGGCAAGGCACGGGCCATCGAGGCCGCGGTCGGGACGCCGCTGGAACGGCAGCCGATGTTAACGGCAACTGCCGACGTCGACGATGACTCGGCCGGCGATGACCCTGTTCCCGCGACGGCGAAGATGGAGACGCTGTACATCTCGGGCGGTCGCAAGGACAAGATGCGGCCCGGCGATATCCTGGGAGCGCTGACCGGCGAGGCCGGCGGACTGAAAGGCACGGACATCGGGAAGATCGAGATACACGATACCTTCTCCTATGTCGCGGTCGCCAAGGACAGCGCGCAACGGGCGGTGCAACAGCTGGGCGCCGGCCGCATCAAGGGCAAGAAGTTCAAGGTCGGCCTGGCGCGCTGAACCTCCGCCCGTCATCAACCGCACGCTCATGGACGCGGCTGCGTGCTCTCGGCCGCGATCGACATCGCGGGCGGGCCGCGGAAAATGCGACGCACGCCCGCCCACCAGGCGACGCCCAGTAGGCCGACGGCGGCCAGGGTGACGACCAGCGCCTTTTCATTCGGTGGTTGCACGCCAATCCAGACCAGCACCGCGACGCCCCCCACGGCAAATACCGCCACGGCCTTGTAGGCGGTGGCACCGATGTTGAACGGTCCCATCCTGGTCCAGGTTCTGCCGAAGGCGAAGAATCCCGCGAACGTCGGCATCACGTACGAGAGATACAGGAAGATCACGCACGCTGCGGTCAGGGTCGAATAGGCGGGCGTGTACAACGTGGATGCGACGGCCAGCGTCGCGGTGGTCCAGATCGCGACGACGGGGGTCTTGCGCCTGGGGGACACCTTCTTGAGGGCGCTGGAGAACGGCAATCCACCGTCGCGCGCGAACGCGTACATCATGCGCGACGTCGAGGTCACGCTGGCCAGGCCGCACAGGTAGTTTGCCGTGCCGATTCCGACCCACAGCACCTTGCCCGCGGCGCCGGGCAGGACGTGGTCCATCAACCAGGCGAAAAGGTTGGCGCCTTCCTTGGCGCCGGCGGCGTCGTTCGGCATCGCGATCACGAACGAGGCCACCATGATCCAACCGAAGAGGCCCGACAGGAACACCGAGCGGAGCATTCCCCGGGGAACGTTCTGGGCCGCGTTGACGGTCTCCTCGGAGGTGTGCGCGGACGCGTCGAAGCCCGTCATGGTGTAGATGGGCCACATCAACGCCAGCAGCGTCATGGTGGGAACGCCCCGGCTTTCGGGCCACACCCCGCCGCCGGCCGCGCCCCCGTAATCGGAGAAACGAAACAGGCGGCCGATATCGAAGCTGTTCGATCCCAGCAGCATGGCCGCGGTCAGCGCCAACGCGATCACGAAGATCAGGTAGCCGCTGAAGTCGGTCAGCAACGTCGTCAGCCGAATGCCCAGGTGGTTGAACATCGCCTGCGATCCCGTGATCAGAACAACGCCCACCACCTGATGAACGACGGTCAGGCGCGTGGGGTCGACGCCGAACAGCGGTCCGATGAAGTTCACGGCCAGTCCCCAGGTGCCGACGTTGATCGCGGCAGTGACGAAGACCAGCCCGCCCAGGTTGAACCACGCCGTCGCCCAGCCCCATCCCTTGCCGCCCAGGATCGAGCTCCAGTGATAAAGGCCCCCAGCGGTCGGGAAGGCGGACGCCACCTGCGCCATGCCCAGCGCGACCAGCAACGAGAAGGCCACCCCCAGCGGCCAGACAACACCGGCGGCGGCGCCGCCCACCGCGCCGAAGCCCAGTTGCAGCGAAGTGATTCCACCCGCCAGGATGCAGATGATCGAGAACGAAATGGCGAAGTTGGAAAACCCGCTCATGCGGCGCGAGAGTTCCTGCACGTAACCCATGCTGGCCAGGAGTTCGGCGTCCCTGGCGGTGTCGGCGTTTGGCCCCCCGTCGGGCGTCGGGGAGGACATCGGACTATTCCACGAAGGTGATCGTCCACTCCCGGGGTTCGCCCTTCACTTCGACCTCGATGGTGTCGCCCACCCGTTTTCCCATGACCGCCTTGCCGACCGGCGAGACGGGTGTCACCACCGACAGGAATCCATCGCCTCCGGGCCCCGTCAGTTCGATGCCGGCGCCCACCGGGGCCAGGAAGAACGTTCGTCCTTGAGATCCGTGCGCGTCGTCGCCTTCACTTTCCATTTCCACTTCGACGATGGCGCCCAGCGAGACGGGACCACGGGCCGGTAGGCGGGCAGGGGGCCGGAAGGTCTCCAGCGTCGCCAGCTCGACGACGGTTCGGTTGGCACGATCCTTCTGCCCGCGGGCGAGACCGGAATACTCCATCTGGACACGCGCGTTCTCGCGTTTCTCGGACGCCGTGGCCCCATCGCGCGCCTCTTCCTCGGCTGCTTGCCCGGCCTTGCGTGCCACCGCGGCGGATTCGCGCAAGCGCGACGTCAACTGTTCGACCAGGAACTGTTTGTCCATCCCCCGAGCGTACGCGCGGGCGAGGTGGGTGACAAAAAAAGAGGGTTCGCGGTGGTCAAGAACGTCGGAACTTGTCGAGCGAGGCGAAAGGATTGTTGAAGGGCTTGGAGGGTTGGCGTTCGGGGGCGACGCCGGGGCGCCGGTCGCCGCCCTGGGGACGGTCGTTACCGGCGGGGCGATCCCTTTGGGCTGAAGGTCCCGGCGCGCGCGGTCCTGGCTTCGAACCGGACTGGGGAGCGCGT
>JANOJB010000393.1:0-6400 GCA_031407985.1 Pseudomonadota bacterium | reverse complement strand
CAGTTCGACCAAGCCCTGCTTCAATTTTTTCAGCATCTCCACATTGATTTCGGGCGGCGGGACAGGCGGCGGCGGGGCTCCTTCGTCGTGCCCCAACTCCCGCAGGCGGGCGCGCGCGCCCTCGATCGTGAAACGCTCGGTGTACAGAAGATGCCGGATGTTCAACAACAGCTCGACGTCCTTGCGGCGGTACAGCCGCTGCTGCGATCGGGTCTTTTGCAGACGCAACGACCGAAACTCTGTCTCCCAGTACCGCAGAACGTACGGCTTGACCGCGCACAGTCGCGCCGCCTCCCCGATCTTGAAATAGGGCTTGTCCGGGATCCCCGACACCTCGGTCGGTGCGGCCGCCTTCGTTTTGCGCCGACGCGTGGGCACGCGGATCAACCGTTCAGCGCGTTCTTAAGAACCTGGCTTGGCTTGAACGTCAGCACGCGGCGCGCGCTGATGGTGATCTCTTGACCGGTCTGCGGATTGCGACCTGCACGCGAGTTCTTGTCACGTACGACGAAGTTCCCGAACCCCGAGATCTTGATCTTCTCGCCGCGTTCCAAGGTCTCCTTGATCGTGTCGAACACCGTCTCCACGAACTCCGCCGCCTCCTTTTTGGAAAATCCCCCCACCTTCTCGTAGACGTTTTCCACGATATCCGCCTTGGTCATGGTCGAAAAGATACTCCCGATAACCCAGCAAGGTCAAAGCGTTAGGGTTATGGATTGGAAGCGCCGCGCGAAGGTCCTGCCGGCACCATCAAGCCGGGCGGTCCAGGCGGCCGTCGATGTGCAGCGCGAAGCGACCCTTATCGCGGGGGTGCACGGGATCCGGGGTTTTCCACGGCCACCCGCCGAACTGGGTCTGCCGGTAGTCGGCGAAGGCCTGCTGAATCTCTTGCTGCGTGTTCATGACGAAGGGCCCGTGCTGGGCCACCGGCTCGTTGATGGGCCGCCCTTGCAGGATCAAAACCTCGGTTTCGTCCGATCGGGCCGCACCGCCCCCTTCCAGAACAACCTCCGCATCAGGGCGCAACGCGGCCCGGTGGAGCATCGGAACGTCGCGACCAGCCACGCGCAGCCCGCTCCCCCGGAAGAAGTACAACGACCGGTTGGTTCCGCGCGCGGCGGGCGGTAGCGTGAAGCGCGCCCCCGGATCCATCTTGATGGTCCAGATCGCGACGTCGCTGTCGGCGCGCGCCGCCCACGAATTCGGCGGTGGAGACGGCGGCGTGACCTTCCCCATGCTGCCCGCGACCAAGGTAACTTCCGTCTTGCGCCCGGACGAATCACGCACTGTATGCCGGGGAATCGACTTGTTCCAGAACATCGCAAAATAGGGATCGGCCATTTTCTTGGCGGCCGGCAGATTCAGCCAGATCTGAAACAGCTCCAAAGGATTTTCTTCCTTGCGGTCCAGCAACGGAAACATCTCGGCGTGCTGAATCCCCTTGCCGGCGGTCAGCCACTGGACGTCGCCTCCACCGTAGCGTGCCGTCGCGCCCAGCGAATCGGAATGGTCCAGCAGCCCGTGCCGCACGACGGTCACCGTTTCAAAACCGCGGTGCGGGTGCTGCGGAAAACCGGGGACGACCTCGCCGTGATACATCCGCCAGCCGTCGCGGCCCTCGAAATCCTGTCCCATGTTGCGGCCCGCCAGCGAGGCGGCTGGTCCCATGACTTCGTTCCCGGCGGGATAACGATCGTCGTGGTGCACGCAGAATAGGAAGGGGTCGACGGTCTGCCAGGGAAATCCCAGCGGGGTAACTGAAATGACCGCATCGGCGGTGGCCGGGGTCTCGGTCGCCGGTTTGGTCGCGGGTACTGTCGCGGGATTGGTCGTCGGCATGGTGTTCGCCTTGGCTGTGGTCGGGGTTACGTGCTGCCTTGTCGAAGGTTTCGCGCACGCGACCGCGGTCGTCGCGCTGGCGCCGGCAGCCGCGATCAGTTTCAGCGTGTCTCTGCGTGTGGCCTTGCTCATGGGATCCCTCGCGGGTACGAACGTGATGCCGAGACTAGCAGCCCACCCGCCCCTCGGCCCGTGATCGATTTCAGCAAGAAACGCCCGGTCCCAAGGTGGATTCGCCAAATCACGAAAAGGCAAAAACACTATTGTCTGACCACCTCTGTGGCGGCCATCCTCCCTGTCGACCAGCCAACGCCCCACCATGCACAAGATAGTTTTTCAGACCTTCGTTCTCCTTCTCTTGGCCGGTGCGTGCTCGCGACGAATCGTTTTGGCGGCGAATCCCGTCGCTGACCAGGGCGGGCAGCTCTACGCGAAGTTCTGCGCGACCTGCCACGGCGTCGCGGGCAATGGGTACATGGCGGACAACGCCCCGTCGTTGCGCACGGCCACGTTCCTGGCGACGGCATCGGACGACTTCCTGCGGGCGGGCATCAGCCGTGGGCGTCCAGGCACCGCCATGGCCGGGTATGGACAGGCCGTGGGCGGTCCGCTCAGCGTCAAGGACGTCACGGCCATCATCGAATATTTGCGTGTCGGTGCCCCGCCGCGTGTCGTTCTGCCTTCGGCACCGGTGGTGGGTGACGCCAAACAGGGGAAGACGATCTACGACGCCCAGTGCTTGCGTTGCCACGGCACGCGAACCCAACGAAGCACCGCCGTTCACCTGGCCAATTCGGTCCTCCTGGAAACCGCCAGCGACGCTTTTCTGCGCTGGGCGATCGAAAACGGCCGCCCGCCCACGTCGATGGTCCCCTGGAAGGGTGCGCTGGCCACCCGGCAAATTGATGACGTGGTCGCTTACCTACGTTCCCTGGCATTGCCCCCGGCTGTTGCCACTTCGCCGCCACCGCGCGAGCCATCGCTGCCGCGCCAGGGCCCGGTCGTTCTCAACCCCAAGGGCGGCCACGCCACTTTCAAACTCAGGGACGATCGATTCGTTTCGATCGACCAGGTCAACGAGGCACTCGTCAAAAAACAGCGGATCGTCATCGCCGATGCGCGCGCGCCCTCGGATTGGCTGAACCTGCGCATCGCGGGCGCGATCTCGACCCCCTACTACGACCACAATTCCCTCGACGATATTCCCAACGACGGTACCTGGGTCGTCGCCTACTGCGCCTGCCCCCACCACGTCTCGGGCGAGGTGGTCGACGAACTGCGCAAGCGCGGGTTCAAACACACGGCCGTCCTCGACGAGGGCGTCTTCGCCTGGCAAGCCAAGGGATACCCAATCGTGGTCGCGCCCGGACAGCCACGACCGCCAGCGCCGCCACCGGTACAACCGGCGCGCGCACCGGCGCCTGCATCAGCCCATCACTAGCGGATCTGAATCGGAAACGCGTTTCCCAGCGCCGCGACCACGCGGGCGTGGGCGGCGTCGACCTCGGCGTCGGTCAGCGTCCGATCATCAGCGCGGTAGTTGAGCGTCCACAACATGCCCTTCTTGCCAGGCGCCACGAAGCGCGCGTCCCGGAAGTCCTCCAGCACCGAGATCTGCCGCAACAGAGATTCGCCCGTGGCCTGCATGGCCGCCCGCTGGGAGGCAGCGGTGACGGGCGCGTCGATCCAGAACGAGATGTCGCGCGTGACACTGGGAAACCGCGGCGGCGACACAGCGCGCGCGATCCGGACGCTGTTTTCCAGGGGATCGAGATGAATCTCAAAAATGAAGACCGGCACCTCGATTCCGAAGCGACGCGCCACCGCCGGATGAATCTCCCCCGCGAAACCCAAAGACGGTCCGTCTTCGCCGGAGACACGCCCCTCATGAATCTGGGCCGAGACGCCTGGGTGAAAGATTCCGCCGCCGCCCGTGGGCATCAGGGGAGCGAAGCGCGGTTCGCGCACACCAAGGCCGTTCAGCAGTTCGACCACGACGTTCTTCAGGTCGAAGAAATCCACCGGCTCTCCGGGTTTCAACCATCCGTCGCGTCGCCCGACCAGCAAACCGGATGCATAGGTTAACTGACGGTGATGTTCGTCGCCCGGCACCGGCCGAACCACCGGCCCGACCTCGAACAACCCCACGTCGGCGACTCCGCGTGCCAGGTTGCGGCGCGCGGCCTCCGCCAGTCCCGGGATCAACGATGTCCGCATCAATTCATAGTCGGACGAGATCGGATTCCTGACCGCGATCGCCTCACCCAGCTGCGGATCCCCAAGAGCGGCCAGCGCGGCGCGCGGCAGGAACGCCCATGTCGCGACCTCGTGCAGTCCCATCGCGCACAGAACATCGCGCGCCCGGTCGGCGAGGTCTTCGGGGTTGGGCTCGGGAGCTTTTCCGCCCGCGGGCAGGCGCGCGGGGGCCTGATCGTAGCCGACCAGGCGCATGACCTCCTCGACCAGATCTTCCTCTATCGTGATGTCGGGACGAAAGGTCGGCACGGTCGCGACCAGAGCATCGCCGCGCGCCTCGACCGCGATCTCGATGCCACGCAACTTGCCGGCCGCGACGTCGGCGGGGATATCGAAACCGGCGATGCGGGCCAGTGTCGCAATTGACAGGCTTACCTTCCGGATCGGTGCCGGGGCGACATAGCGATCGACCGGCGCGCCCACGATGTGCCCCCCGCCCAGTTGCGCCATCAAGACCGCCGCCCGGGCTCCCGCGGCCGGCACGCCAACAGCGTCGACGCCGCGTTCAAAGCGATGCGACGCCTCCGAATGCAGGCCCAACCGCTTGGCGGTTCGCCGGACAGCGCGCGGATCGAACGTCGCGGATTCCAGCAGGACGTTGTTGGTCGTCGCCGTCACCTCGCTGGTGGCGCCGCCCATCACGCCCGCCAACGCCACAGGACCGCGCGCATCCGCGATCACGACGTCGGCCGCATCCAGTTTGCGATCGACGCCGTCCAGCGTACGCATCCCCTCGCCCGCCGCCGCCCGCCGCACGACGATGCCCCCCTGAAGTTTGTCCAGATCGAACGCGTGCAGGGGATGCCCGGTCTCCAGCATCACGTAGTTCGTGACGTCGACCAGATTCGAGATCGCGCGCACTCCGCACGAGGCAAGGCGCATGCGTACCGCCAGCGGGCTCGGTCCCACGCGAAGGCCGCGAATCACGCTGGCCTGGTAACGGGGACAGGCGCCGGCGTCGGAGATCTCGACCGTCACGCTCTCGCCACCAGTCCCCCCCGCCCAAAGCGCCGCTTCGCCCGGCGCAGGCAGCCTCCAGGGGACGCCGAACAGCGCGGCCACTTCCCGGGCGATCCCAGCGTGCGACAGCGCGTCCGCCCGGTTGGGGGTGACGTTCACCTCGAAGATGTCGTCCGGGATTCCCAGGAACGCGGCCAGATCAGCGCCCACCGGAGCGTCAGTTGACAGAATCAAGATTCCGTCAACTCCGTCGCCGATCCCCAGCTCCCGCTCGCTGCAGATCATGCCGGGCGAATCGAATCCACGGAGCTCCTTGCGCCCCAGCTTCAGCCCACCCGGCAGTGTCGCCCCGGGAGCGGCCCACGCCACGCGTCCTCCCGGACCCGGAACATTCGGTGCTCCGCACACCACCTCGTCACCCTCGCCGTCACCCTCGCCGGATTCCACCACCGCCAGCCGAACAATGCGCAGTTTCTCCGCGCCGGGATGCGGTCGCACGGCACGCACCTCGGCGATGCGCACACCCGTCACCTCGCGGCCGGCACGCTCGATCGATTCCACCTCGAGCCCGCCCAGCGTCAAGCGGCGCGCGACATCGTCCGCGCCGACCCCGACGGGTAGCGCGACCAGCTCTTTGATCCAGTTGAACGAAATCTTCACAGGGAGGGTTCCTACCTACCGGAACTGTTCCAAAAACCTGATGTCGTTGTCGTAGAACGCGCGCAGATCGTCCACGCCATATTTCAGCATCGCCATGCGCGACAGCCCCATGCCGAACGCGAATCCCTTCACCTTGCCGGGGTCATAACCGACGGCGCGAAACACGTTCGGGTGAACCATTCCAGAACCCCCGATTTCGATCCAACCCGACCCCTTGCACAGACGGCAGGCGGTGCCCTCCCCTCTGTCTCCCGCGCCGCGCCGACCGGTTCCGGCGCACAGGTAACAGCCCGCGTCCACCTCGGCCGACGGCTCGGTGAAGGGGAAGAAGCTGGGACGCAGGCGAATGCTCAGTTCGGCCCCGAAGAAGCGCCGCACGAAATGCAGCAGCGTGCCCTTCAGATCGGCGAAGGACACATCGCGATCTACATACAGCCCCTCTACCTGGGGAAACATGGGCGTGTGCGTGGCGTCGTCATCGCGGCGAAAGACGTTGCCGGGCGCGATGATCTTGATCGGCGGGGGGCCGGCCAGCATCGTGCGCACCTGCACGGGCGACGTGTGGGATCGCAGGATCCGCCCCCCATCAACGAAAAACGTATCCTGCATGTCGCGCGCGGGATGGTCAGCGGGGGTGTTCAGGGCGTCGAAATTGTTCCATTCGGTTTCGATCCAGGGCCCGGTG
>JANOJB010000376.1:0-3715 GCA_031407985.1 Pseudomonadota bacterium | reverse complement strand
TCACGCGTTCGCGAATTTCGCCCAACAGATCGTCGACCTGTGAACCGACCGGGCGCACCTCGATCACGGGGTCAAGCAGGCCCGTCGGGCGAATGATCTGCTCGACGATTACCCCGCCCGCGCGTTGCAGCTCGTAATCGGCGGGCGTCGCCGAAACAAAAACCACCTGACGCGCCCGCGCCTCCCATTCGTCAAAACGCAGGGGCCGGTTGTCGAGCGCGGAGGGTAGGCGGAATCCGAAGTCGACCAGCGTTTCCTTGCGTGACCGATCGCCCTTCCACATCGAGCCAACCTGGGGCACGGTCTGGTGCGATTCGTCGACAAACAACAGAAAATCCTTCGGAAAGTAGTCCAGCAGCGTGGGCGGTGGCTCGCCGGGCGCGCGGCCCGACAGGTGCCGCGAGTAGTTCTCGATGCCCTTGCAGCGCCCCATCTGCTCCAGCATTTCCAGGTCGTACAACGTTCGCTGTTGCAGACGCTGCTCTTCCACCAACTTGTTCGCGGCTTTCAGCTCGCCCAGGCGTTCGCGCAGTTCGATGCGGATCGTATCGCGCGCGCGCACCAGCTGATCGGTGCCGGTGGCGTAGTGTGAGCCCGGGAAGATCGATACCTCTTCAATCTTGCGTAGCACCTTGCCGCGCAGCGGATCCACCTCGGAAATGGATTCGATCTCATCGCCCCACCATTCGATGCGAATGGCTTTCTCGCGTTCGTAGGCGGGGAAGATCTCGACGGTGTCGCCGCGCACGCGAAAAGCGCCGCGGGCGAAATCCACATCGTTGCGTTCGTAGTGAATTTCGACCAGGCGTCGCAACACGGCGTCGCGCCTGACCTCGACGCCGACCGCGAGATCCAACTTCATGCCCAGGTACGCCTCGGCCGCGCCGATGCCGTAAATGCAAGACACCGACGCGACGATCAGCGCGTCGCGCCTGGTCAAAAGCGCGTAGGTCGCCGCGTGGCGCATGCGATCGATCTCTTCGTTGATCAGCGAGTCCTTCTCGATGAACGTGTCGGTCGACGGAACGTAGGCTTCGGGCTGGTAGTAGTCGTAGTAGCTGACGAAGTAGTGGACCGCGTTGTCGGGGAACAGTTCCTTGAACTCCAGGTACAACTGGTGCGCCAGTGTCTTGTTGTGCGCCATCACCAGCGTCGGGCGGCCGATGCGTTCGATGACGTTGGCCATCGAGAAGGTCTTGCCGCTGCCCGTGATGCCCAGCAGCACCTGCGCTGGATCACCGCGTTTGACGCCGGCGGTCAGCTCGTCGATGGCGCGCGGCTGATCGCCCATCGGCTGCATGTCGGTCTTGAGGCGAAACGGCGTGGGCACGGCGCCGTAGTGTACGCGCGGAATGGCGGTTGCGCCGGTGGGATCAGATCGTCAGGCGGTTGGGGTCCTTCGGAAGCCGCACGGTCACCATGAGCGCGCCATGAAGCGGCCGCCCTTGCCCGACAGAACGTCCAGGGCCCGCGCGACGTTGCGCGCACGCGCCTCGGGCGACTTCAGCCACGAGAGGTAGCGAAGGATTTCCTTCTTGCGACTGGGGATCAGGGCATCCCAGGCCTGCTTCGCGCTTGGGATTTTCGACAACGGAATCCGGAACCACGATGGCATGGGATGCAGGGGTCCGTTGCGGTAGGCAGCGTCGAACTGGACGTCGACCAAGACGTTGTCGCCCACCTTGGTGCCCGACGCGCGACGGACATCGCCGTGCAGGTACAGATAAAAGCCACCGTCGCCGATCGGCATCATGTTGATGCGCCAGGGCTTCGGCCGCGGCATCCCGTTGATGCGCACCAGAACCGGAAGCGGTCGGCGCCAGTCGGGCTTGATGGTCCCTGCGCGCACCCGGCCAACGTGCACGAACGGATTGCCGTTGAATATTCCGATGCGGGCAGTGAATAAAACCTTCGGCATGTGATGCGCGGGCGGCGCGTTCATTGTCTGGGTATCGCGTGTCGCGCGCCGAAGCAACTTCCCTCGGTCGCGGCCCGATGAACACATCGGACGGAGGATCCGGTGACCACAGTCTCTCGCAGTTCATTCCTGGCACAGCTTTCGGGCGGCATTGACGTCAGGACGACGCAACCCGATCTCGATCGGGCCCTGTCGAACGGCGGAATCGACGCCGGCCGGCTTCGCGAGATCGCCGGCACCGACGGACGGATCGAGGGCGCAGGCGAGCTCGAAGCGCTGTTTGACCTGGTCGATAGCCTGGACCGCAACGGATCGCCGCAGAGTTTCGCCGCCACCGAGGATGGTCAAGCCACCGTCGCTGGCGCCGTGTTCCTGGAGCTAAAAGAGGAGGTCGCGACCCAGCGGCTGGCCGCCCGCAACCACGGAATCATCCACGTGGGCATGCGCGGCGAATCATCGCGGGAGGTCGCCGCCTTGCGCGGCGCGAATGGCGGCGGCGGTGTACACGCAATCCGATCTTACGAATCGAGTGGCGCCGTTGCCCTGGGTGGCCTTCGCCACGATTTGACCACCACGGTCGGGCAAGCGGGATTCCGGGCGGCCTTGGTCAAAGACGGTATGCCAGCGGATCGCGCGGACAGCTTGCTTGCTTTGGTCGCGCGTCAGGACGACCGCGGCAGGGACGAGGTTGCAGCGTTGGGGATCGCGCTGCACAAGACGGGAGGTGGCGATCTGCCGATTTCGCGACTGGTGTTGTCCGGGCACAGCGGCGGCAGCGACGTCAGCGGTGACGGGACCGGGAGTCTCGCGTTTGCGTCCGTGCGCGAATTGGCCGGGGTGTTCCCCGAAGGGGCTGGGAAAATTCGTCACATCGCCGTGTCGGGGTGCTTCTCAGCGGATCTCGACCAGATCGAATCGTTTCGCAACGCATTTCCGCGTCTGGACAGCTACTGGGGCTACGAGGGCTTCTCCCCTTCAGCTGAAGGCGGTGCTCCCGTTCATATGCGCACATGGGAAGGACTGACCGACGGTGACAGGGCGGGTGTCGTCGATCCGCGGTTGCCCAACGTGATGACCTGGAATGTGGCCGACGGTTACCAATGGCGTAGTCCCAAGCCGCTGGCCGAGGTGGAGGCGAAGGCGATCGCCACCGCGGGAGTCGTCGACGAGTACCGTTCCGGGCGCCGGTTGCCTTCCTGGGCAGCGGACGATCCCGAGCTGCGGGCTCACTACGCGGCCTTGCGCCAGCTTCAGAACCATCCGGACCTTCCACCCTCCCGCCGCGCGGAAATCCGCATCCGCGCGGACGAGATTCTCCACATGCGGCACCCGGAGTTGTGATGCAATCCCCAATCTACACGCTCGTGATTCTCGCCGGCACCATCCTGGCGATGGCCCCGCGCCTGGCGCACGCTTGCTTCTGCGACAAGGACTCTTTGGCCACCGAGGTCAAGGCGCGCCCTCGGGTGGCGGCGATCGTGCGCGGACGGGTGGTCGACCCGACGCCCAGCAGCGACGAGGAGCGCGTCGCACGGTTGCAGGTTCTGATCGAGGGAAGCGCAGCCGCGCCCGAGCAGTTCGACGAGCTGGCGGACGCGCAGAATCGCGTTCACAACACGGGCCAGGCCATCGACGTGATGAACTTGAAGCTGGCGCGCTTTGGCGAAGACGCCGCGATACACGCCCGGCTTGCGACCTTTCACGCGCTGGATGGGAACCTGGAACGCGCCCGCGCGCATAGCGACAAAGCGCTGGCCCTGGCTTCGTCCGACGTGGCCGCCCAGATGGGGGTCGAGG
>JANOJB010000356.1:0-3922 GCA_031407985.1 Pseudomonadota bacterium | reverse complement strand
AGCTTGTCGTTCTCGACGATGGACTTCCCCGTCTCTAGACCCTGCGCCTTCAGGAACGTGTACGTCATGCCGCCGCCGATCAGCAGCTTGTCGACGCGCGGAAGCAGGTTCTTGATCACGTCGATCTTCCCCGACACCTTCGATCCGCCGATGATCGCGACGAACGGCCGCTTCGGATTGCCCAGCGCCCCGCCCAGGTAGTCGAGCTCTTTCTTCATCAGGAAGCCGGATGCCGCCTGCGGCACGAATTTGGTGATGCCTTCGGTCGACGCGTGCGCGCGGTGCGCGCTGCCGAACGCGTCGTTCACGTAAACGTCCGCCAGGGCCGCCAGCTGCTTCGCGAAGGCGGGATCGTTCTCTTCCTCCGCCGCATGAAAACGAAGGTTCTCGAGCAACAGCACGCCGCCCGGCGCCAACGCCGCCACCGCCTGCTCCGCCGACGGGCCAACGCAGTCGTCCGCGAAGACCACCGGCGCGCCGATCAGCGCGGCCAGGGCTTCAGCGACAGGACGCAAGCTCATGTCCGGCACGCGCTTGCCGTCGGGCCGCCCCAGGTGCGACATCAGGATGACCTTCGCGCCCTTCTTGCGCAGGTATTCGATGGTCGGCAGCGATTCCTTCAGGCGCTTGTCGCTCTCCACCTTGCCGTCCTTCAGCGGCACGTTGAAATCGACGCGCACGATGACGCGCTTGCCAGCGATGTCCAGCTCCTCGACGAACAGCTTTTTCCCGGTGCTCATGCCGAGCGATTTACCAGGTTCGCCGCCGGCTTGTCGAACCGGCCGGGCGCCCGCCGGACGACGGTGATGCCGGGTCCATACCGGAGCGCGGGCACAGAGCGGGTCTCGATGAGACCTGCTACCCCCGGGGACGCGTTTCTTCGCATTACCGGCTTCCGGCGCAGCCACGTCACGGATCAGCGAACTCAGCAGGCCTGCCACTGCGAACCAGGGTAGACTGAAATCATCATGTCCGCCGGTGCCACCAAGGAAATCCTCGAGGCCGCGCTGAAGCTCGACCCGGAGCAACGTGAGGAACTGATCGAGGAGCTGTCTGCCAGCCTCGATGCCTCAAACCTAGGCGAGTACTGGGAAGCCGAGATCAAGCGGCGTATCGATGACGTTGACAGTGGCCGCGTAAAAACCGTCCCCGCCGACGAGGTCTTTGCCCGCATCGAGCAGCGCTTCCGTGACAAGTAGGCACCTGCGCTTTAACCCAATGGCCGAGGCCGAGCTGCAGGACGCAGCGGCCTGGTACGACGAACGATCGCCTGGTCTCGGCCTGCGCTTCGTAGTAGCCGTTCGGAGCAAATTGGATGAGGTCCTCGAAGCTCCTCAACGCTGGCCGCTCGCCGCCGGCTCTCGTCGCGTCCTGATGGGCCGCTTTCCGTATGCACTCGTTTACCGGGAAGTCGCCGACGACGTCATCGAGATCGTCGCTGTCGCTCACCTCAAGCGGAGGGCCGGCTACTGGACCGGACGCTAGCAATCTACACGACCACTTCGAACGCCAAGAACGTTCGCGCTTCGTCCGGTAGACCTGCCTACATACCTTCCACCGGCCACTTACCCTGGGGACGATCATGAATCAGCACACGAAAGCGTCGATTCTCATTGTTGGACTGCTCATGGCAAGCGCGTGCGGTGGTGGCGGCAACAGCGGCGCCAACGCCACGGGCGGCCGGGGCGGCGCGGACGCTGGTGTTGCCATGGACGGTGCGACCGTCGATGTCGCCGGCTCCGGCGGCGTGGTCGGCTCGGGCGGAACTCTCGGCTCTGGCGGGACGTCCGACTTTGGCGGAGCGTCGGGTTCCGGCGGAATGGGAGGTCCCGATGGAGGTGTCGATGTCGCGGGCCCCGGAGGGGGCAGCGCCGGTTCGGGGGGCGCCCTCGGTTCAGGTGGAACCGGCAGCGGAGGCGCCTCCGGCGCGGGCGGACGCGGGGGCTCGGGTGCGGGCGGCCGTCTTGGAACCGGAGGGGTTGGCGGATCAGGCGGCGCGGGCACGGGCGGCGTGAGCGCTTCGGGAGGTAACGGTACGGGCGGTAGCGGTTCGGGAGGTCGCGGTTCGGGAGGCAACGGTTCCGGTGGCACCGGCACCGGTGGCACAGGTGGGCCTAGCTGGGATCTCGCGGAGTGCATGCTGCCGCTCGGCGTTCCGCCCGTGCTTGTCGCGCAGTCGGCCGTTTCACAGGCCGCGGAGGTTGGCGACTTCAATGGCGACGGGCGGCTGGACATCGCCGTCGCGGGCACGGATTTCGGGAACAACCATTTTGTGCAGATTCGCCTCGGCAAGGGCAACGGCGTTTTTACCGCGCCGGTGGGATACGGCGTCGAGAGGAACCCCAGGGCCCTCGCGGTGGGCGACGTGAACGGCGATACCCATCTGGACATCGTCACGGCAAACACCGACGCGAACACCCTCAGCGTGCTCCTTGGCCGGGGCGACGGGACCTTCCAGGCCCAGACCACGCTTGCCGCCGGAAATCAGCCGATCGCGGTCGCAATCGCTGACGTCAACGGGGACAGTCGCGCGGACATCGTGGCGGGCTGCACGGGTTCCTTCGACGTTCGAATTTCTCTGGGGACGGCGGCCGGAACGTTCACGGCCCTGTCCCCCATCAGCATCGGTGATCAGCTGCTGTCGATGCTGGTCGCGGACGTCAGTGGCGACGGCACCATGGACATCATCGCCGGCGGCTGGACGGCATCCACGTCCACCGTGCATGTGCTGGTGGGCGCGGGCGGGGCCAGCTTCGCCGCGCCCGTCAACTACGCGGTGCCGTTTGGCGCGAAGGGCATCGCCACCGGCGATCTCGACAAAAACGGCAGGGTCGATCTGGTCGTTGCCGCGTCGGAGGGGAGCACCGTCGCGATCTTGCCGGGAACGGGTGGCGGCGCGTTTGGGGCCGCGACCACGTACAGCGTCGGGGTGGGTCCCACGGCGGTCGCCGTGCGCGACTTCAACAAGGACGGCAACCTGGACATCGCCACCGCGAACTATTCCAGCCACGACGTCACGATTCTGAATGGCGCCGGCAACGGTGCCTTCCCCACGAACGCGACGTACTTCGTCGGGGGCTCACCGCGAACGATGGCCGTCGGCGATCTGAACGGAGATCTCGCGAATGATTTCGTCATCGCTCACGGACAGGTGGTCACGCTGCTGGCGAACGGCACCGGAGGATTCGCGGCCCAAACGCGAGTCACGGCCGGGACCAACCCCAGCGCCGTCGTGGTCGGCGACTTCAACGGCGACACGCGACTGGACGTCGCGGTGGCGAACAAGACGTCACGAACGGTCGGCGTGTCGCTGGCGTCGGCGACCTATGCGTTTGCGTCGCCGACGTCGTACACCGTCGGTGCCGATCCGGTGGCCCTGGCGGTGGGGGACGTAACCGGTGACGGGGCGCGGGACATCGTCGCCGCGAACAAGGGCGATAGCACCATCACCGTGCTGGCGGGCAGCGCGACGGGCGTCTTCACCGTCCGCTCCGCGGTCCTGGCGGGGGGTGGTGTCAATTCGATCGCGCTCGGAGATCTCGACAACAGCGGCACGCTGGACGTCGTCACGGCCAACGATTCGGGCGGAAGCGTCAGCATTCTGCTGGGTGCCGGCGGCGGCGCGCTCGCCCAGCCGACGTCTATTCCGCTACTGTCCGGCACGATGGCGGTGGCCGTCGGCCGTGTGAACGCGGATGCGAATCTCGACGTGCTGGCGGCGACGAACTACTCGACGGCGCAGCGGACGTATGTGCTGCTGGGCAAGGGCGACGGCACGTTCGACAACGGGCCCATCAATGGGGCGTCCACACCGATCGCGCTGACGACGGGGGACTTCAACAGCGACGGCGCGCTGGACTACGCGGTCCTTGGGTCATCCGGCATCTCGGCGTGGCTGGGCGTCGGCGATGGAACGTTCACC
>JANOJB010000332.1:0-3852 GCA_031407985.1 Pseudomonadota bacterium | reverse complement strand
AAGACGTGGCATTCATCGACGAGGCGGACCTGCGCACCCTGGATCCAGCTTTAGGAACGTTCATCAACGTCAACACGCCGGGCGACTTGCGCGACAGACAACGTTGACAGCGGGCGGCTGGCGTGACGGACGGGCTACGAATGCCGTCAAGATCGGCGAGAGCTTCAGTCAGCGGCACGGGTGTCAACAAACACGAATACACAAGTCGTATTTGCACCACAAAAACGATTTAGTCATTCGTGAATGCCAGGTCGGGAGCGGGGGATGAATCAGGGTCGATCTGGAGAGGCCACCGTTGGGCACGCGCCGGTCGCCGCCAACGAAACACCCGCCGAACGGCGCGCACAGTCATTCCCGTAGGTGACGCCGTCGCAACCACAAACCGGCGCGTATTCAAGGGTGCAGACCTCAGGCTTGACCGCGCACGTTCCCAAAGGCTCTCCGGTGACCAGACGGCAACTGCCCGCGATTAGCTGGCAAAACTGCCCAATCGGACACGTGACTCCGACCAAGGTCCCGCACGCGCCCCCCAAAGCACCAAGACCACCAAGACCACCAAGACCGCCAAGACCGCCAAGACCGCCCGACCCAACACGCCCACCCGCCCCCGCCGCTCCTCCGCGACCACCAGCACCGCCGGTTCCCGCGCGACCACCCGCGCCGCCTCCGGTTCCATTTTGCGCGCCGCCGGTGCCGGCCGACCGACCTGCCGTACCACTTCCGCCAGTCGCGCCGGTTGCGCCACCACTGCCCGTCATTCCTCCCGTCGATGTTGCGCCACCGCTTCCTATCGCACCACCGGTCGACGCCGCCCCGCCGGTTCCCGTGCCGGCGCGACCCGCGCCCGCGTCACCACCGTCAACCACTGACCCGTCGGCCCGCAATCCGGCGCCATTGGTTGAACAACCAGCGACCAGCAGAGCCGCGGTCAAACATGCGCCCCATTTCACGCGATTCGTCATGGCCACAAAAGCGTGCATCGTTCGTTCCAGTGACCCGGCGCCGGATGTTCGGGCCAAACAAGTGAATGGCATAAACCAAGGTATCGGATTTCTGAGGACACCAGGGAACAAACACCGCTGCGTTCAGGTTCACCTGCGTTGGTTCAATGGTAAAAGTCGCCGCCGCACGTGCGGCGCAAGAGGGTTCATTGTCCGAGACCGATGACCTACAGCTTCTGATCCAAAAAGCACTGGCCGGGGATGTATCCAGCGTGCGCATGTTGGTCGACAGACTTTCGCCGATCATTTCCAAACGGATCACCGCGACGCTGTGGCGCCGCACGCACGGCCGCCAGGTCGCCCAGGAGGTCGCGGACATGACGCAGGACGTTTTCCTGACGCTGTTCCAGTCGGACGGCAAAGCCCTGCGCGCGTGGGACCCTGCGCGAGGCATGTCGCTGGACGGTTTCGTCGGCATGCTGGCGCAGCACCAGGTCATTTCGATCCTGCGCAATGGACGAACGTCGCCCTGGCGCGAAGAGCCCACGGAATCCGACAAGTTCGACGCGTTCGGCAGCTCGACGATCACCCCCGAAGCGGTCACCACGTCACGCGACGATCTGCGCACGCTGCTGGATCGCCTGCGCGAAAACCTGTCACCGCGCGGTCTGGAGCTGTTCCAGCGCATCATCGTCGACGAAGAGCCGCTGGATGACCTGGCCGCGAAAACCGGGCTGACACGCGATGCGATTTATCAATGGAAAAGCCGCCTGTTGCGCATCATCAGGAAGCTGGCTCTGGATCCCCAGGAATCTTCCGTGTCAGAAACCGCCCCCGACCCGCGTATGGCAAAAGGGACCCCCAACTGATGAACGACAATCGGGACGACAACGGTCAGATGGACAACCTGCTGAACCGGATCCAGGGCGTTGCCCGGGAGGAAGACACGGCGATCGCCGGATACGCCACCCACGTAACGCCGTTATCGGTCGAAACACGCGGGCGAATCACCGACCTGATCTTGGCGCAGCAGGCGCGGGAGAAGGTGAAGACACCGGCGATGGACGAACTGGCGTTGCACCGCCGCCTGCGGTCCAGGCGCGCGTTTTCGGTGGCCGCGGTGGGTATCGGTGCGGCGGCCGCCGCGCTGATGTTTTGGGTGCGCCCCGACGCTGAGGGTACCGCCCTGCCCGGCTATGTCGTCATGGCATCGGGCGGCGTGATGGACGTACGCGGCGGCGCGCCCGGCGCCACGCAAGACGAAGGCCCGGTCGCGCCGACCCAACGCGTGCGTGCCCAGACCGAATTGCTGGTCACGTGTCGACCCGAGACGGCGGTCGTTGGACAGGTGGCCGCGCGCGCGTTCCTGGTCGACGGCGCGAATGGATCACCCAAGGTTTCGGAGGTACGACCGCGGGTACGCGTAGCGACCACCGGGGCCGTCGAACTGCGCGTCGCGGGGAGCGACCTGCTGGGGCGTGGGGGGGGACGCGCGACGTTGCGCGTGGTGGTCGGTCGCCCCGACGCGCTTCGTGCTGTCGACGGACGCGCGGCGGTCAACGCAACCGGGGGCGACGGCATACGCTGGCTGGCGGTGCCGCTGGATGTGGAACCGTCGACTCCCTAGACTGCGTGGCCATGTCGCCATCACGAGATCCGCATACCAACGCGAAGGATGATGCCTTGCTGCGGATCTGTCTCATGCTCAGCTTCGCAGTGGTGCTCGCAATAGGTTGCGACAACGGAGGGCGGGGGACGGCCGCGAAGGATGCGGGGGGAACCGACAGAAGCGTGGACATCACCGACCCGGGTGACGTCGGCTCGGATGGGTCAAATCAGGACGCTGGTTCGACGCCCATGCCCTGCGCGCAGGACGGTCCTCCAATCGAACTGGTGTGCAACGGCTACTGCACGAACCTGAACACGGCGTGCACGGCAGCCAATATGCAGTTCGCCAGTTTCGCGGCATGCGTCGACGCCTGCACGGCGCCGACATGGTCGTGCGGCACGCCCACCGACCCAACCGGCAACACCATTTTTTGCCGCATCAATCACGCCATGGCCGCGACAGCAGCGCCTGATACCGAATGCGCGCAGGCCGGCCCCAGTAGCGCCTCGTGTATCTGACCTAGCCGCCGCCGTTCGGGGGGCGAAGACAGGCGAGCAGGGCGGCGAATTCACTCTCGCAGAAACCTGGTCGAAGAATGGTCGTGTTCTGCGCGCTGCAGACGTATGCCGAGGCCCCAACCGCGATCCCACACGCCAGCAATGCCCTGGTCTCGGTGGCACACAACCCCATCGCCAGTACGCTTTCGCACCGATCGAGGCAATTCGACCCTTGGTCCGGGCAGGGAAACCCCACGAAGACGTCGCAGGAACTCTGACAAAGCTGGTGGTCGGCCGAAACCCCCGTGTCCACTGCCCCGCACGACGCGGGTGACTTGCAGGCGGCAAACAACAGCAGTCCGATCAATCCGATGGTGAAGCGGCGAGGCAAGGAGGTGACCCGGGCTAGTTGACGATCAGAGGCGTGAGGTCCCAGACGCTGAATCCTCCCAGGCTGTAGTACCAGTACAAGCCTGCCGTATAGGTGTTCTGCGGAATGTGCATCCACTGATAGTAGAAGACGCCCGGTGTCGTGGGATTCGCCACCCAAAAATCCTGCGCCTGCCAGTTGGTGTTGTAGGTCCGCACGATGGTCGCGTACATGCTGGGCGGAATCGAGGTTGGATATCCCCACAACAGGTCCCAATTTACGTTCGCGTAGTTCTTTGTCAGGGTACATCCCGGGCACCCCGCGACGCCCGGCTGAGGGACCGCTCCCACCGGAATCTGGACGGTCGCCGGCCCCACGGTCTTTCCGCACCCAGTCACGCGACAAGGCGGTGGCGCGTTGGCGGGGTCCGATGGA
>JANOJB010000317.1:0-6791 GCA_031407985.1 Pseudomonadota bacterium | reverse complement strand
AGCTACGTCCGCGGCGACGCGCTACCCCGCAACCGGGTGGACGCCGCCGGCAATCTCCTGTGGGACATTCAGGGCGGCGGGTTGGAGGCAGTGGCCTCGCGGCAGTTACTACCCAACGGCCAGTTGAGCCAAGGCACCCTTGAGGGAATGCGGGTCCGCAGCGGGTTCATCGGAAACACCTTGGGCCTCGGCGTCAGATCGCCGCTCGGGTACTCGACCGTTACGGGATACATCCAGATCTGGGCGTTCATCGAAAGCGAGGCGCGCAGAAAGAACCGGCCGAACTACTCGGACGTCAGGCAGGGATACGTGAAGGTCGAGGGATGGTGGGGCAGCGTTTTGGTGGGAAGGTCACGGGCGTTGTTCTCCCGCGGAGCGACGGACATCGACGTCCAGTACGCGCACCGCTACGGGCTGGGCTACCCCGGCAACATCGATCTGAATGGTCCCACGGCGGGTCACATCGGATTCGGCGTTCTGGGCAGCGGATTCTCGGCGGGAATCGCTTACGCCACGCCTTCATTGCATGGACTGCAACTGACCGTCGGTGTCTACGATCCGATCCAGCTGCAAGGCGCGTGGGTACGCACGAAATGGGTCCGGCCGGAAGCCGAACTCACCTTCGAACGGCCCATCGGGCAGCTTGGGAAGTTCGTTCTGTTCGGTAACGGGGCGTACCAGACGCTGTACCGGCAGGACGCGCCCATGTGCGCCGACGGGACCGTGGATGACTCCTGCGAGAGCACGTACGCCGCTGGATTCGGATACGGAGGCCGTCTGGAACTGGGCCCGATGCGGTTGGGCGTCGCGGGTCACTACGGCAGGGGTCTGGGAACAAACTACGCCCTAGAGGTCAGCAACGCGACACTGGACGCGACCGGCAACCTCCGCAACTCGGATGGCTACTACGTTCAAACGCAGCTGGTTCTATCCAAGGTCGACATCTCCGCCGGCTGGGGAATCACGCGGGTTTTCTTGATCCCGTCAGACAACATCTTGCTCCCCGACCCCGTGGACCCCGTGAACGGGCCGGGACACTACGCTCACAGCGTGCTGAAGTACCAGATGGGCATATCAGCCGGCGCCGTCTATCACCTGAGCAAGTTCCTTCACCTGGGCTTCGACTTTTTCCACGCCCGGGCGGCGTGGTTTCTCGGTGAACGGCAAAATGTCAATATTGCCAACGTCGGCATGACGTTCACCTGGTAGCGGCTGAGCCGAAAACGGCCCCTTCCGAGCCGGCGATGCGTCGACAATCGGAGACCTTCCACGCAGCCCCCGATCTGGCAGGGGGAACCTCGCGCGTTGTGGGGGACGGGCTCGATCAATCACTTAGATGACCTTTTCTTGAGCAAATAATCCCGCCTGCGGTACACCACTGCCATCATGCGACCTTTGCTTATCCTAGTCCGTACCCTTGGCCCTCGAATGGCGACCCTTGGCATTCTGGCCTTGGCCTTGGCCTTCACGCTTGGCCCCCCCTCCCCGCCTGCGAAAGCCGCCGCTGACGGTGCGGTCAACGCCTGCGGCTGCGGTCGCGACACGACCGGGTCGTGTTTCTGCCAGAAGGCGGCTCGCTGCGGGTGCCCGGGCGAGTGCGAGCCCAAGGGATGTGAAGACAAGCGGGTCAAGCAACTAGAGAAGGAAATCGAGGCCGAGACGAAGCGCGCTGCGGACGAAGACCGCAAGCGGAATGCTCCACGCCCGATGGTTCAACCGGCGGACAACGACGATGCGGATCAAGAGGCCCCGAAAACCAAAACGACTGCCCGAGCCGATGTGGCTCCTCCGTCCGCTGCCCGGGCGTCAAAGTCCTCCGAGGTGAAGAAGATGACGGCCTCGCAGAAGAAGAAGCTGGCCCATCTGCTCGAGGCCTACCTCGCGGAGAATCCCGATGGACGCGCCCGGACCGTCGCGCAGGTTCGCGACGATCTGGAATGAAGGGGCGCCACGCCTTTTCACCTCAGCCGTCGCTGTCAGAAGATCGAATCGCCAACGTGGGCCGCGCAGACGATGGTTCCCGCCGCGCCGGGGGATCCCGCCAGCGCAGCACTGGTGACGGGCAACGGCTGAAAAGTGAGGTCTAGGGGGATCTCGTCCAGGCCGCTCACATCGGCCGCCGCCACCAGAATCACATCCCGATCAAGCTGGCGCACCCTTCCGTTGGGCCCTAAGTCGACCTCCGCCGCGACGGTCTCCGCCAGAGCCGCGGTTGAGAACCGAAGTCGCCATACCGCTACCGCCCCACCCGCAACATCGTCCCGATAGACGGAAAGCACGTCGCCCCGCAGCCCCGCTTCTGCCTCCGCCGCAAAGAAAAAACGTGCGCGACCGAAATAGACGCCAACGATCCATGCCCCCATCCGGTCGGCCTGCTGAAAAGAGAATCGGGCGGGCAAGATGGGGACGGCGTCAAGCCCGAGGTCCTCGGCCCAAGGGCCTCCCGACGGCTCCCGCGCGCGAAATCCCGCCAGCCCTTCCCGCGCGCCGCTGGGCGGGTTGGCAAACAGCTCGCTGGTAGCCGCCCAACCATCCGCGCTGATAGCGTCGTGGATGAAGTCCGTGCCAAATGGATACCGAAAGTGCAGAGGCGCCAGCGTGACCGGTAGATCCGCAGAACGCGCTTCGCTACGGGCCTGTTTCTGCCAAGTACGAAAGACCTGATCCCAGGGGACGTCCGCGGGCACGTCGCCGAACAGGCCGATGGCCGCCCGATCACCGATATAGGTCGCCTCCCCTTCTATGACGGCACCCAGTCCCATGCGCCGATCGAGATCCGTACCGTGCTTTTCGTAGAAGCCGATCAGGTCAACCGATGCGTCCTGAAGGGCGTGCACGTACTCGTGAACCAGCAGAGCCACAGCTCCCGTGGATGCCATTGACCAGCCGCCGTCCACGATCGTGATCGCCTTGTCCGTGCTTGAATAGAACGCTCCGACCCACCTTGCGCTGACGCTGGCGGCCTGGGACGGGGCCAGATTCCAGGGAGCCAACCCAAAAAGCGCCAGCCCGGAATTCCATCCGCGAAACGCCGCGTCTTCCTCGGGGGTGACCATCGCTGCGGTCCGCTGACGAATGTAGACATCGCGGGGAATCACATTGACGGGTACGGCGATCGGAGGCCCCGGTCGCAAGCAGGCGGCACTCGCGGCCACCAGTTGCTGGCACTGCGGCTCGCGCACGTCACACACGCGCAAGCCACAGGGGACAGGCGAGCCGCAGGCCCCGCCGGCCGCAAGGGCAACAATCACCGTGGCCATCCCGCGCGCATGCCGATTCACCACAGACGCCCCCCCGCTCCAAACGTCACGCTCAGCCGCGACGAGAACAGACCTTCGCCCTTCCCCCACATCCCCCACCCATATCCAAAGGTTATCCTCCGCATCACGCCACTTTCAGACACGTCCTCGTACCCGACCCCAACGGTCGGGCCGTAGATCGTACGAAAATCGATCGTGGTTCCGTGGAGGTTCAATTCCTGCCACTGCACCGGCGCTACCGCCAAGTCGACTACCAACCGCTGCCGCCGGCCGAACCCCACGGACATCCCGATCGCCCCGGCCACGACGACGCGCTCGTAATGAAAGCCCCCCGCAACGAACGGCGCCAGGTGAAGCCACGGCCGCAGGGGTCGATCGTAGCGGATCTGCCCCCCAAGTACGCCGTAGGCGTATCCGAGCCCGAGGCTGGCGGTCACCCCAGGGCGTTCGTACACGCTCGGTCCAGGCACAACGACCGACGGCGTGTTGCGCGCCGGCGCGCCCACCATCGCAGTCATCGGAGGGTTGGCCATCCCCGGGCGGCTCAGGCTTGCCACGATCAACACCAACCCGACGCCCGTGAACAGAAGCATTTTGGTAAGCCCCAGGCAGCAGGGTACCGCGTTCAGCCAGAGCTCGAAACGGGCCTCAACGATTCAGTGCGACGCCTCGATTCAGCGCGACGCCTCGAACCGCGCGATGTCCGCGTCCTTCGACAGCAAGAAATCCAGTTCGTCCTGCCCGTTCAGCAGGCAGTAGCGCGCGAAGGGCTCGATCGGGAATTTCGCCGTCGTGCCGTCGGCCAGGGTTAGCGTCTGGTCTTGCAGTGACACCGTCACCAGCATACCCGGAGCGGCCAGCAGCCGTTTGTGCACGTCCGGCCCCACCACGATCGGCAGCAAGCCGTTCTTCAGCGAATTGCTGCGAAAGATGTCGGCGATCGACGTGCTGACGATGGCGCGGAACCCATAGTCGTACAGCGCCCACGGCGCGTGTTCGCGCGAGGATCCGCAGCCGAAGTTGTCGCCGGTGACCAACACCGTCGCCCCCTTGGCTTCCGGACGATTCAGAAGGAACTCGGGCTTCGGGTTTCCGGCCGCGTCGTACCGCCAGTCGGAAAACAGGTTTGCCCCGATCCCGATCTTGCTGGTGACCTTCAGGAATCGCGCCGGGATGATCTGGTCGGTGTCGACGTTCTCCAGGGGAAGGACGACCGTCTTCGATTGAAAAGTAGTGATGGGTTGCATGACGAATCTCCTTCAGCGCGTCAGTTGGCGAACGTCGGTGACACGGCCCGTGACGGCCGAGGCTGCGGCCGTGGCCGGACTGGCCAGGAATGTGCGTCCGCCCGCCCCTTGCCGCCCCTCGAAGTTGCGGTTGCTGGTGCTGACGGCGTACTGCCCCGGTTTCAACTGATCGCCGTTCATCGCGATACACATCGAACATCCCGCCTCGCGCCATTCGGCGCCCGCGTCGGTGAACACCTTGTCCAGGCCTTCGGCCTCGGCCTGCTTTTTCACCCGCTGCGATCCGGGCACCACCATCGCGCGCACACCGTCCGCGACCTTCCGCCCGCGAAACACGTCGGCGGCCGCGCGCAGATCCGAGATCCGCGAGTTGGTACAGCTTCCGATGAACACCACGTCGATCGCGCGCCCGAGCAACGGTTTGCCCCCCTCGATCCCCATATATGCCAGCGCCTTTTCGGTGGTCGCGTTCTCGGGCATGGGCACCGCGCCGCCAATCGCGATCCCCATGCCGGGGTTGGTACCGTAGGTGATCATCGGCTCCAGCGTCGCCGCGTCGAATATCTCCTCGCGATCGAACACGGCGCCCGGATCGCTCGGCAACGCGCGCCACGCAGCGACCGCCTTGTCCCAGTCCAACCCCTGGGGCACGCGTGGCCGACCCGCCAGGTATTCGATGGTTACGTCGTCGGGCGCGATCATGCCGGCACGCGCGCCCGCCTCGATCGACATGTTGCAGACGGTCATCCGTTCTTCCATCGACAGGGCGGAAATCGCGCTGCCGCGGTATTCGATGACGTGGCCGGTGCCGCCGCCGATACCCAGCCGCGCGATCACCGCCAGGATGATGTCCTTGGCCGTGACACCCGGACGCAGCTTGCCGTTGACAGTGATGGCCAACGTCTTTGGTCGTCCCTGCAACAGGCACTCGGTCGCCAGCACGTGTGACACCTCGCTGGTGCCGATGCCGAACGCCAGAGCGCCGAACGCGCCGTGGGTGCTGGTGTGGCTATCGCCGCAGACGATCGTCATGCCCGGTTGGGTCAGGCCCAGCTCGGGACCGATCACGTGGACGATACCCTGCCCTTCGCTGCCCAGAGCGTGCAGCTCGATTCCGAACTCGCTGCAGTTGGTTTCCAATTGGCCGATTTGCGCGGCCGCCTGACTGTCCAGGATCTTGAACTTGCCGTCGGAACCCCGCGGGGTCGTGGGGATCGAATGGTCCATCGTCGCGACCGTCCGCTCGGGCCGGCGCACGGGCAGGCCCCGTTCACGCAGCCAGGTGAAGGCCTGGGGCGATGTGACCTCGTGAATCAGGTGCAGATCGACGTACAGGACGGCCGGCGTATCGGGCGTTTCGGGGCGAACCAGGTGGCTGTCCCAGATCTTCTGAAAAAGCGTTCGAGGCGACGTTGTCGTGTTCATGTCTGACAAAGATGCACCCGCCGGTCCGATGAATCCAATGACTTGTTTTCATCGTAACCATTGTCTGAATGAATTGACCGGATCGTGCCGGAAGCTCACGCCAGCCACGGACGCACGCCCCGAAAAAGTGGGGGGGACCGAACTACTTGCTCGCCGCCAACGGCGCAAGGTTGGCCACAGCCGCGGCGGCACGCACCAAGGGTAATTCCAGCGCATCGGCCAACGCCTCGGCGCTGGCCTCGATGATGTTCTGCGAAACGCCGATCGTGCTCCAGCGCTCCTCGCCCCGTGCCGCCTCGATCAACACCCGGGTCTTCGCGCCCGTGGCGGCCTCGGGATCCAGAATCCGGACCTTGTAGTCGGCCAGCCGGATGTCCTTCAACACGGGGAAGAATCCGTTCAGCGCCTTGTGAAACGCCCCATCCAGCGCATGCACGGGTCCGGTGCCTTCGGCCACCGTGTGAACGATTTCCTCGCCCACCTTCAGCTTGACCGTCGCCTCGGCGAACATGCTGTTGCCGCGGCGGCGCTCGGAGATCACGACCACGTCCAGCACCTCGAACGGCGGCACGTAGTCGGGCTTCCCACGCCGCACCAGCAGCTCGAACGATCCCTCGGCGGCCTCGAACTGATACCCCTGGCTCTCCAGATCCTTGATGCGCGTGACGACCGCCTTTTCGCTGCCCGCCGCATCGACGCCCAGCTCACCAGCGCGCAAGCGAACGTTGCCCCGCCCCGACAGTTCGGACACGACGATTTTTCGCCGGTTGCCGACCCGCTCGGGCGGGATGTGTTCGTAACTGGACGTCACCTTCTCGATGGCGGCCACATGCGCGCCGCCCTTGTGCGCGAACGCGGA
>JANOJB010000309.1:0-29726 GCA_031407985.1 Pseudomonadota bacterium | reverse complement strand
CGGGTCGGCGGAGGAACCGGCGATCGGGGTTGGTCTTGGTTCTCGGCCAAGGTCTCCCACCGCAACATGTAGTTGATTCCTGGAACGGGGCTGTTGCCGCTGTCTGCCTGCCAACGAACGCCCATGCCCGCGGTGGTGGATTCGACGCGTTCCAATGAAACCGGATAAGGCAATGTGCGACCAATGGTCGCGGTCGTCGTCAAGGTCGCCTCGTCGAGACGAAAGGCGCTCGCCCCACCAACTTGCATGTGGTACCAGGGCTGAACCAACGACCCTGGCGCATCGGGCCGCGCGCCGAAGACTCGGATCTGGAAGACCAAGGTACCGGTGCCGCCGATGGCCCAACGGTAGTTCCAATTGGACGCCTGCCGGGTGATCCAGCGCCCGCTTTCGATACGGGCGTTGTAAAGCTGCGTGTTCCCCGCGGAATCGAACTTGTGGTACGTGACGATCGCGCGGTTCTGCGAATCGAATCCGACCACGGTGTTGTTGTTGATCATGCCGCCGTTTTGGGGAACCGGATCCACGATGTCACTGGTCCCCAGCGTGATAGGCAGGGTCAGCGTTCTACCGTCACCGGATTGCCAGTTCACCAGATCCTTGCTCCTGGCGTACGACAAATCGTGGTTGCTGTTGGCGTTGCTGCTTTCACGCCAGACATAGACCAGGTGCCACCATCCGTCGGGGCCCAGCGTCGGGCCAACCGGATAGGCGTTGCGCAGACCCTGTCCGTCTGCCAGCGCGGAGTTCAGCAGGCGACTCCACTTCTTGGTGGGCACGTCATAGATATTGAAGATGTAGTTTCCGTCGCCGCTGTTGCCATCGCGGTAGGCATAGATGAATTCGTCGCGCGGGCCGTGAATGAACTGCGGATAGGTGCAGCTCTGTTCGTTGGTCCCCAGCATGGATGCAACCTTCTGGAAGGTAGCGACATCCAGAGGCGCGGTGCTGCGAAAATACACCAACGGATCGGTGTGCATGTTTCCCGAGATATGGATAAATCCGGCGCTGTCGATCGCCATGGCGATGTAGTTGTGGCTGTCCCAGCCCACAGAAGAAGGCAGCTTCGCGAATTTCCAGGTCGTGCTGTCCAAGGTGCGCTGTCCCGCTGTCATCTGCTGGTTCGCGTCGTAGAACGCGACGAACTGCTGGTTGCCGTGGGTCACCAGCGCGAAAGGAAGTGGATGGCCCGAGAACACATCGGAAATGTCGACGGTGGACGCGATTGTGCCCAACGCACCGCCGTCCGGGGACCGCGTCGCATCCGTGGCAGCCGACGCGTCCGCATCGCCCGCCACGGAACCATCGCGCGTCGCATTTCTGTCTGGGCTGATGGTGTCGACCGATACATCGCTGGGAGCACCGTCGGTGACCGCAGCGTCCGTGGGGGGGCCGCTGCCACCCGTGCTGGCGCCGCCCGTGCTGGCGCCACCCGTGCCGGCACCGCCCGTGCTGGCGCCGCCCGCGCTGGCGCCGCCCGTGCTGGTCCCGCCCGTGCTGCTCCCGCCCGTGCTGTTCCCGCCCGTGCCAGCGACGCCTCCTCCGCTGCCAATCGCGGTGTTCCCTCCTGTCCCCGTGCCTCCGGCGGGGGGCGCACAGGAGGCCAGACAGAAGGGAAACAACCACGCGATTCGGATCTGTTTCCTGATCATCTAAACTCCTGGCGTCGCTATGGGACGGCCGCGTTCAGTAAGAAGGGCGTCTTGACCGTGTTCTTCAGTGCGGCGGGGCTGTCATTGGCAATGTATTGACCAATGGCGTTCAGGCTGGCGAAGGTCCCACTTGATGTCATGGAATTGCCCTCGCCGTCACCCCACCAATCCCAGTAGAAACTGCTGAGATTCTTGGGCAACGTCTGATCCCAGACCTCCTTGTAGGTATTGGGCGTATTGCCGTAATCGCTGGTGAACAAGCAAGCGTCAACGATGACTGGATGTGGGAAGGCCGCGATCTCGTTCAGCGTGGCCGGAATGATTTTCGCGTACTCGGAATAGAGTTGCAGCAAGAACAGGGTGTTTTTCAGAGGATCGCTGGTGGCCACTTCCCTGCCATGGGTCGCGATGGTGGACCAGGTTTGTCCGTAGCCGGTCGTCCCGATTTCAATCGGCGACGTGTAACCGAGCGCCCGAATCTCCTTGACGACTTTCAGCGCCTCGGTTCTCCAAAGGCCCGCATCGCGGTGAGTAAATTCGCCGCGCGGATGAAGGATCAGGTACTTGGCGTACTTCTGCAGCGTGGTTTTCATCTGCGCGTTGGTCCAGTCAACGCGGGCCACGCTGACAATCATCTTTTGCTCCACAACCGCGGTCTTCAAAAGCTCGTCCAGCTCGTTCCCGATGCCGCCCAGCAGGCGCATCGCATTCGCTTTCGTCTTTCCCATTTCGCGGATCGTCGGACTGCCGACGTTGTTGTTCTTCCCGCCTTCCCAGGGGACATCCACGCCCAGCGCTGTGATCCCGGCGTAGACACCCCAGCGATGCACCAACTCTGGCCCTCGCAGTACGATCTGCTGTCCGTCACCGTCGTTCAGGAAGCGACCGTTCACGTGCAACGCGCCGGTAGCGCTGCTTCCCGCCGCCCCGCCCGTGCCGTTTCCGCCGGTCGCACTGACACCCCCCGCACCGGAACGGCCGCCGGTGACGGCGCCTGTATTGCCCCCTCGGCCTCCGGCACCGCCAGTCCCCAAGACGCTTCCGCCACCAGTCGCGCTTCCGCCACCAGTCGCGCTTCCGCCGCCGCTCGCGCTTCCGCCGCCGCTCGCGCTGCCGCCACCGGTCGCGCTTCCGCCGCCGCTCGCGCTTCCGCCGCCGGTTGCGCTTCCGCCACCGGTTGCGCTTCCGCCACCAGTCGCGCTTCCGCCGTCACCAGAAGTAGCGCCGCCGCTGCCCGAAGCCACCGAGCCACCAGAGCCGGTTCTGCCACCGCTGCTGAGGGTCCTGCCCCCCGCGGATGAACCGCCGGACTGCGTCGCCCCCCCAGATCCGAGGGATACCCCGCCGGTGCCTCCGCACCCCGCAAGCCAGGCAACCGCCACGAGTACGCCGGCGAAGTAGGAAAGGTGACCCACCTGCTCTCTGTACCGGCGGCTCCCCGAAACGGTTCAGGAATTCCACTGCCCCGTTTCTGGGCGAAACCGTGTCCCGAAGAGCGACTGGGTGCGGCACGTCCTTGATGCGGTGGGAATCAATCGAAGAACGAGCCCCCCGCCAAGGTCCCAACGTTAGAGCTTGATCGTTCCGCCGGGATCGTCCTTCGCCAGACGCTCGCGCGTCTCATCGGTGTCGCTGTCTGGCGGCGGAACGACGCCAACCGATAGCTCCACCCATTCGCCCTCGCGCACGGCCGCGGGCAGCAGGTCGACCGCGATCGACAGCACCCTTTCACCCAGCAGCACCCGGGCGATGCCATCGTCGATGGCGTCGACGAACAACCTGGTGCTCCGCCGTCCCGGTTTCACGGTTTGCTCCTGCCGCCGCGCTCCAGCGGCCGTTTTTGCGCCTCGACCTTGATCTCGATCCCGTCGGTCCACACGCCGATGTTGCCGTCGACGTCCGTCCGGTACAAGGCCGCGCCGATCTTCCCCACCCGCGTCACGGTGTCCGAATGAATCCCTCCGGTTTGGTCCAGCGGCCCCGACGACGCGATCGCCACACGGGGCGACACGGCCTTCAGAAAGCGGAGCGTCGACGAATACCGGCTGCCGTGGTGGGCCAGCTTCAAGACATCCGCCCGCACGTCGGCGTTCGCTTTCAGCAGCCACGATTCCGTGACCGATTCGGCGTCCCCGGTCAGCAGGAAACGCACCTGACCGAATTCCAGACGCGCGACCACGCTGTTGGCGTTGGGATCCGAGCGCGATCCCGTGATCAGCGGATCGGGCGGTGTCAGCAGCACCAGACGCGCGCCACCGCCCAGATCGATCGTGCGCCCGCGCTCGGCCTTCCTGATTGGAATGCGCCGTTCCTCCAACAGACGAATCAACGCGCTGTATGCCGGGCTGGGATGCGGGAAGACCGCGTCCATGAACAGACGCGCGCCCTGACGACCAATCACCGTGGCCAGGCCGCCCAGATGATCCGCATGGCGATGGGTCAACAACACCAAATCGATGGGGGCACGCGTCCGCGAGCGGACAAACGCCGCCACTCTCGGACCGGCATCCGCGAATCCGCCATCGATCAACGCGGTCTTGCCCGTCGGCGAGGTGATCAACACCGCGTCCCCGTGGCCGACGTCCACGAAATCCACGCGCAGATGGGCCAAGGGCCGGGCCGACACCTTCGCGGAGTCCGTAACCCGCGCCGATCCCGACTCCGACGCGGCGCAGATCGCCCCAACGCAGAGCAACGCCGTCAGCATGCGCGGGTACCGGCGAACCATGGACCAACGCTACCGCCCCCAAGAGCAGCACGCCAAGAGCACAGCGCGATACACGCATGGCGCCCTATCGGCATCCCCCGCGCCCGGGTGCGTGAGCGCGACCTTTTTTCCAGCGGTTGGGTACACCCAGCCCGCCGCGCGAAGCGCACGGGCTGCTCGCTGGCCGCTGTGATCCCCAGGGTCGCGAGTCGTGACCCCAGCGTGAGCCGCCAAGGCCGCCAAGAGGTACTAGCGCCGACGATGCACGCGATGGAAGTAGTTCGGAGACTCTTGGTTGGTCTTTTCGCGTGCCTTCTGTGCGCGTCGGTCGTATCGCCAGTCCTTGCCGCGACCAGCGGCGCCAACGGCTCCCACGATCCGGGGCGGATGCTCGAATGCGAGGGAAAGGTCTACATCTACTCGACCGGGGGCGGCGGAAAGTCATCCCCGGACGGCCTGGTCTGGACCGGCCTGTCGGCCAGCCCGCCGTGGAATCGAGCACTGCTGACGAACAACCAGGGTATCTGGGCTCCCGACGGAATCTTCCTGAATGGTCAGTACTACCTGTACGGGTCGATGTGGTCGGATGCCAAGGCCAGCGCCATCGTCCTGCTTACGTCGCCGACGCTGAATCCGTCGTCCCCGAATTACAAATGGACGGACCGTGGTGTGGCGATAGCGGGACCGGCCGGTGTCACGCACAGCGTGATCGACGCGGCGCCCGTGCTGGATACCGACGGCAACCTGTGGGTCGTTTGGGGCGGCGGATACCCATTTCCCAATGAGGCCGATTCGATTTTCGTGACCCGCATGGACAACAGCACCGGCTTGCCGCTGACGTCCGACGCGGGATACAAGCCTCCCAATGCGCCGGGATATGCCTTGAAACAAGGGCATAAGGAGGGTCCCTACATTCACTTTCACGGGGGGTACTACTACCTGTTCTGGCAGACGGGGAACTGCTGCGGCACGGACAACCCGTACGTCATGCACGTCGCGCGTGCCACGGGCATCAAGGGGCCGTACACAGGAGACCAGGTTTTCTATTCAAGCAAGGGCAACATCGTTGGCCCGGGTCACATGGGTGTCTACAGCGCGTGTGGGTTCGAACGGTTCACGTACCACTACTATCCAAGCGGCGGCGGCGGCTCCGTTATTGGTGAAAACGAGCTGACCTGGGGCGCGAATGGCTGGCCCGTCGTCGGCGCCGAATCGACCACCCCTCTGAAACTCTGTGGCTCGGCCGGCAACGGTGGGGCCGGCGGCGGCAGCGCTGGCGGCACTGGCGGCGGCGGCGCTGGCGGAGGCGGCGCTGGCGGAGGCGGCAGAGGTGGGGTGTCAGGAGGTCGTGACGCGGGCGCGACGGGCGGCGCGGGTAGCGGGGGAATCAACGGAGGCGAAGACGCGGGCCGCGATGCCCCAACGACCGGCGGCGCGTCGGGAAGCGCGGGTACCACCGCGATGCCTGGGACTGGCGGCGCTAGCATCGCTGGAACCGGCGGTGCAGCCACCGGTGGTGGCTCCGGTGGGAGCACGACGCCGGGAAGCGGAGGGATCCCCGCCGGCTCGGGCGGTGTTTCGGCGACGGGGGGACGCTCCGGCAGCGGGGGTGACCTGGGCTCCGTCGACGCGGGTACCGATCAGGGTTCCACCAGCACCGGTTGCGCCTGCGACCTGCGTGCGGGGAGCACGGCGGATGAGACGGGCGGGCTTTTTCTTGGTCTCGGAACGGTGTTGCTGGTCCTGATCCGACGTCGCCACCGCCGGGTCTAAGCATCCTGTCCGCCTGCCGGCACATCTCCACCTGCCGGCACATCGCCTGAGCCGGAAAGCGCAGGTGACGGTACTCACGTGCAGGCACCTCAAGTCCGACGCGTGGTTCATGGTTCATGGGGCTTTGATCGTCAGGGAACTGCTACCGGGTAGCCGCCACGCCCAGTCAATGCGCAACTTGGCGCCCAGCCACAGTGGAGCAAGACAATGCAAGGGTTCCCCGCGACAAAGTTCGTCCTGGCGAAATATTTGGTCGGGGTGTTGTCAGCCACCGCCGGTTGCACCGGCACCATCAGCGGTTCCGCCCCGATTGGGATTTCGGGGACCGGTGGAAACATCGGCGGCACGGGATCGACCTCTGGAACCGGATCGACCTCTGGATCCGGGGCGGCAGTGGGAACGGGTTCGACCGTTGGTAGCGCTTCGACCGCTGGGGCCGGTGGCCCCGGCCAGGGGGCCGGCAGCGGAGGCACGGTCGGCGGCAGCGCCGGTACCGCCGGGTTAACGGGGGGCAGTGGCGGCAGCGGACTGGGAGGCACACCCGCGGTGGCTTTTGTGCCTTCCGCCGGGGCGTACAAACGCCTGACGGCGTCGTCGTTCCGCAACACCATCCGCGACCTGTTGGGCACCGTGCCGATCGGTCAGCTGGAACCCGATTCCTGGGAAGTGGGCGGCCTGGCCACCGTCGGCATGTCCCAGTTGTCGATTTCCGAAACCGGAGTCGAGCAGTACCAGCTGGCCATCGAGGCGGCGACGACGCAGGTCTTCGCCGATGCGGCGCGCCGGGACAAGCTGCTGGGCTGCGTCCCGAAAAACGCCACCGACACCGCCTGTTTCAGAACCTTCGTCACCCAGTTCGGCCGGCTGGCCTTTCGACAGTCGCTGACGACCGCGCAGATCGATCGCTATACCCAGTTGACCACCACCACCGCGGCCACTCTGGGGGACATGTATCAGGGCCTGCGATCGACGATGACGGGGCTGCTGCTGTCGCCGTATTTCCTGTACCGCCTGGAACGCGGGGCGCCGGTTACCGGCAAGACGATGTGGCAATACACCAGCGCCGAAATGGCGTCGCGGCTGTCCTATTTTCTGACCAATTCGACACCTGACGTCCCGCTTCTGAACCTGGTCGATCAGAACGGCCTTCAGACCGTGGACGCCGTCCGCGCACAGGCGGATCGCCTGCTGTCGACGCCGCAGGGACGACAGTCGGTGGGCAACTTCGCGGCCGAGCTATTCGAGGTCGAAATTGTCGCGAACCGCGCCAAGGACCCGACGATGTTCCCGGAGTACACGCCCGCCTTGCAGGCGGCGATGATTCAGGAAATTCCCGCGATCTTTCAGACGGTGGTCTTCGACCAAAAGGCCAGTGTGCTGGATGTGTTCACGACGCGCAGCACGTTCGTCAACAAGGAACTGGCCGCCCTGTACGGCCTTCCGACCACCGGCCTGACGTCGCAGACGATGACGGCTGCCACCCTGCCCGCGACGGGCGCGCGCGCGGGGGTGTTGGGCAGCAGCGGCCTTCTATCGCTGTTCGCGTCCCAAAAAGAAGGTTCGCCGACGCTGCGTGGAAAGTTCATTCGCGAGGTCCTGATGTGCCAGATCATTCCGCCGCCGCCCGCGGACGTGAGCACGATACTGGTGGATCCCCCGGCCGGCGTGGTGCTGACCAAGCGCGAAAAATTGCAACAGCACCAGCAGGCGCCGGCGTGCGCCGCCTGCCACGCGCTGATGGATCCGTTGGGACTGCCGCTGGAAAACTTCGACGCGATCGGAAAATACCGCACCACCGATCAGGGCAAGGCCATCGACGTGACCGGCACCTTGGAGGGAACCAATTTCAACGGGCCGATCGAACTGGGTCAGGCGCTGGCCAAAAACCCGGCGACGGCGGCCTGCCTGGTGCGCAGCATCTACCGGTACGCAACGGGCCATGTCGAAACGCCGACCGAGGCGTCCGTGATTGCTGATCTGGCTACGCGGTTCCAGGCCGGCGGCTATCAACTGCGCACCCTGATGGTGGACCTGATCGCCAGCGACGGATTCCGATACGTGGCCGCACCCGCGCCCTGACCCCAGGAGAAACACACCACATGCCGACCAAACCACTGAGCCGACGAACTGTCCTGCGGGGGGTGCTGGCGGGCGGCGCGGGCGTGACCATCCCTCTTCCGGTTCTGGACATCATGTTGAACAGCAACGGAACGGCGTTCGCGCAGGGGGCACCGATGAACCGGCGGTACTGCACGTGGTTCTTCGGCAACGGCATCCTGCCGCCGCTGTGGAATCCCGCGTCGACGGCGGTCGACTGGCAACTGAGTCAAGAGCTGGCGCCGCTGGCAAAGGTTAAGAATTGGTTGACCGTCATCACCGGGCTCAAACAGCCGATTGCGTCGGCGGGACCGCACCCGACGGGTTCGGCCGTGGCGACAACGGGCGCGGACGTCGAGAGCAAATCCGCGGTGTTGAAATCAATCGACCAAATCGTCGCCGGCATCAACAAGGGCGGAAGCTTCGCGTCCCTGGAATTGGGGGTCACGAACGCCACCCCCAACGGGGCGGAAAATACGCTGAAGGCCATTTCGCATCGGGGCGTGAACGCACCGAACTACCCCCAGTTCGATCCGCAGGCGTTGTTCACCCGCATCTTCGGCGGCGCGGCGACGACCGGAACGACCACCACGACCCTGGATCAGGCCGCGAAGATCAACCAGGCCAAGAAAAGCATTCTGGATACCGCGCTTGCCGACGGAGATGAGGTCAACAAGTTGCTGGGCGCCAAGGACAAGGCGCGGCTGGCCGATCATCTGGCCGCTATCAGGCAAATCGAATCGCGCCTGGTCACGACGACGACAACGACGACCACCACCACCGTGAAGGTGCCGACATCGCCGAAGACACTGGGCGTTTCGATCGACACCAAATCGGAGGCGCCCATGGCCGTGAACGACGTCATGGCCGACATGTTGGCGGTGGCCTTCGCGTCCGACGTCACCCGAAACGCGTCGCTGGTTTTCACGTTGCCGGCGGCGCACGTCTTCTACCGGTCGCTCGGCACCGACATGAACGACGATTTCCACGACACCATCTGCCACACGGATGCGGGGACCAACGCCACCCAAACCCGCGTCGACCGGGGCGTGATTTACGCCATGAAGGCGCTGGCCGTGTTTCTCGAAAAGCTGGCGGCGCTTCCCGAAGGCGCGGGCACCGTGCTCGACAATTCATTGGTCTACGTCACTTCGTGCACGTCGTGGGGCAAGACCCACGACACGTCCGAATGGCCGGTCCTGCTTGCCGGAAAAGCCGGGGCCTCGTTCAAGGGCAACCAGCACCTTCGGTACCAGGGACAGATCCTGACCAAGGTGCTGTTGAGTATCGCGAATGCCTTCGGCGCCAACCTAACCACCATCGGCAAGGGAGCGGCCGCCGCAACGGGCGAGCTCACCGGTTTGAGGATCGCGTAGCCATGAATAACCACCGATTCTCGAGACGACGTTTCATCACCTCGGCCGGTGTGACGGTCACGTTGCCGATGCTGCCTTCGCTGTTGTATCGGCGCAACGCCAGCGCCGCGACCTGCACACCGGTGAAACGCCTTCTGGCGTACATGTATCCCAACGGGCTGCACATGGCCGAAAGTCTTCCGGTCGGGGCGGGCGCGGGCACCGCGTGGACGTTGCCCGCGATGCTGGCCCCGCTGCTACCGGTCAAGTCGGACCTGCTAATCGTGACCGGGCTTGAAAATCAGATGCGTAGACGGGAGCTGGGGGATCACGCGATCGGTTGCGGCGCCCTGTTCACAGCGCGGAAACCAACAGCCAACCAGCAGATCACGAACATGTCGGTCGATCAGGCCATCGCCGACGCCCAGATGGGGTGCCGCGGGATCGCTTCCATACAGCTTGGCACCGAGAACACGGGCGGCGTCGACGATTTCGGCACCTACTACACCCGCAGCATCTCGTGGCGCGGGACGACCACGTCGAACGCCGACGGTTCCAAAACATTTTCCACGGGGGCGGCAACGCCGCTTGGCAAGGAGATCGATCCCGTCAAGGCGTTCAACCGGTTGTTCATGGGTACCGATCCGGCGGCCAGCGCCTCCGACGCCGCCATGCGCAAGGCCCTGCGACAAAGCGTGCTGGACACCGTGGTTCCCCACGGGGATTTTCTGCGTACGCGCCTGAATACCGAGGATCGGCTGAAGGTCGACGAGCTGTTCACGGGCATCCGATCGCTGGAGCTGGAGATTCAAAGCACGGCCGTCGCCGGCACCTGCACAAAGCCGGCGACTCCGGTGGCCACCACCGACGTACAGAAGAAGATCGAGATCTTCCACAACCTGATGGCGGTGGCGTTTCAGTGCGACGTGACGCGCGTGATGTCGTTCATGATGGGTGACGCGCTTAGCAGCAAGAACCTGTCATTCATCCCGGCGGTCAGCGCGGCCGGGGGCGCCGCCGGACACCACGCGGTCTCGCATCACTCGGGCGACGCGACGATGGTGGCGAAATTCAAGGCGATGGTTCTCTGGGAAATGCAGATGATCGCGGCTTTCATTCAAAAGCTGAAGGGGCTGACGGATTTCGACGGCCAGCCCCTGTTGAACAACATGCTGGTGATCTTCGGCAGCGAGATCGCCGACGGCAATCGTCACAACCACGACGACAAGCCCCTGATCCTGGCCGGCAAGCTGGGCGGACTGGTCACGACCGACCGCCACGTGCGGTACCCGGTCAACAGGGACTACACGCTGGTCAAGACCTACGGCGATTTCTTCATCACGTTGCTTGGCCTGTACGACGTGAAGGTCACCACCTTCGGCGACGACGGGAAGGAGGCAATCACATGGAACCGATGAAGACTCTCATTCGCAGGGCTGCCCCGTGGGTCGCGCTTGCACCCGCCCTCGCCTTCGCGGCCTGCACGGGTACGGTCAGCGGCACCGGCACCGGGTCAGTTTCCGGAACGGGTGCCGGTTCGGGAACCGGATCCGGTGCGGTCACGGGCACCGGTTCCGCGCCTGGCGGCAACACCGGTGGTTCGGGCGGGGGCGGCCCAACCGGGACCGGCAGCGTGGTTGGCACCGGGGGCGCCGCGGCTGGGACGACCGCCGGCATTTCGGGTGCTGGCACCGGCGGCGGCAACCCCGCCGGAGGAGCGCCCGGAATCGTGATTCCCATCGTTCCAGCCCCGAGCAACCCGGGCTTGGTGGTCGCGCGCCGTCTGAATCGAACCGAGTACAACAACACCGTGGCGGATCTGCTGGGGACCAAGCTGACCCCCGCCATCGATTTTCCCGCCGACGATCTGGGGGCCGAATTCGATACGGTTGGCTCGGCGCTGAGCCTGTCGCCGACGTACGTGATTGCGTACGAAAAAGCGGCCTACGCGCTGTTGAACGACCTGTTCACCGACGCCACACGAAAACAGACCATCGTGACGTGCAACATCGACACCGGCGGCGACGCCTGCGCCCAGACGGTCCTGGGCGCGTTCGCGCGAAAGGCCTGGCGGCGGCCGGTCACCACGACCGAACTTCAGGGACTGCTGAAACCCGTCACCACCGCCCGCACTCTGGGCGCGACGCCTACAGAGGGACTGAAGTCAGCAATGGCGGCGGTTCTTCTGTCGCCGTTCTTCGTGTTCAAGCTGGAGATCGATCCCGATCCCGCATCGACCATGCCCCGCCGCCTGACCGGGCATGAACTGGCGACGCGATTGGCGTACGCGTTGTGGAGTTCGATGCCCGACAGTGTCCTGTCGACGGCGGCCGACCTGGGGCAGTTGTCGACGGATGCGCAGGTGTCCGCCCAGATTGACCGCATGCTGGCTGCCCCTCGGGCCGGTGCGCTCTTGGACACGTTTGCGGCCGAGTGGTTCGACGTCAAGGAGCTCGAGGACCACGACATCGAGCCGACGGTGTTTCCGAAGTACACGCCAGCGCTGGCGCTATCGATGAAGCAGGAAGCGCGGCGATTCGTCGACGAATTTTTGCACACCACGCGCCCGGTGAACGAAATGCTGAACGCGCGCTTCACGTTTCTGGACACGTCTCTGGCCACCCATTATGGGTTAACCCGCACCGCGCCCGCGGGAACCGCCGCGGCGGACTTCGTCCGCGTGGATACCAGCAGCGCACCACGCGCGGGCCTCCTGACCCTGGGTGCTCTACTGACGACGACGTCATTTCCGTCGCGAACGTCGCCGGTCAAGCGCGGCGAATTCGTCTTCAGGCGCCTGCTGTGCGCGATCGTGCCGGCGCCGCCTCCGGACGTACCGTCGCTTCCAGAGGCGACAACCGCGACGGCGGGGTTGACCCTGCGGCAAAGGACCGAGCAACACCGCAAGGATCCCGCGTGCAGTCCCTGCCACAACCTGATGGATCCCATTGGTTTCGGCCTGGAAAACTACGACGCGCTGGGCGCCTACCGGACCAAGGACGGCACCGCCGCCATCGACGCCAGCGGAACGCTGCCCGACGGAAGAACGTTCAATGGCGCGGTGGAATTGGGGAACGTCTTATCAGGCGACGCACGCTTCCCACGCTGCGCGACCAACAAGTTCATGATCTTCGCGATTGGACGTCTGTTCAATCAGGCCGGCGACGCCGCCTGGGTGGACCACCTGGCGGGCCAGGCGTGGGCGGCGAACGGAAGCCTGCCCAGCATCATTCGCGCGGTCGTGATGAGCGACAGCTTCCGCAGCAGACAGCCGCGCGCGATGTAGCGGCCGCATGGACGCGCGCACCGTCACGGGCGCGCGTAAAACGCGGCGTTTCGTTCGCGCGTTGTCACGACCAACCCCAGCAACGCCACGATCGTGGGAGCATCCGACGCGTCGACGGACACGCCGCGCGCGGCCACGCTGCGGGGCACGAAACGGCGCGCGTCGTGAAAGACCAGCAGGCCGGCGTCCCCCCGCGCAAGGCGATCGTTCATGGCCTGCACATCCTGGCCCGGACCACGGAAGGGCGTTCCTTGTCGTCCGATTGAACACGACGGCATCCCCGATCGAAAGAACACCGCTTCGGGATGCCCCGACGCACACCAGAACCGTCGCGGATCCGATCCGTCGCATCGCCCAATCGTACCCGCGAACGTTCAACGCAGGGCGAACAGCGCGGAGATCTCGGGCGCGGTGAGGGCGCGACGATAGACACGGAAGTCGTCGAGCAGGCCGGCCAGGTAGGGGTCCGCCGCGAACTGCGACCGGCCCAGGTAGTTGTTGACGGTGGCGCCCAGATCCGCGATGTGCGTCATCATGGCGGCGTTGCTTCCGGCCAGCGCGCCGTCGACGAACACCTGGCCGGTATAGGGCAAGCCTGGGCCCAAGACGACCGCCAGGTGGTGCCACGCGGACGGTGTCAAGTTGACCGTGGTGTTGATCAGTTGCTCGGTCGGGCCCCCGCTGACCCTGATCACGAATCGCACCGCATCGGTCCCGTCCTGCGTGGTCAGCGCCAGGTTGGTCGTGGTCGCGCTGCCTATGTCGAAGACCCGTTGCCAGCGTTGCGCGGTCGTGACGTAGACCCAGGTTGCGATCGTGGCCGCTTCCGGCGCAAGATCGTGCAGGCTGGGCACCGCGACGTATCCACCCCCAGCGGCCACGTTGGATGTCAGCGCGACCGCGTTCGTCCCCACCTGATGCGTCGTCGAAAATGAAATCGCGCCACCGGTTCCCGCGGTTGTCAACGCCCCGTTGCGTGGCCCACCTGCGGCACCCGACGAATCCGCCGCGACGGTTCCGCTGGTTTCGTCGAACTTGTACCAAAGCACCAAGTCGGCATCGCGGCTGCCGCCCGCACCGCCGATGCCCGCGCCGCCGGTGCCCGCGCCGCCCGTGCCGATGCGGCCACCCGATCCGATACCGCCGGTGCCCGCACCGCCGGTGCCCGCGCCGCCGATGCCGATGCGGCCACCCGATCCGATACCGCCGGTGCCCGCACCCCCGGTGCCCGCGCCGCCGGTACCGATGCGGCCACCCGATCCGATACCACCCGTTCCCCTTCCGCCCGTGCCAAAAGCCGTCGTTCCGCCCGAGCCGCCATCCACCCCGGCTCCTCCCAGCGCCCTGTAGTCATAGGTGCAGCCACCGGCGCAACAAAAAAAGCAGGCCGCCGCGATCGCCGCAACCAACCCGCACGCGGAGCGCCGTGCCGAACCCAACGATTGACCTCCGACGACGACGGCCCCGACCAAATTGTGAACACCTGACTTAAACAACTGGAGATCCACCGTGTTGAATGGCCGGGAGCGTAGCAGGCGGCGGCGGGTCGTTCTAGCTAGCGATACGCCAGGGCACGATCGAACGCGGCGAGGATTCTGCGATTCATGGGAGGCCGGCGAGCATCAGCACCGTTCGCCAGTTTCTGACCGTGCTGACGGTCGCCAGTTTGGCGTCGAAGTAGGCATTGGTCAGTTTGGTGCGTGCCACGCCGTTCGGAAGACGCAAGAAGATGTCCCGCCCCCGGACCTGAAATTCGTCCGGCCGCGATCGCAGGGGATCCAGCGTCGCGACGCGATCGGCGCCGGGCGCGCCCGCCAGGAAGGCAACGTGCAAAGTGCCCACATCCGCGCCCGCCTTCACAAACGGATTGGACCGAACGACGTCGCCCCATTCATCGGCGGTCCGCATCACCACCGGAATGCGATAGCCGAAGCCCTTCAAGATCGCCGCCTCGATCGTGGCGGGGACTCTCTTGGCCAGCGCCGCTGACGCGCGGCAGACGACGTTGCCGCTTTGGATATAGGTCTCCACATCCACGCAGCCGGCGGCCAAGAACATCGCGACGAGATCCTTCATCGGCAGGCTGTTCTTGCCGCCGACGTTGATCCCTCGCAGCAAAGCGATGTGAACGCCGACCGTCATTGACCAGAATGACCGGCGTTCGAAGGCGGAACACGATTCGATCTGGAATCGAGCGGCATTGGAAAACTCTACCCCACGGGGGCTCGTGCGGCGCCTTCGACCGGCCCAGTGCTAGAATTCGAAAAGCATGAGCGCGTTAACTGCGGCGAGACTCCGTGACCGTTTGGCCACGAGCTATGCTCTCGATCATCTATGGAGCGAGTCAATGGGCCTACCTGAAGGGGACTCGAAGGAAAAGCCGCTGCGTCTCGTCGCGGAACTGCTTGAGCGAGAAGGTGTCCCCTATGCCCTCATAGGTGGTGTTGCCGTCCAGCTTCATACCGAAGAACCCCGCAGTACCCTCGACATCGATCTTGCCGTGCCCACATACGCAGACGTGCCGCGTTTGGCCCTTCTCGAGGCTGGCTTCGACCACACAGGCCGTCACCACCACAGCGACAACTGGCGTGCGCCCGGCGCGGGCACCCTGAAGCTCCGAACGGCGGTGCAGTTCTCAGCCGAGGACGAGGGCATTGCGGACGCTGTCGAGCATGCAATCGTCGTGGACCTCGACGGCGGCACGCGGTTGCGCGTGGCGACAGTGGCAGACTTGGTCACCTTGAAGCTGGCCGCTGCCGAGGAACCGACGCTGCGGCCCAGCAAGCGCGAGCACGATGTCGGCGATGTCCTCGCGCTACTCGAAGAGCATCCGGAGGTCCAGTCTCCAGCGTTGCTCGCGCGCCTGAAGCGCATTCGCACGCGTCTCCTCGACGTCTAGCCTTTCGAACGGACGCCTTCCAAGTTGCTGTCCGGGAGGACACGATGCCATCGATCTTCCCGGGATCCGGGCCGTGCCGATTTCGAATTCAGCTGTCGGAAGCGAACAGCGGCGTTTGCGGGCGAGCGCCCCCGTCCGATGCCGGCAATCCCGCCGACGGCTGACACAGTTGACCTACCTCTTGAGCACGATCTCGCCCGAACCGCCCCCCGCCATGGCCGACGAGCCCAGCTGCGATATCACGTGGAGCTTGGAGCCCTGCACGCAGTAGTCGCTGACCGAGGTGCCGTCCTCGACGACCTGCGTCCCCGAGGTCGTGTATGTCCCAGCGCTGGTCTGCGGCGTGGGGGTCAGCTGAAACGTGCAGACGCAGGAACCGCCGCCGGCGCACGATACGGACTGGATCGTAGGATCCGGATCCTGAACCATTGCCTGCTTCACAGCCTGGTCGACCTGCGCACAGGTCAACGTGATGCCTTCAAATGTAAGACAGGAGGAAGGGAGGGTGAGTGAAAAGCTCCCCCCCACCGTCAGCACCGTCGAGTACGTCAGATCGGATCGATAGGAGACCGTCCCGGTTAGGTCGAATCCCGAGGTCTGGATCGTGGCCGACGGGCAGTCGGCCACGGGAGACTCGACCGCGAAGGTCAAACACGACTCCGCAATGGTCCAGTCGCCCACAATGTCACCCCCGCAGGGGGCAGCCTTGCCACAGCTCGACGAAGCCGCCGATCCGCAGCCCTGCAAGCTGGCCAAGGAGATACACGCCAACGCCAACACAAGGAGTTTTTTCATGGGTCAAGAATGCGTTGCCCCCGAAGAAGAACGCAAGTGACGCAGGTCAACACGTCAGGGGCGGGGGCGGGGGCGGAGGCAGCACCGACAAGACATTGTGTGACCCCTGAAAGCAGCGCGGTGCCTCTTACGTCCGGACACCGATCCCTCAGGAGTTCCCACACCGATGCACAAACCGACCCCGTTCGTTCTGATCGCTCTCGCGTTGGCGAGCTTCAGTTGCAAGCCCGCGGGCGTGAACACCCAACCGCCCCCGGACGCAGGTCGTGACGTCCCCGCATCGGGTGGAATCACGGGCAGTGGAGGCGCCGGCGCGGGTTTCGGTGGAAGCGGCGGCGGCGGGGCCAGCGGTGGATCCACGGGCACGGGCGGCGGCGGCGTGGCCAGCGGTGGCACCAGCCCGGGTACCGGCGGTGGCGGCACGGGAAGCGGCAACGCGGGCGGCAACACCGGGGGCACCAACGCCGCCAGCGGGGGCAGCGTTGGTGGTGTCGCCGGCGCCACCGGCACCGGGGGCCGCGGTGGCGCGACCGGCGCGGGCGGCCAGTCCGCTCCCGTCGATCAGACCACGCCCGGCACGCGCGCCGCGCTGCCGGTGCTGGAGAGTTTCGACGGCCTGCCTGGTCCCAATGGCAACCCGTCAGATCTCAGCATCGCCGTGGGCCCGAATCACATCGTGCAGGTGATCAACTGGTCGATGGCCGTGTACACGAAGAAAGGCGCCACCTACGCCACGACCGGCATGTCGCTGCGCGGTCCGGTCGCGTCGAATACCCCCTTCGCCGGTTTCGGGGGCTCGTGCGAAACCAGCACCGCGATCGACCATGGCGACGTCGTAGTCCGCTACGACCAGCTGGCGCAGCGCTGGGTGTTCTTCATGCCGGTCCTACGCGCTCCCTACAAGATGTGTTACGCGGTCAGCACGGGGCCCGACCCGCTGGGGACGTACAACCGCTACGAATTCACGCGACCTCTGTTCCCCGACTATCCACGGACGGGAGTCTGGCCCGACGGGTACTACGTCGGGACCAGCACCGGCGATGACGTGATTCAGAAGACCATGTGCGTCGCCGATCGCGTGAAGATGCTGGCCGGACAACCGGCCACGGAACAATGCCTGACCAAATCCGGGGCGAATTTCCTGAACCCGTCCGATCTGGATGGCACAACCCTGCCGCCCACCGGCGCGCCGAACATCGTGTTGGCTGCCGGCGGCACGCAATTGAACAACGTCCTGACCGACGACGGCATCTACGCCTACAAATTCCACGTCGACTGGACGACCCCCGCCAACACCACGTTCACCGGTCCCACCAAGATCACCGTCGCCCGCTACAACTACCTGTGCGGCGGGCAACTCACCAACTGCGTGACCCAGCCCAACACCACCCAGCGTCTGGACGCGCAGGGCGACAAACTGATGCAACGGCTGGTGTACCGCAATTTCGGCACGCACCAGTCGATCGTCGCGACCCATTCGATCGCCGGTCCCAACGGCGGTGGCGGCCTGCGCTGGTACGAATTTCGGGTCAACGCCAGCGGCGATCCGGTCCTGCATCAACAAAGCACCTACGCGCCCGACGCGTCCTACCGCTGGATGGGCAGCGCCGCGATGGATCGCTTCGGCAACATCGGCGTTGGTTACTCGTTCGGCGGCGCGCCGAATTTTCCCGGGCAACGTTTCGCGGCCCGATCGGCGGTCGATCCACTGGGGACGCTGACCTTCCAGGAATCGGTGCTGATGGCCGGCCAGGCATCGCAAACCGGCACGCTGCGCTGGGAGGACTACACGACGACCGCCATCGATCCCAGCGACGATGCCACCTTCTGGTACGTGGGCGACTACCTGAAGACGGGCGGCGCCCGCGCGACCCGCATCGGCGCCTTCCGCGTGCCGTAGACCGACATCAGCGGCCGCGGGTACCGCCGGGCGGCGCGTTCGCTACTTCACGGCGGCCAGCGCGACCTTCAGATCCTGGTTCTGGGGATCGGTCTCCAACCCGCGTTCGAACATGTTGCGGGCCTTCGGTGCCTCGCCCGCTTCCAGGTGAATGCGTCCCAGCGCCAGATACACGCCCGCCTTGGTGATCCCGGCGGTCTTCTCGTCGAACGTCTGCAACAACAGCGAGCGAAAATAGCGGCGCGCGCCTTCCAGATCCCGGTTCGCCAGGGCCAAACGCCCCAGCGCCGCCAACGTCCCCGGATGCCCGGGATCCAACTTGTAGGCCGCCGTGTACTGCTCCAGCGCGCCCGCCCGGTTTCCCTTGGCCTCGGCGACGGCGCCCAGGCGCTGGAGGATTCGCGCCAGATCCTTGCCCCGGCGCGCCTTGCCCAGCTGATCCACCAGTCGCTCCAGGATCGCGGCGGCGTCATCCGCCCGTCCCACCGTGGTCAACGAATCGGCCAAGGTTTCGGCCACCGCGATATCCTCCGGCGCCAGGATCGCCAACTGCTCCAGATACGGCACGGCCGCCGCGACATCCGCGAAAACATCACGAAACATCCCCGCCATGGCGGCAAGCAACGGGCGGCGTTCGGTCGGATCGGGCGTCGAATCCAGGCGCAGCTCCATCAGCTGGATCAACCGATCGTTGTCGTTCGCCTCACGCGCCAGAGCCTCCAGCGCCATCAGCGATGGCTTGTGAGCCCGATCGGCCTCCAGCGCCTTGATGTAGATCGCGTCCAGCTCGTCGCCGGCGGCACCCTGCGCCTTGCGGATCACCGCGGTTCGGAAGTGGATCTCGGCCGCCTCGGCGCCGTTGCTGACCGATCCTGCCGCGCGCTCCAGCATCGCCGTCGCGTCCTCCCAGCGCTCGGCCGCCTCGTGCAGACGCGCCAGGGACAACAACGCACCGACGTGGGTGGGTGCCACCTCAAGGATCTTTTCCAGGGCCTCCGCGGCACTTTCGGTCGATTCCAGGTTCTTTTCCCAGACCTCCGCGATGGCCACGCGCAACGCCAGTTCGGTGGTCTGGTGGTTCGCGCGCGCTTCAACGTCGGCATGTTTGCCGAACACGTCGACCAGATCGTACCAACGTTCGTTGGCCCGCAGGACACGCTCCAGCTCCAGGAAAGCCATCCCGTTGGCGTCGTCGGTCGTCAGGATCTGGTGCAGAAAACCGATCGCCTGATCCAGATCCGACAGTTTCTCCTCGGCATTTTTCGCCAACCGAAGCAGAACCGGAATCTGGTCCTGCCCCTCGGCAGCTCCCAGCCGGCGCAGCAGGACCTCTTGCAACGTCGACCAGTCCTCGCGGCGCTCCTCAATGCGCTCCAGCGCCGCCAACAGCCGCGGATCATCCGGGGTGCTGTCCAGCGCCTCGCGATAGGCATCCGCCGCGCCCTCCAGATCACCCTGCGACTCGACGCGGATGCCGCCGATGCGCGCCATCAGCTCGGCGCGCGCGACCGGATCGCTTTCGAAGCGCGCCCGCTCCGCCAACACCTCGCACAACTCCGTCACCTGTCCTCGCGCGTGCAGCAGGCGCGCCATTTCGCCCAGCACCTCGGCGTCGCCCTCCTCCGCCTCGCGCAGGATCTGCCAGTCCGCCAGCGCGGCCGGCACGTCGTCCAGTTCCTCGCGAAGGCGCGCCGCTTCCGCCAGTCGTTCCTTCCGCGCGTTCGGATCGAATTCCGTCGACGCGCGTCGCTCCAACACGCCGGCCAGCGCCGCGCGATCACCGCTTTGTCGATAGAACGCCTCCAGGGCCGTCAGTGCGTCGACGTTCTCCGGATCGTCCGCCAGCACGCGCGCGTACAGACGTTCCGCCGCCACGCGCTCGCCGGCGTCGGTCTCGTACAAACGCGCTGCCCGCAGCGCCAGCTCGTGCGCCGCGCTGGGATCCGCGGTGGCCACGGCAGCCTCGATCAAACGCGCGGCCTCGACAGATCGCCCCGCGACACCCGCGATCCGTTCCAGAGCGTCGACGGTCTCGCCGGGCACCGGCTCCTCGATCAGGGCGCGTCCCAATGCCTCCAGCGCCCGATCCGGCTGGTCCAGACGTTCCTCATGAATCTCGGCGATGCGCCGCAACCACCCCGCCCGTTCGGTTTGATCGTCGCGCGTCGACAACCGAACCTCGAACAGCGCGACCAGCTCGTCGTAGTCGCCGCGGCTCTCGGCCAACGGCTCCAACACATCCAACGCCCCCTCGCGGGCCTCGGGCCGGTCCAGCAGATCGCGAAGCGCCGCACGGGCGCCCGCGTGGTCGGATGCCTTTTCCATGGCATCGCGGAACGCCGACAAAGCCCCGTCGGTGTCTTCGATCCGCAAACGAACCGATCCCAGCTGGACCAGAATCTCGGCCTGTTGGATCGGATCCGTGTTCACCTCGGCGCTGCGTTGCAACACCTCCGCCAAATCAGCCGGGCGTTCCAGCGCGCCCAGCACCCGCTCCAAAGCCGCCAGCACCGGTGCCTCGTCGCCCGGCGTCTCGGAGGCCTTGCGGTAGAACTCCAGGGCCCGGTCCGCGTCCCCCAGCGGCCCCTCATAGATTTCACCAAGGCGCATGGCAAGCCACCGCTGCAATCCAGCGTCGAAAGTCGCCGCCAACCGCTCCTCGTAGACGCCGGCCAGTGCCGCCAGATCACCGCTGGCGACCGCCAGTCGTTCAAGCGCCTCGCGTGATTCGACCTCGGCCACCTCCTCGGCGAAAGCGCGCGACCACGCCGCGAAAGCGCGCGCCGGATCCCGGCGATCGCGCTCCTCGATGCGCGCGATCTCGGCCAAAATCTCGATACGAGACGTCGCCGCATCCTCGGCGACGAGCTTCAGCTCCAGCAATTCGACCAGCTCGGGCCACGCGCCGCCCCCGCGCAACAAAGGTTCCAGGGCTACGATGGCCACCATCTGGAAGTCATCACCCCGCGCTATCCGCCAAAGCGCCTCGCGGGCCTCGACGTTCTGGGGACTGCCAGTCACGATCGCGCGATAACGTCCAATCGCGCCTTCGATGTCGGACAAGTCTTCCGCCAGCAAGCGTGCGGCGCGCACGGCGATCGCGTCGCGCACCGGTGGGTCCGCCTCGATGGCCGCCCTCTGATCCAGGACCTCCAACAAATCCGCGTGCTGTCCCTCCCGGGACAAAATGCGATCCAAGAATTCCAGCGCCTCGGAATCGGCCGGAAAGATCTCCAGGATCGCGCGCAGGTGTCCCAGCGCCTCCTGGGGATCGGTCAGCCGCTCGTCGAACAAACGCGCGCTGGTCATGCGCATCAGCCGCAGGTTGGCGGGATCGGTCGTCAGCTCGATTTTCCGTTGCAGGACGCCCGCCAGATCGCGCCAGGCAAGGCTGGAGACGTATAGGCGGCCAAGCGCGTCCAGCGCGTCCGTGTCGGTGTCGTCGATGTCCACGACGGCGCGCCAGGCGTCGATCGCGCGATCGCGTTGTTTCAGCGACTGGTCGTACAAAAGTGCGATTCGTTTTCCGATCTCCTTGCGATCCGCGGGATCGGTGACGACCTCGATATGCTGCTCTAGAACTGCGGCCAGCTCGGACAGCCGGTTGCCCGCCGTCAGCAGGCGCTCCAGCGCCCGAAACGCGTCAACGTCGTCGGGACGCGCGCTCAGCGCCTGCCGCCAAGCCTCGATTGCCTGGCCGGGATCGGCAAGCTGTGATTCCAGGACACCCGCCGACAGCGCCCACAACCGCGCCTGAAGGTCGGGCTCGCCGGCCAAATCGGCGCCCTTTTGAAGCGTGTGAACCAGGGGGCCATACAGCTTGGCCGACAGCGCCAAGGCTTCCAGATCAGCCAGCGTATCGGCGTTCGAAACGTCCACCAGCCAGGCGCGCGACCGCGTGTCGAACGCGTTGTCGACGCGCGCCAGCTTCTGCTGGATGTCCGCGACCTCGCGCAGTAGCCGCACGCGATCCGTGCGATCTTCGATACCTTCCAGCTGCACTTCCAGCACGGCCACCAGGCGCGGCCAGTTTCCCGCGCGCCGATAGACCGGATCCAGGATCGCCGCCGCCCGCGCGCGCTCGTCCGGTGATCCCAGCAACCTCTCCAGCGCCACGATGGCATCCTTGTGCGCGGGACTGCGCTCGATGACCTCCGCGTAACGCTCGACCGCCGCCGACCGGTTGTCGAGTTTCTGTTCAAACACGTCGGCCAAACGCAACGCCAGCGCATCCCGATCCGCGTTCTCGGTGGAGCGACCGAGTGCGGTCTCCAGATGATCGGCCAGATCCTGCCACCTCTCATGGGCGCGAAGCAGGCGCTCGATCTCGTCGGCGGCCGTGGGCAGCGCCAGATCGTCCGGATCCAGGTCGACGATCTCGCGCAAGGTCTGCAGCGCGCGATCGGGGTCCGACAGGTTCTGTTCGTCAATCGCCGCGCTTCGCCGCAGCAGCGCCTTCTTGCCATCGACAGCGGTCTCGCGCGCGGCCCGGTCATCCAACAACTCACGCAGCTCCAGCCACGATTCCCAGCGCTCCAGCGCGCCCTCGAACAACGCGGCGCCCTCGGCATCATCAGGCCGTGCGTCGTACAGGCGGCGGTACAGGTGGCGGGCCTCGGTTCGACTGTCAAGCTTCAGATCCAGGATCTCCGCCGCGCGCCGAACAATCTCCAGGACGGCGGGCGAATCCTCGCTTTGCGAGGCCAGTGTATCCGCCAGCAGCGTGGCCACTTCGCGCCAGCGATCCAGTTTCGCCGCCAGGCGCAGAAGCTGCTCCAGGTTCAGTCGCTCGCCGGGGTTTTCCTGGAACACCTTGCCATACCACTTCAGGGCGCTGTCGTAATCGTCCAGCTGCTCCTCGTACAGGCGCGCGATCCGCTTGGTCAGCGCCAGGCGCTGCGCGGGATCGTCGACCTGATTCAGGCGAATCTCGCCGATATGAATCAGCGCCGCCCAGTCCTGTCGGCCCGCGTAGACCGGCTCCAGCAATTCGGCCGCGGTGCCCCTCACACCCACGTCGTCGAGCATCCCCTCCAGCATCGCGATTGCGCCGGGGTGGTCCGGATCGCCGCGCAACACGGCCCGCAGCTGTTCGATGGCGCCATCGGGATCGGCCATCCGCTGCGCCGCGATCTCGGCCAGCCGGAATCGCAACGCCAGCGCCGCCGCTTCGGGCATCCGCCGTTCCAGGACCCGCTCGATCAAATGAACCAGATCGGCCCAGCGTTCCTTGCGGGTGTACAGACGATCCAACGCCTCGACCGCCTCGCGATCATCCCGCGCCAGCTCGAACACACGCTCGAAGGCGGCGATGGCCTCCTCGGGACGATTCAATCGCTGTTCGGCCAATCCTCCCAACCGCAGCCGCAGGCGCCGCTCGGTGATCGGATCGGACGCCAACTCGGCCTGCCGGAACAATACGTCGTACAAAGCCGACCCGTCGTCGGCCTCGCGGTAGATCCCCTCCAGGGCGGCCAGGGCGACCGCGTCGTCGGGAACGCGATCCAAAATGCGCCGGTAGCAGTCGGAAGCCAGGTCCAGGTCCCCCAGGCGCAACGCCCCTTCGGCGATCGCCCGATCCAGCCGCAGTCTTAACGTCTCGTCCAGAACATCCGGCGAGATCTCGCGATAAAGGGCGATCACCTCGCCCACCTGCTCGGGTCCGGCCAGCCGTTCGTAGGTGTCCAGCAGGGAGCCAAGCTGCGGCTCGCTGAGCGCGTCGCGGATCGCGGATCCAATCGTGCGCGCCGCGGCCTCGGTATTGCGCAAGCGAACCTCTTGCAAGTTCGCCAGCCGGACCAACGTGCCCACGCGCGCGCGCGGATCGCTCTCGGTCTCGACGTAGATTTGCAGCACGCCGGCCAGCTCGGCGAAGCGCCCGGCACTCTCGTACATCGTCTCCAGGGCTTCCGCCGCTCCCAGGCGCAGGGCGGGACTGACGTTCGCGCCCCCCGTCAACATGCGCTCCAGTGCCGCCAGCGCACCCGGATCCCCGGGCGCCAGGGTCAGAATTTCGCGCCACCGGGCCAACGCGTCGATCGCGTTTCCCAGCGGTCCTCCGGACAGTTCGGCGATGCGGCGCAGGACGTCCACGCGCGTGGCCAAATCCTGTCGTGTCGATCCGTCCTTTTTCACCAGGGCCAGGCGACGCTCCAGGATCTCCAATCGATCCGTGTGCCGTCCCTGTTGTTCGTAAAGACGCGCCAGGGTATCGAGCGCACCCAGATCGTCGGGGCTCTCGTCGAGAATGGCCAGGTTGGCGGAGATCGCTTCGTTCGGATCGCCCACCTCGCGTTCCAGCAGTGTGGCTATGCGGCGCCACAACGCCTGCCGCACCTCCAGATCCGGGGCCAAGGCGATCCGGCGACGCAGAATCTCGACCCGCGCCTTGGCTTGCCCGCCCTGCTCGAAGATTCGCTCCAGCTGATCCAGCGCCCCCGTGCTGGTCGGATCCATCTCCAGGATGCTCCGCAGCGTCACGACCGCCGCGTCCGCGTCGGCAAGCGAGGTTTCCTCCAGTTCGGCGATCCGAAACAGGATGACCCGGCGCTCGTCCAGCGTCTCCGCCCAGCCCACCTGCATGCGCAAGATCTTGACCAGAGCCGCGACGTTGCCGGTCTCGGCGTACAGCGACTCCAGGGCATCGGCGGCCGGCTTGGCGGTCAGGGGATTCTCGGGGTCGAGATTCATGACCATCTTCCAGGCGTCGATCCCAGCGCGCCGATTCCCGATGCGCCCCGTGTACAGCCGCGCCGCGCGCGACAGAAGATCGGCGCGACCCAACAGATCCGTGCCATCCCGACGGAAGGCCAATTCCTGATAGACGTCGACCAGATCAGTCCAGCGTTCCAGTGACGTCGCCAGACGTTCGACCTCGGCAAGCGCGGTCTTGTGCGTGGCATCGGCGACCAGCGCCTCGCGCCACGCGCCCAGCGCCGCCCCAGGCGCATTCAACCGCGTTTCGTGCAGACCCGCGATCCGCGCCAGGCTCGCCGCGGCTTCGGCACCCTCCAGACCCTCGCGTTCAATCGCAAGGACCACCACCAGTTCGCGCCAGGCATGGGACGCCTCGTACAGCGGCGCCAGGACCTGGGCCACGCGACGCCGGTGCACGGGCGACGCCAGGGCCTTCTCCAGCAGCTTTCGCCCCCCTTCATGATCGGGGTTCGCTTTGACGATCGACGTCAGAATCTCGATGGCGCCGTCGATGTCATCGAACTTGGAAAAACGCAGCTCGGCCCGCCGGAACTCCAGCTCATACACCTCGCCCTCGGCGGCAAAGTGCAGACGGCGCTCCAACAAACTGTCTCGATCGCGCCAGCGCTCGCGGGCGGCGTAGTGGCGATCCAGCGCCTTGTAGGCCCGGGGATCGGCGGGGTCGATCTCCAGCATGGCTTCGTAACTGGCGATCGCGTGATCCACGTCGTCCAACACCGTCTCGTCGACTTCCGCGATCTGCCCCAGAAGTTCGATGCGCTCGATTTGATCCGGGACGCGTGCCTGGCGCGCGTCCAGCAGGGCTCGCAGTTCCTTCCAGCGCTCGCCATCGCGACACAACCGGCACAACGCCCGGAACGCGCCCGCGTGCAGCGGCTCGACCTCCAGAATCTCGCGATAGACCTTCTCGGCGGCATCCGCACGCCCCAGCCGCAGCTCGTTCAGCTCGGCGACCTCCACCAACAGATCCCGGCGCAACGCGGGATCCTCACTGGCGGCGGCGACCACGCGCATCCGTTCGACCAACTGCGGAACCGCACCCACTTCACCCGCGAACCGGGCCAGAACCTCGCGGTTCGCGCGGTTGTCGGGCGCAAGATCGAATATCTGAGCGGCCGCCTGAAACGCTGCCTGCGGATTCTTCAGCGGCCCGCCGAACAGGACCACCAGTTTTTCGATCCTCTGGACCTTCTCTTCCTTCGACGGGGCCGCATCCGCCAGCACACCCAGCGCGGCCGCCAACTTGGCGGCATTGTCGGTGCGCTGGTAGTACGGCAACACCAGCGATGCGATTTCGACCCTGTGGGCGGCGGCCTGGCCGGCGATTCTCTCCAGCCCCTCCACGGCGGCCACCGAAAGGGGATTCGCGGTCAACACATCCCGGTAGGTCGCGAACGTGGCTTCAAGATCGCCGATCCGGGTTTCCTCGATCTCGCCGATGCGCAGGAGCAAATCCTCGTGCGTGTCATCGCCCTTGGCGGCCGGCCGGGCGGCCAACTCCCGACGCAACACCGCGACCAACGCCGGCCAATCCTGGCGCGCCTCGAAAATCCGCGCCAACGATCGCAGCGCCCGGGGCGCCATTTCGGACGCCGGATCCAGCTCGGCGATCTGCGCGAAGGTCTTGGCGGCCGCCGCCAGATCCGCGGCCTTTTCTTCCTCGATCTGGGCGATCCGGAACAACAGCTTGGATCGCTCCGCGAGATCATCTATGAGCGAAGCCCGTCCGTGCAGCAATTTGGACAGATCGGGCCATGCCTGGGTCTGCGTCAGGATCTGTTCCAGCGCGGCAAGCGCCTCGGCGTCGGTGGGATCCTCCGCCAGCAAGGCCTCGGCGAACCGTCGCGCGTCGGCGGGTCGGTGCAGCTTGGACAGCGCCAGCTTCAACAGGCGCCGCAACAAGACCCGTCGCTCCGCCGTGTCGGCCGGCCCCGCCAGTGCCGCCAGGCGGTTCGTATACAGGCCGGCGACGACATTCCACTCGTCGGCCTCACCCGCCAGACGCTCGAGATCGACCTGCGTCGCCGCGTCGGTGGGAGCCGCTTCGAAGCAACGCGCCGCCCACTGAAACGCCAGCCCTTTCGAGCTCATGCGCTGCTCGGCAATTTGGCGCGCGTCCTTCAGAATCGCCAGCCGGGCCACAGGATCCAGCGTGGACCGTGTGTCGTCGGGTTTGCCCTCGACATGGCCTGTCGGTTTGCCGTCGCGTTTGCCGATCAAAACCTCGTAGGTCGCCAACAGCCGCGGCCACTTCTGCGCCGCGCGATACAAGGGCACCAGGGCCTCGGCCGCGCGCAGGTTGGTGGAATCCGCGGCCAAGATGCGTTCGTACGCCTTCAGCGCGCGATCGGGCTGGTGCAACTTTTCCAGAGCCAACACCGCGACGCGCTCCAACATGCGCGCGCGGGCCGCCATATCGGGCGTCCGATCGGCAAGCGTCGTCAGCGTGTCGCATAGATCCTCGTAGTTCCCCTGACCCGCGAACAGATGCTCCAGCGCCTCGAAGTCGCCAGCCTGCGCGTAGATCTCGCGCAAAGCGCGGGTGGCGCGGGCGTTCTGCGGCTGCAGCGCCTGCACACGCTGAAAGACAGCGATCGCAGCGGCGGCGGCCCCCAGTTTTTCGTACAGCAAGACACCTCGCCGCTCCAGCAGCGCGGCCTCGGCGGCTGGATCCTTCTGCACGGCGACACGTTGGCGGTCCAGGATCTCCGCCAACCCGGCCCAGCGCCGTTCGCGGTCGTACAACGCGACCAAACCCGACAGCGCGTCGGCGTCGTGGTCGTCGACCGCCAGCACCAGGTTCCACAGATTGATGGCCTCCTTGGCATCCCCCAGCCGCTCGGACGCGACCCGCGCCGCCTCGGACAGACGCTCCCGGCGCTGGATCGGCGGCAACAGGGCTGCCTCGCGGCGGGTCAGATCGACCAGCGCGCGCCACGACCGGCCGCGCGTATAGATGTCGCGCAATCGCGCGCGTGCCTCGGCGTCGGAAGGATCGGCCTCTAGTATTTTCTCCAGGCTGGGAATGGCGTTTTGGTGTTTGCCCAGCTTGTCCATCCAAAGGCCGGCGATCTTGCGGTGCAACATCGCGCGCTCCGCGGGATCGGTCGCGCTTTCGGCCTGCCGGCCCAGGATCCCGATCAGATCGCTCCACCGTCCTTGGACCTCGTAACGGGACGCCAGCGCCACCAGCGCCTGAGGATGGCGCGGATCGATCTGCAACACCGAGAGGTAGGTGTTGACGACCATGACCTCCAGGTTCAGACGGTCGCGGTAGATCTCGGCGATCTCCAGCGTGCGCGTGATGCGCTCCTCGGTCGCGCTCTCAGGCAGCGCCTCAAGATCCTCCTTCAGCAGATCAAGCAGTGCGTTCCATTTTTGCGTCTTGGCGTACAGCCTGCGCAGCGCCTCGACCGCCTCGGGCATGTGGGGTTTAAGCCGCAGCAGCCCCTTCCAGATGTCGATGACCTTTTCGGCGTTCTGGGGACGTGACTCGGCCGCCTTGGCCATCTCGATGCCCAACGCGATCCGCCGCTCGGGATCCGGATCGGCCTTCTGCGCGCCTGCCAACACCGTCAGCAACTGCGGCAGGTCCTCCGGCTTGCGATAAAACTCGCGATGAAAATCGACCATCAGACGGTTGGCCGGATCCAGCCTACGCACTTTTCTGAAATGAATTTCGGCCTGCGGAATCTGGTTCAGCTTCTTCCACAGCAGCGTTCCCAACTGCATCAACAAGGGGACGTCCGCCTCGCCGCGCTTCGACCGCGACGACAGCTCCAACACCTTGGCCAGCTCGGCCCAATCCTTTTTCTCGGTCAGCGCGGCGACGACAGGCCGCAGCGCCTTGGCCTCACCCGGCGCCGCCTCCAGCGCTTTGCGAAAATGCACCAGCGCTTCGGCGGGCTGACCAAGTTTCTGCGACAGCTCCGCGACGGCGATCTCGGCCAGAGCGCGTTCGTCGCGGTTTTGCGCCTGGGCCGCCCGCGCGCCCAAGACCGCCAATAGTTCCTCGGGCCGGTTGCGGCCGCGCAACAGGCGTTCAAGGTGCTGGCTGGCGCGCCGGTTCTTCGGATCCAGTTCCAGCGCGCGACGCAAGTCACTTTCGCCCTCGGGTGCGTCGGGGCGGTACTTCAAATACATCTCGGCAACGGAGCCGAACAGGCTGGACGCCATCTGGGGATCGGTCGCGGCCTCGGCCTGCTTCAGGTAACGGGAGGCGATCGGTTGCCAGTTGGTCCCGATCAGCGCCATTTGCGCCAAGCTCTCGGACGACGGGCCGTGCCCAGGGACATTTTCCAGCGCCTCGCGCAGACATGCCTGCGCTGCCTCGTCGCGCAGCAGCTCGTCCGCCAGAACGCGGCCCTTCTCGTGCAGCAACTCGGCACGCCTGGGCTTGTCCGTCGTCCAGGGCAGCTCGAGATCGATCAACTGCACACACAGCTCGAAGTCCCCGCGCTCGCGATGAAAGCGGCGCGCGTCGGCCAAAGCGCGCGCCAAAACCTCCGGATCGGCCCCCGCCCCGTTGCCGGGTTTCATGCCTTT
>JANOJB010000304.1:0-9756 GCA_031407985.1 Pseudomonadota bacterium | reverse complement strand
GTCGATGGCGAACAAGCATTCGCTGCGAACCGCCGCGCTGCCCGTGACCACGACCGACACCTCCATGAAGCTAAGTTGGCCGCAACCGGAAGCCCCGGCCATGAGAGCCAGGCCCAAGACTCCGATGATGCCCATCCCCATGCGGCGCCGAGGCGTGGTGCCGTTGTTCGCGTCCTCGATTTTCGTTGTCATGATTATCGCTCCCCGAAGCAGCCGCCGTTGAAGGTCGGCGAACAGGGCCCCTGTTCGTTGGAATTTCTGAGCAGCATGTAAGTCGCGGCTCCCGCGATCACGACGCCGCCGACGATCACCCAGAAGGGCCAATCCTTCACGAACGCGTACGGGTCGGGCGGCGGCGCTTCCTTCTTGACCGCGGCCGCCGCGCCCGGGGCCGGTTCGGTGTTGGCCTGCGCCTCCATCGACTTCGGCTTTTCCGAGTCACCTTCCTGCGAGGCACCCGACAACTCGGCCAGCACGCGCGTGGCGCCGGCGCGCTCCAGCCGCAGGTTCACGCCCGCCGCGCCCGACGGGGGATGCACCTCGGGGGATGCCAGGGCCGAACGTTGCGCGATTGGCACCAGCAACAAACCCAGTACGCAGGGGCCAATCACAACCGCGAATCGTTTTTTTCGGGTCGTCATGGCGGGCATATTACAGCACTTCGCCGTCACGGGAAGATCCGAATCCGCCCCCCGCAACGGGACGGTTCCGTGGCATGCTGGTCCGCCGTGCTTCGCTCCTTCACATCCGGGGCGGGCCCACGCCTGGCCGCGATTGGAATCCTCGCGGGAATGGGCGGGTGGCTGGCGACGGCCAGCCTGCAACAGGATTTCGCGGCGTACTACACAGCCGGCGCCGCCGCAGGACGGGGGCTTGATCCGTACGTCAACCACCTGCCGACGCCGGGAGGTCCGTGGGATGGGATTGCGGCATACCGCCACAGCCGGTTTCTTTATCCGCCGTTGGTCGCGGAATTTTTCAGGCCGTTCGCGGCCCTGCCCTTTGCCTGGGCCAAGGCGATCTTCACGGCGGCATCGGTGGCGGCGCTGCTGCTGGGACTGGCACTGGTCACGCGCACCATCGTTCCGCCTGGCGACCGGGGTCGGGGCACCTGGGCCGCGTGGACCCCGTTGCTGTGCGCGATCTGGCCACCGGTCTTTCTGACGTTGGAGCGCGGCCAGATCGATCTGTTGCTGTTCGCGGCGCTTGCGGCCGCCTGGCACTGGCGTGGGCGGCTCTTGATCGCCGCGCCGTTGCTGGCCGTGGCGGTCATGGGCAAACCGCTGATCCTGGGAGTTCTTCCGTTGCTGATCGCCGGGCGTCGGTCGCGCCTGGTTGCTGCCACACTGGGTGCCTTGGTGGTCCTGGGTGCGGCCAACGTCGCGCTTTCCGGACGTGTCCTTTCGGGGAAATACCTGCGCGACGTGCTGCCGCGCGCCGCCAACCACGGCGAAGGCGGTCCGCAGGAATGGCTGCTTTCCCCCGTCGAGATGGCCCGCGCCGGTGACGATCTGGACGACGGCGTCGCGCGCATCGACGGCGCTGGTCGTGTCTACCCACAGGAGATCGGGACATTTCGGCGCAACGCCAGCCTGCCGCGCCTTCTTGTTCCTGACACCGCACCGCCGGGTGTCCTCCGCGCGGCGGTGTTCGCGACCTTCCTGATTCTGGGCGCGGTCGTGCTGGTGGGCGCCTGGAGATCCCCGAACGTGGCGGCTTGGTACTGGGGCGCATCGGTGGCGGCTGTGGTCGCCGCGCCCGTTTCTTGGGCGATGAGTCTGGTCTGGGCCTTGCCGCTGTTTTGTCTTGGGTTGGCTGGCGCTGGCCCGCGCGACGGGTCATCCAGTCGCGCTTTTTTCGTCCTGCTGTTGGTGACCTTCGCGGCCGGACTGTTCGGACCACTTCGGTCGACGGGTTGGGTGCTGGCCGGACTGGCGGCGGTCGCAGCCGCCGCGACGGCGACGATCAAGCGACAGGCTCCCGCGTGATGCCCACGGCGCGGGCGGACGCGGTCGGGGAGCCCGGTTCGGGGAAGCGATCTCTGACGCTGCTACGAGGATCCCTTCTGGCGCTGGCGATCGTGGTGGTGGTCCAGGCCGCCCTGGGGTTTGCCGGTTTTTTGAACGCCGCCCCCGCGGTGATCGCGGGCATCGCGGTGTCATGGGCGATTGGCACTTTCATCCACCGTCGACGGCACGGGGCGCGGATGACGGAGGAGCGCGCGGCAACCGACATACAGCGACAAACGTGGACGGCCGCCGACTGCGCTGGCGGGGCGGCGCTGGTGGCCGCGCTGGCCGAACGCACCTGGACCGGGTTGCATCGCACCACCTTCCTGTACGACGTGCTGTCGTATCACCTGCACCTGCCGGCGTCGTGGCGTGCGGCCGGCGGGCTGACCCTGGTCCCGACACCCTTCGGCGATCCGGCGCCGGCGTACACCCCCAGCAACGCCGAGTTGGTCTATCACCTGGCCCTGGCCGCCACGGGCAACGCGACACTGGCTCACGCGGGGCAGATCCCCTTCGCGGCACTGGCGGTGCTGGCGATCTACGCCACGGCGTGCGTGCTGGGCACGACGCGCGCCACGGGTTTCGCCGCGGCGTTGGGGTTCCTGCTGATTCCCGAGGTGTGGCAGCAGGCACCGACGGCCATGGCGGATCTGGCGCTGGCGTCGCTGTTCCTGGCGACGATACCGTTCCTGTTGCGCCTGGAAGGCCGCCGCACGTGGCCCGACCTGGTCGCCCTGGGATTGGCGCTGGGCCTTCTGGTGGGGACCAAATACGTGGCGGTCGTGATGTCCCTGCCCGTCCTGTCGTGGGCGGCGTTGCTTCTGGCGCGCCGCCGGCCGGGCATTCGCCGCGGGCCGGCGATCGGCGTCGTCGCCGGGCTGATAGGTGCCTGTGGTGGCTTCTGGTACGTTCGCAACGCGATCTTGACAGGCAACCCGCTGTTTCCCGCGACGCTGCGGATCGGATCGGTCACGCTGGCCGCGGGTCTACTGGACGGCCCATCGATCCGAGCCTCCGACTACCACGTTCCCGTGGGGGACCTTCAACCTTTACTTGAGATTGTCATGGAGATCGGCTGGGGCGCGGTGGCTGCCCTGGGTCTTGGTCTGGTCGCCGCCCGCCGATCCCGATGGCCCGCGCTGGCGCTGTTGATGGCGGCCTGCGCGTGGTTCGTGGTTCCCTTTCAGCAGTCGAGATTCTTCTTTCCGGTCTGGGGAATCGCCGCGATTCTTCTGGCGACGGCAACCACGCGATCGCCGCGACTCGGCGGCGCGGCGCTGGCCGCGGCCACCTTGGGGGCGATTCTTCAGTTCCCGACCCCCGGACGCCTGGCACTGCTTGGCGCGGCCGCCGCGGGTGCCGCGCTGGGACCACGCCTTTGCACCCTGGTCGCCCACGCCGGGCGCCGGGCGTCGCCGGGATTCTGGTTCGCGGCCCGATGCGCGCTCGGCGGCGTGGGGGTGATCGCCACGCTCGGATGGCCCCACGCGCGCACGGACGCCCCACCCTATCGGGTCGGCGACCATCACGATGACGGTTGGGCGTGGATGCGCGCTCATGCCCATGGCCGGCGCGTCGCCTACACGGGATCGAACCTGCCGCTTCCGCTGTGGGGACCGGGTTTCGACAACGACGTCAGGTACGTCAACATTTCAGGCGGGCCGAACGTGGCGCTCCACGACTTCGACCATGTTCCACCACCCGCCGTGCCCACAGCCGAGCCAGCGCCAGAGCGACAGGTGCCGGACCAGGCAACCTGGCTTTCCAAACTGGACGCGCATCGGGTGGACCTGGTCTTCGTCGCATCCTTGTACCCAGGCGTCCGCCGCACCATGGCCCATGACGACGGGGGTTTTCCCATCGAACGCGCCTGGGCGGAGACACGCCCCGATCGATTTTCATTGGCGTTCGCCAGCGACGGAATTCGCATCTACCACCACCGCCAGCGCGGCCGAGGTGGAAACCCATGATCCGGCCCGCCACCGGCCAGGAAACCGAACACGCCCCGGGCGATGCGCGTGGCGCATGGGCCTTCGCGATCGCGCTGCTGCTGTTCGTGGCGGGACGGTGCCTGGTCCCGATGGACGAAACGGATCTTTTTTACAACTTGCGGCTGGGCGAGATCGTCCTTGGCACCCGCGGCATTCCCCGCACGAACCTGTTGTCGTTCACCTACCCCGATTACCCGGACCCGAACCTCGCCTGGGTATTCCAGATCCTGCTGGTCTTGGCCCATCGCGCGGCGGGGATTCCGGGGACCGTGCTGCTGAAGACCACGTTCGTCGTCGCGACCTTCGCGCTGCTCTTTCGCGTGGCGCTCCGGCGCGGTGCGCATCCGATCCTGGCCGCAATCGTACTGGCGCTGGCGGCATGGGCGGCCGAGCCTCGTTTCGTCGAACGCCCACACCTGATGACCTTTCTGGGACTGGCAACGCTGCTGCTGGCCCTTGAACGCGCGGAGAGCGGAAGCCGACGTCTGCTCTGGGCCCTTGTCCCCCTGGGTCTTCTCTGGGCAAACGGAAATTCGTGTTTCTTCCTGGCGCCGTCGATCTTGCTGCTTTACGCGGCGGGAGCGCGTCTCGATCGCTTGCCCCCGGGATCCGGCGCGATCGCGCGGCGTACCGCGCTGGTGGCATTGGCGCTGATCCCGATCCTGTTCGCAACACCGTCGGGAAGCGGGTTCATCGGCTACGTCGCCAATCACTTCAGAATGCCCTCGCTCAGGCCTCTGCAGGAGTACCGGACGGCCGAATGGCCGACAGACGGTCCTTTCCTGTTTCTGCTGGCCGCCGTGGCGCTGGTGACCATCTTGCCGATCGGGAGACGATCGCACAGCGGCAACAGCGTGATGGTCGGCATGGCCAATGGCACGGCCGACGGCACGGCCGACGGCGCGGCGACCGGCACGGCGAACACCGGATTCATGCGCCATCTGCTGCCGATCCTGGCCCTGGCCGTGCTGGGATCGCGCCGCATTCGTTTCGTGGCCGAGTTCGCCCTACTGGCTGGTCCCTTCGTCGCCGCGCGAGGCACCCAGATTCTTCGGGACACCTTCGCGCCGCGCCTGCGTGTGGCGCGTGTCGGCGGCTGGGTGGTCCTGGCGGGGCTTGGGATCCTGACGCTGGGTCCGCGCATCTCGGCGGCGCGCACGGGCGGCGCCGTTCTTGACCTCGGGATCGAGGAATCCCTGGTACCCACGGCGGCGATTCGCTGGATCGATTCCCATGGTTTGCGCGATCGCATGTACAACGATCTCGAGGTCGGTTCCTACCTGACCTGGGACGGCTGGCCCCACGCCCCCGTCTTCCAGGATCCGCGCATCAACGGCTATCCCGCCGAACTGCACGCGATCTTGCGACGACGGGATCTGGTCCGCCCCGAATGGGAATCCCTGCTCGCTTCATTCGAAATCAAGTCCGCGCTGATCACGTTTCCCGATGTCAATCCGCGCGCGGCGCTGTTCGATCCCGCGCAATGGGCCCTGGTGTACCGGACCGGCGAAGCACTGGTCTTCGTTCGTCGCGATCAGACCCACGCGGCGCTGATCGGCGACCAGGAACTGCCGCTGACATTTCGCTTCGATCCCGTGAACGGCATCGAACCCATGCCCATCGATCCGCAACCTTCCGCGTCGCCGCTACGGCCGTGCGAATGGAATCGACGACTGGGGGACTGGTTCGTCGCGCACGGGGATCCGCACCGGGCTGGCGCGCTGTACCGGACCGCGCTGGGCGGCGCGCCCGACTGCCTGACCACCGCGAACCGAAACGTCGCGCGCCATCAGGCCGCGATGCTGGCCATTCGGTTCGGAGAACCCGAACGGGCAGTCGAGCTTCTGGCGGGTCTGACCGCGCCTGCCGCGCGGACCAACCGGGGATTCGCGCTGGTTCAACTGGGTCGTTCCGGTGATGCCCTGACCGAATTCGCGGAGGTCCTCCGCCAGTTTCCCGACGATGCCGAAGCGACATTCGGTCAGGCGTTGACACTTGCCCGCCTGGATCGGCGCGCGGATGCCATCCACGCCCTACGTGGATTCCTGGGCCGTTGGCCCCGGCACTTCGCGGCGGCGGAGGCGCGCCAGATCCTGAACCGCCTCGCCACCGGGGATGACCTTTCTCGTTCCCGATGAACTTCCGCCTTATCATCACAGGTGGTGGCTCATCCCCGCGTGACAAGTCGGATCTTGGGCATCCTGCCGATCGTTGTCGCCGGCATCGCGATGGTCGCGCCGATCGTGGCGGCCGCGGCAACAAATGGGCGCATTTGGGACGATTCACACCGGCTTTCTTCCCGGCAACGGATGGATCTCGACAGGCGCCTCGCCTCGGCCGCGCGACGACTGGGCAGCCCGGTTTTCATCCTGGTGACGAACAGACTCCAGCGGGAAACGGCAGCTTCGCTGGCGGCCCGCGCGTTCACCGAACGCACTCTCTCCGGCGCGGGTGAGTCCAATCCGGTTCTGCTGGTGGTTTCCGTCGGCGATCGAGCAGCCGCCATCGAGACCGGGAAAGGCAATGCGGGAATCGTTCCCGAGATCGACGCCAACCAGATCACGAAGGATCTCGTGCACCGCCTGCGCCACGGGGATCCCTCCCAGGCCCTGGCACGGGCGATCGAAGCGATAGTGGTCTCGGCCGAAGCGACCGCCGTTCGTCGACGTCCCCTGCCCCCCGACGAGGAACCGCCAGCACCCGCTGGGCCCAACCCGGCGGCGGCCGGCGCGCGGGAGGTTGACACCGCCGGTGGCGTGGAGATCCCCGATGCGGGACAGGGGACCGCCAAAGTCACCCCGGAGCACGATCCGTCGGAGACAGGCAGGCGCCGGTCCCGACTTCCAATCGCGGTCGGTATCGCGGTGCTGGTACTGCTGGCCCTTGCGCTTCGCCGTCGTCGGCAACTGACCTCGCCACGTCCGAATCCGCGGGTCGGTCCATAGGTGGAAATCCTTGGACACAGCCGGTCTGCCTGGTAAATTTCAGCCTGTTTGTCCTTTTCGTGTTCGTCTCGTTCTGCCGTGGTTCGTCAGCTTCCAGTAGCTGATTCGGGTCCGGGGGTGCAGGTGACCGAGGGACGCCAACCAACCGACGACCCGATCACCGAGCAGTTCCGTTCCTGATTCGCGTCGTCGCGGGTCACCCGGCCCGCATCTGAACCAAGGAGAACGAAGACATGGGAAGAAGACTTTATATCGGTAACCTCGCGTACGGCGTGACGGAGCAGGATCTCCGCGATTCGTTCGGCGAAGGCGGCGGTACCATCACCGACGTCAAGGTCATCATGGACCGAGAGACCGGCCGTTCGCGCGGGTTCGCATTCGTCGAGATGTCCACGGACGCCGAGGCGGCCCAGGCTGTCGAGACCATGAACGGTCGCGAGGTCCAGGGACGCGCAATCAGCGTGAGCGAGGCCCGTGAGCGCAGCGGTGGCGGCGGTGGTGGCGGCGGCGGTTACGGTGGCGGCGGCGGAGGTGGTTATGGTGGCGGCGGTGGCGGTGGTGGTCGTGGTGGTCGTGGTGGCGGTGGCGGTGGTCGTGGCGGCGGCGGCGGCGGTCGAGGCGGCTGGTAGATTCCTCACCCCCGTGCCCCGGATTCCCGGGGCGCGGCGGGTTTTCGTTCCACGGGCCGGCACCACGGGCTTCGAAAGGATCAATGTCCGCACCCAGCGCCATTCCGATCGGGGCCTCCGTCTCCGACGTTCAGTCTGAGGATTTCGATGCGCCCGTCCCCGTCGCGGAGGCGCAAACGGCCCAGCCCCCTTCCCACCAGGTGCAGTGGCTGACGATGGTGCCCTTCTGGGGTGCGCAGGTCACCGCCCTGGTTGGGGTCATCTGGTCAGGCTGGTCCTGGACCGGTCTCGGATTGGCTCTGGGCCTGTACTTCGTGCGGATGTTCGGGCTTACGGCGGGCTATCACCGCTATTTCTCGCACCGGTCGTACAAGACCAGCCGCGTGTTTCAGTTCTTGCTGGCCCTGCTCGGTACAACATCGACCCAGAAGGGCGTTCTGTGGTGGGCCGCGCATCACCGCGCGCATCACAAGTACTCGGATACGCCACGCGACATCCATTCGGTGCGCCAGCAGGGCTTCTGGTGGGCCCACGTGAAATGGATTCTGGTTCGTACCTACGTCGAAACCGACTTCGATCGCATCAAGGACTTCACGCGCTATCCCGAACTGCTGTGGTTGAACAAGTACCACCTGGTCCCGCCGGTGGCGCTTGCGACCGCATTGTTCGTGACCGGTGGGTGGTGGGCCCTGCTGTGGGGGTTCTTTGTGTCGAACACCCTGCTGTGGCACGGAACCTTCTGCGTGAATTCGCTGGCGCATGCTTTTGGTCGCCGCCGCTATCAGACCACCGACGATAGCCGCAACAGCTTGCTGATTGCGTTGTTCACGCTGGGCGAGGGCTGGCACAACAACCACCACCACTATCAGCGCTCCGAACGTCAGGGGTTCTACTGGTGGGAGGTGGACATCACGCACTACATCTTGCGCGTGCTCTCGGTCTTCGGATTGGTGCGCGACCTACACGCCCCACCGCGCGCCGTACGCGACGCACGGTAGCCTCCGCGCTTTTGCCCCGTCCTCGCCCCGGCTTTGCCCCCGGCTTTGCCCCCGGCTCGGTGCGCACCGGAGGTGGGCGCAAGAGATCCGGCAACAGGGTGCTCCGCGAAGCGGAGCGCAAACAAGCGGGCCCCGACCTTCCGGCCGGACACCCGCCCTCGCGCCGCGCCTAGACCGCTTTCTTATTGACGCGATCGATCAGATGTGATCAAAGAATGGTATGGCTGAATTGTCGATCGATCTCCGAAGGCAACTGGTTGCAGCGTACCGGTCGAAGAAAAGTGGGACGTATGCAGAGACGGCGGCGCTGTTTGGGGTGGGCGAAGCAACGGTCAGCAGAAACCTGAGGCGTTTCCGGGAAACGGGAGATGTCAGGTACAAGCCCAAAGGCGGCAACAATCCCCGTCGGGTTGATCTGCTCTGGCTGCGCCAGCATTTGAAGGCGAATCCTGATGCTCGATTGATTGATCGCATCGATGCGTGGGTTCAGGAGGGGGGAACGCGAATCGGTGTCGGTACGATGTGGATGGCGGTCCGCGCCTGCGGATGGACGCATAAAAAAAGACAATTTTCGCCCGTGAGCGCGAGCGCTCGGACATTCAAGCGAAGCGAGAAACGTTTCTTGCCAAGCAGCCAAGCCTCGATGCGACGAAGCTGATCTTCCTCGACGAATCAGGATTTCGACTGGGCTCACCACCGAACTACGGGTGGGCGCCGCTGGGCGAGAAGTCGCCGGGCCAAGGGACGTGCGGTGACTGGTGCACGATGACCATGATTGGTGCCATCGCCCTGAACGGTTGGCGCGGCTTCGTCACCATCGATGCACCGACGGACGGAGACGTATTTCTCGCGTACGTTCACCAGCAGCTCGTTCCGAACCTGCAACCCGGCGACATCGTCGTCATGGACAACCTTAGTTCACACAAGGGCCCGGATGTTCTGGCCGCCATTCGTGCCGCTGGTGCGAACGTCTTGTTTCTGCCGCCTTACTCACCCGAGTACAACCCCATCGAGAAGGCCTGGGCCAAGCTCAAGAACATCCTGCGACGCCTACCCACCCTCGGTCGCGTCGCCTTTGATCAGGCGGTCGCCGCAGGCATGACTGCCATATCAAACGCCGATATCCGCGCCTGGACCATCCATGCCGGCTACGCCCTCGCGTCAACCTGAAAGCGGTCTAG
>JANOJB010000269.1:0-4158 GCA_031407985.1 Pseudomonadota bacterium | reverse complement strand
GACGGACGTGTTCAAGACGGCGTCCGTGATCGGCAGACCTGCTCCCGTGATGGTCTCAAGCACGCTGTAGTTCAACGCCCACGGCAGCTCCATATCCATGCCGGCGTTGACCGCCTGGGCTGCATTCGTGCTGCGGTTTCCGGTGGCCAGAGTCGCGGTGGACGCTCCGGGCATCGCCCACCAGTCGGATAGAACGAATCCCTTGAATCCGAAATCCGTACGGAGGAGGTCGGTCAGAAGGTGTTTGTCCTGCGTCGATTTGACGCCGTTGACCGCGTTGTACGCCGCCATGACGCAGGCGACGCCGCCATCCCGGATCATCATCTCGAAGTGACGCGCGTAGATCTCGCGCAGCGTCTGTTCGTCCATCTGGGCGTTCAGCGAGAAGCGGTTGTTTTCGATGTTGTTGGCCGCGTAGTGTTTTGCGCACGCGGGCACGTACTGCTGAATGCCGACGATGCTGGCGTTGCTGAAGCGGCCAAGCTGGTAGGGATCCTCGCCGTAGGTCTCTTGCGCGCGGCCCCACAACGGATGTCTCAGGATATTCGCGGTGGGCGCCAACAACATCGTCTGGCCCGTCGCGATCATTTCGTCGCCCATTGCCTGCCCAATCCGGAACTCGAGATCCAGGTCCCAAGACGCCGCGCGGGTCATGGGCCCGGGAAATACCGTCGACCGGCCACCCATCATGCCCGAGGGTAGCGGGGCATCCAGGTTCACGCCGCGCGGACCGTCGCGGAACAAAAACCCCTTGATTCCGCGCGCGGTGTTGTCGGGGGTCCGGAAGATATCGTTGTACTGGCCAGTTCCGTGGGGCGTACCACGCAGCTGGCCAGCCTTGTCGGCCAGGGTCATGGTGGCCAGCATGGTCTGGGCCTGGGTTTGAAATGTCGCGTGCTGCGCATCGGTGTATCCCGGCGAATAGGGATCCACGAACGGTGTGTCCATGCAGGCCATCTTCATGACAGTCGAGCCACCAGTGCCGACAGCGGTACCACCAGTGCCGGTGGTGATGCCGCCACCAGCGCCACCCGAACCGACCGCCGTACCCCCCGAGCCCGCGGTTGCGCCGCCGCTCCCCGTCGCGCCCCCGGTGGTGATGATGATCTCGTTGCCACCCGTACCCGTCGAGCCTCCGGTGGTTCCGACATTGTTGCCACCGGATCCGGGGCCGCTGCCTCCCCCCGTTCCCGCGCCGGTGGAGCCACCCGTGTTGACTCCGGCTCCGCCGCCGCCTGGGGCGGTCGTTCGGGCCGGGGTGCAGGCAGTCGCCAACAAAGTGACGAACAACGCCTGGAAAAGGGGGCGCGAGGAGCCGGGAAGGTGCCGCATATCAGAGTCTCCGATGGTTTTTGGTGGTTTGGGGCCGGTGAGCCCGCCAAACCGCCGCATTGTTTCTAAATACTGGTGTTGTTACCGGTTACCGCAACGCAAGTCGGCAAACACCTACCTGGGCTCACCCAAGGTAAACGGCTGTAGCGCCCGGGCTGAGAATCGGGCCGCGGGAAACCAAAGAATTTTGTGGAGCTGAACGGGATCGAACCGTCGGCCTCCTCAATGCCATTGAGGCGCTCTCCCAGCTGAGCTACAGCCCCTCCACCGTAATACGGCGGGGTGGTTCCTAGCAGCGCACGCGGGTGCGGTCAACATGGCCGTGAATTCCGGACGCATTCCGACCGAAACGTACCCTCTCGACCCCCATCGGGCTCACCGAAACAAACGTTCGAAGCGCGGATCGTCACGAAACGGATCCCAGTCGTTGGCGCTTTGCAACTCGCGGGACTGTCCGGGAAGGAAACGCGGCGACGGGCCCAACCGACTGACGACCACTGCCAACGACGCGAGCGCCTGATCGTTGTAGCCAAGCGCCGCCTGACAGGCCGCCAGTGCCAGTGCGCGCGTCGGATCGAACCGATCCGACTGTGATACGTGCGCCTGTTCCAGCCGCGCGCCCGTTCGATCGCCGCCGACCGCGCGCGTCGCGCACAGCAACAGCCTGATCTCCGGATCACCGCCCCGGGGTTGCGGGCGGGACGGAGCGCCCACGTTGGGCACGGAGCCTGTCGGGTCAGGCCGAGGGTTGGACTGGCGCAGCGCCTGTCCAAGCGCCACCAACGTTTCGGTGACCAGCGCGGCGGGAACCAATCCGGTCGCCGAGCGAACCGCCATCAACTTCGATCGCAACAACCGGGCGCGGTCCAGCGCGGGCATCGGCGCCGGGCCTCCCGCAGTTGCCGGTTTGCCGCGCGTCGGACCGGGCGTCGGCTCACTCCCGGATTCGGCGCCCTCGGTCTGTGCCAGTGTCCTCGACCGCCGGCGTTCAGCGTCGATCTTGAACGCGGCTTGTTCCAGCAGAGGGGTGGGGGCAAACCTGACCGCCGCCCCGATCTCGATCAGCGCCTGCTGGTACTGACCCGCCGCCTCGGCCCACCGCTGGTCGCGATCCATCTCGATGGCCCGGCGGTAGCTCGGCGCCTTTCGCAAGAACTCCGGCTCCCTTTCGATGGGTCGACCGACACGAGGCTCGATCGTCACGACTGTCGTCCGCCGCGCGGCGATCTCGATCAAGCCGCCGCCGTCAGCGACGGTAGTCCCTGCGTCGGTCTTCGCAATTGCCACGTCGGGCAGGCTTGCCGTTTGCGCCGTACGCGCGCCCGGGACGACGATCGCCGTCCCCAGGGCCGATATCGCCACTGCAAACCCCAGTCTGCTCACGTCCGCAGCCTATCTTGACCGGGTTCGGATGCCATAGTACGGCCTGACCATGCTGTTGGTGCTTCGGGGGTTCGCGTTGGGTTTCATGGCGCTGGTGCTTCTCTCGGCGATGTGGGGGGCCATCGGCTGCACGGCGACGCGCCCGGCCCCCCCGTCCTTGGCAGGCATGGCGAACGCCGCGGGTGTCCAGCAGAGTTTTCAGGCCGACGTGGTTCCGGTGCGCGCCCTGGCCGTCACCGATGGCCTCCTGTGGATCGGCAGCGAACGTGGTTTGCGGCGCGCTCAGGTCCCGGCGGGTGTGGCCGAATGGGTGGACCCTGCCGCCGGGGTTCCAGGTCGCGGCGTGTCGGCCCTGGCGACCGATCGGCTGGGCAGGCTGCTGGTCGCAACCGAGTCCGCCATCGGCCGCCTCGCGGGGGCGCAAAGCAGTCCCAAGTATCAGCCGCTGGCGGCCCTGCCCGGCGCGACCCATCTGGTACCCGTGCTTGCCGAAGGCGCCGGCGACGGGATTTGGGTCGGTACGCCGAGCGGGCTGTTCTTCGTGGAAGGGGTGAACGTCTCGGCCATCGAAGGTGCCGGCGGCGGTGAAATCACATCGCTTGATCTCGACGCCGACGGAAAATCCGTCTGGGCCGGTCTGCGGGGCAAAGGCCTGGTCCACGTCGACGGCAAGAAGGTGATCGCCGCCCACGGTCCGGACTCAGGCGATCATCTTGACCTGGTCGATGTGCTCGGAACCGCCGTGTTGGCGAACGGCACCCGGATCGCGGTGGGCCGGGGCGCCCAGGGTCAGACCCGTCTCGTGTTGCTGAGGATGGACGGGCCCGAACTTCTTGTGGCCCAGCCGGACGTTCCGGTGGCCGCATTGATTCGCCAACCCCGTGGCCCGTTGCTGGTTGCGGGCCCGGCGGCGGCGCCCCGTCTGTACACCCTGGTCCTGGCGGAACGGGGAGAAGTCGTGGAGGGCGGATTTCGTTTCAGTCCGGCGCGCCAGAGCCTAAGTGGCATCCGGGTGGTGGCGCGCCCGGACCCACGGCCCGTGCCCGCGGAGATCACGATCGTCGTGGTCGGCGGCGCGGGTCGGACCGATGGCGGCACGGGTGACGACGTGTTTCTGGGAACACGCGCGGCCGGCGTCGCACTTTTGTCACCCGGACGATCTGGTGCCCGTGGTGCTCGTGGTGCCTCTGGTGCCCGCAGTGCTCCCGGTGCTCCCGGTGCTCCCGGTGCTCCCGGTGCTCCCGGTGCTCCCGGTGTTCCCGGTGTTCCCGGTGTTCCCGGTGTTCCCGGTGTTCCCGGTTCTCCCGGTGCCGCGGGTGCGGTTCCCGACTACCTACCGGTCGGCGAGTTGGCGATGGGCGCTCGCGCGTTGTCGGTTGCCTGCCTGGAACCGGAACGTTGCGTTTTCTCCACCGGGGCGGGGCCTGGCTGGATCTGGGATGG
>JANOJB010000234.1:0-4618 GCA_031407985.1 Pseudomonadota bacterium | reverse complement strand
GCTTGGCGGCCGCCATCGAAATCTGTTGTCCGCCAACGAACTGGTACTTGCTGGTCTTCCACACCTTCATGACGACGTTTCGCGTCGCTCCCACGCCCGGTCAGCGGAATGTCACGACACACAGGCGACTGGGTTCAGCGCCCTGGGCCTGTCGCAGCCCGCCTGAGATCACAAGCAGTCCCAACATTAGGGAAAGCCCAATTCGTACGTGGATCGTCCTGGTCGTCATTCGTTGGCTCCAGAGTCTCGGTTTTTGGGTCGGGGTCACGGCAGCTTCGGGCGGGTGGTGTTGAACGGCAGGGTCTGGCCTTGGACTAATGGGCGCATCCCTCAGCATCCACATCAAGGGGCCGCCATCCACGACGAGATACAGTTGATCAGGTCCTGGCTAAGGGCGGGAGGTATGAGAGGCATTTGCGCGCCGCACGCCGAGCCCACAATCCGCTTCATTATCACGCTAGCAGCAGGATCTCCCCGGATTGCAAACGACTGCCCTGCGCAGGGACCCGCCGCCGACTGTCCAGCCAGTAGCCGTTCCTTCAGCGATCCGGATTGAAAATCCGGGGCGGCGACACCGGTGTTGTGACAGAAAGACCCCGCGCATCCCACCGTCAAGCCCGTCGACCCATCTTTTTGAAGGACCATCCCCGGTGCGTCGCACGCCGCGGTCGTTCCACCGGTTCCAGTCCCGCCACCAGTTCCACCGGTGCCGCTTCCACCCGTGCCGGTCACGGAGCCGACGTTGTACTTCGACGGCGCCTCGGGAAGCGCGCCCGGGCAGGCAGTCAACAGGGGCAAGAGCAGCAATCCGAGGAGCCGAGCATTCCCCCGGCGGCCCACCGAAGGCTGCGTGGTCTGGCGAAGATGCACGGTGGTCACAGCTTTGAAGTCAGCCAGCTGGCCAAACAGGTTATTTGGTCCTGGGTGAGTGTCGATCCGATGGGCATGCGGGTACCTGCCCCACAAGACTCACCAGTCACACGCTGCATAAGTACCCCAGTAGGCGGGTTTCCCGCGACCACATAGGGCATCCCCAGACAGGCGGAAGCCGTAGCGGAAGATGCATTCTTCCCCATCAGTGAAACCCATGGATCCCCGAGGGAGAGATCGGGAGCCGTCAGGACAGCGCCGCCGTGACAACCCGAGAGAGCGCAGTTCAAGCCGCCTGCCTTGAAGACCATCGTCGGCGCGTCGCAGCCCGCCACCGTCGTGCCTCCGGTTCCCGCCCCGCCCATCCCGCCCGTGCCGGTCACGGCGCCGCCAGCGTCCCCGTACTTCGACGCGGCTTCGGGAAGCATGCCCGGGCAACCGGTCACAAGGGGCAAGATCAGTACGGCGATCAGTACGGCGGTCAAACCCAAGAGCGGGAACGATCGACCATCAGATTTCCGATGGTCGCGTACAGCGGGACTTTTCATTCAATCCTCCGGGGAAATGCGGAAAACACGAACGGGTTTTTCGGAAGTCGGCATCAAGTGGACTTGGATCGTGTCGGTGGAAGTGTACCTTTGGGGGGGGGCGCGGACCTTTCGGCGGTTGCACCCGTGGGTGTACTGATTGTGGATCCGGGTAGGGGGCGTGACGACCCGGTCATGGCAGTGACGTCCAGCAGGCGATCTAGCTCGTCCATCGGCAGAACGGCCTTCTCGCGGGCGATCTCGCGGATGCTCTTGCCGGTGGCGGTCGCCGCCCGCGCCAGCGCGGCCGCCGCGTCATAGCCGATGGCCGATCCCAGGGCGGTCGCCAGCGCCGTGCTGCGCTCGACCAGGTCACGGCAGCGCGTCTCGTCGACGTCAATGCCGTCGACGCATTTCGTCGCGAAAAGGCGGGAGCCTGTCGCCAGGATGTCGATTGATTGCAGCAAGTCGAACGCCATCACCGGCGTCATTGTGTTCAGTTCAAGATTCCCGGCCGCCCCCCCCCAGGCCACCGTCGCATCGTTCCCGATCACCTGGGCGCAGATCATAAGTAACATCTCGGCTATTACCGGGTTCACCTTTCCGGGCATGATCGAACTTCCGGCCTGCAATTCGGGCAGTCGCAGTTCGCCCAACCCCCCGCGCGGACCCGACGCCAGCCACCTAATATCGTTGGCAATTTTTGTCAGGCTGATGGCCAAAGACCGGAGAGCGGCGGACAGTTCACACAGGCCGTCGTGGGCGGACAGGGCCTCGAACAGGTTGGGTGCCTGTCGCAGCGTGATGCCAGTCTCCTGACTGACCAGCGCGATGACCTTGGGCGCGAAACCGGGCTCCGCGCCCAGGCCCGTCCCGACTGCGGTTCCCCCCAGCGGTAACTCTGTCACCGCCGGAAGCGCCGCCTCGATGCGCCGCAGGGCATTCACGATCATCTGGTGATACCCCGAGAACTCCTGCCCCAGCCGAATCGGCACCGCGTCCATCAGGTGCGTTCGTCCCAGTTTCACGATGTGATCGAATTCAAGTGCCTTGGCCGCCAGTGATCCCTCCAGGGTCCGCAGGGCGGGGAGCAAGTCATACTGGGTCGCCTCGGCCGCGGCGATGTTCACCGCCGACGGGAACACGTCGTTCGACGACTGCCCGTGGTTGACGTGATCGTTCGGATGCACCGGATTTTTCGAGCCGATGACGCCACCCAGGATTTGTATCGCGCGGTTGGCGATCACTTCGTTCGCGTTCATGTTGCTGGACGTTCCCGATCCGGTTTGGAACACGTCGACCGGAAACTGGGAATCGTGAAGGCCGGTGGCGACCTCGTCCGCCGCCCCGATGATCGCATCCGCGATCGCGGGCGGGACCACGCCCGCGTCCTTGTTGACCTGGGCGGCCGCACGTTTCAGCAACGCCAGCGCGCGAATCACACGCCGGTTAAGCCTGAGGCCGCTGACCGGAAAATTCAGAACCGCCCGCTGCGTCTGCGCGCCGTACAACGCTTCGATCGGGACGACGATGTCGCCCAGGGAATCGCGTTCGGTCCGAAAGGTTATCGGCGTCATCGGCGTTGTGCGCTGGCTACGTGGTCGTCAGTGGTCAGGCGTTATCCGTCATTCGTCAAACAGCACGTCGTCCGTCATGTCCTGTGCGTGGGCTTCCAGTCGCGCGCCCGACAGCTCGGCGGTGGTCTTGCGCAACCGATCGGCCAGGACCTGAACAAAGCTCCACAACAACTTCACCGACAGCGACGGATCCTTGCGGACGATTTCGTAGAACTCGCGGCGGCGCAGGATCAGCAGCCGCGATTTTTCCTCGGCGGTGACGCTGGTCGAACGGGGACTGCGATCCACCAGCGCCATCTCGCCGATGTGCGATCCGGGCAGAAGGTGCGTGATGAACGCCTGGTTCTTATGAACCTTGACCTTGCCCTTCAGCAGAATGAACATTTCCTCGCCGGTGGTCCCTTCGGTGATTAATGCCTGGCCGGGCGCGAATTCTTTCACTTCAGTGACGTTCAGGACGCGAATAATCTCCTTGTAGGTCAGGTGCCGGAACATCGGCATCTGCTTCAGAACGTCGATCTTCCGTTGCAGCTCCTCGGCCCGATCGTCCGCCGCGATCGCGGCCGCCCCCGGGGCTACCTTGTCGATGCGAACGACGACGGCCGTGATGTTGTCGTGGCCGCCTCCCAGATTCGCCAGATCGACGAACCGTTTTGGCGCCTGCGTGATGTCGTCCTGCGACAGCAGGTCGATCGTCTTGGCGTCGTCCAGGTACGCGTGCAGGCCGTCCGAACACAACAAGAATTGATCGCCGGGCAAGATCTCGAAATCGATCGTATCGCCCTGAACCGTTTCGTAGACGCCCACCGCGCGGGTCACGGCATTCTTGTAGGCTTTGTAAGGAGAGTTTTCAATCCCGCCCTTCGTTATTTTTCCGCGGCGGATCAGTTCGTTGATCAGCGAGTGATCTTCGGTGAGCTGGACCACCTGCCCACGACGCACCAAATAAATCCGGCTGTCGCCGACGTGCGCGATGAATCCGCGATCGCCGGCGATCAGCAGCGCCGACGCTGTTGTTCCCATGCCGCGCTTGTCGGGTTCGGCCTGGCCTTTTTGATAGATCGCGAGGCAAGCCGCCTGAACAGCGCCTTCCAACACGGTCAGGATTTCCTGCGGCCGGACCGTTCCGTCGCCCTTGGCGAAGCGTTCGATCAGGTCGCGGTTGGCATCGACGGCGTTGCGAAATTCGTGGACGGCGATGTCCGACGCCACCTCGCCTGACGCGTGGCCTCCCATTCCGTCGGCCACGATGAACAGGGACAGCTTCTTGTCGACCAAGAAGTTGTCTTCATTGGCCTCGCGCTTTCGCCCAACATCAGTGGCGGCCCAGAAGCTCAACTCCATTAGCGCAGGCTCCTCGTGAGGTTCGCGAATTGGAACCCGTGGTTTGGTGCTTGCTACCACGAACCGGGCGTCCGGGGTAGGGCGCCCACGCCAGTTTCATCAACCGATCTAGGTGCTTGCCTCGGTGCTGCGCGGCCGCCCGCCCCCAGCCTGCGTTTGTGAGTGATTCTGTGTAGGCGCTCCGGGCCATCGGCTTGACACGTCGATGCTCCCTGTTAGATATGAGTCCGCATTTCTCGGGAATCGTCTAATGGCAGGACGCCAGATTCTGGATCTGGCTATCAAGGTTCGAATCCTTGT
>JANOJB010000190.1:0-4439 GCA_031407985.1 Pseudomonadota bacterium | reverse complement strand
AGAAGGCCCATCACCGAGACCAGTAGCCCGAACGCGAAACGCGCCGCCCGGAAACGTGTACCCAGGCGCCCCAGGAGCGACAGTATCAATCCCAGCCCCAGGCCAACACCCAGGAAGGCCGGCAAGCGGCTGGGTGGCTCGCGCGGGGGCGGCGTCCGCTGGGGGACGAAGATGATCCGTTCGGCCTTCACCAGGCGCCCGGCCGTCGACGCCGCGCCGCCGGTCCCGTCACCGGCACGCGCGCCCCGCAACGTGCGCTGCAACATCTCGGGCAAGAACCCTTCCGCCCATTCATCGATGGGGCGATCGGCTCTGGGCCCAAGGACGATCATCAACCCCGCGTACAAAGGCAGATTGTCCGCGGCCATTCGCAGCGCGTGGCCGCGAAAACTCAAGCTTCCCTGGCCGACCGCGGAGGAACGCAGACGCCCGTCGAGAACGCCGTCCAGGGCGTCACGCACGCGCGTCGAACAGTTGTCGCCGAAGTAGTCGTATCGATACTCCCGATTTTCGGGTCGCGCGTTCACCTCCAACCGTTGCGCCAGGTCGCGTTTCCGCGCGGGCGACAGGTCCAGTTCCTGGGCTTCGATCGCGCGGTTGTCGCGCCGGTACGAACCGACCGTCGACATCATGCTGGAACGCGACAGCCAGTACCGCAGGCGGCCCTTCAAAAACTCGCCAATCAAGCGCGGCGAATCGAACGAAAAAGTTCCGAAGTTGTAAACGCGATCCGTCCCGGCCTGGCGGTCAACCACACGGATGGCGTTGTGGCCGAACTTGGTGAACGGATGATCGCCGGGACCGAAGGTCAGTACCTCGACCATCAACGAATCGTCGCTGGGGGCCGGTGGCGTGGGCACGGCGCCCGGACTGGGAATCACCACGGCGTCCGTCGCGTGGGCCAAGGCCCAGGGCGCGCACGCAATCGCCAGGCAAACCGCAAAAACGCGAGCGCGGGCGATCGTACCCGCGCGGCGTCGTTTCATCGCACGCGCCTGAGTACGGCGGCGAAGAATCCGTCGGTGTCGTGGGCAGAAGGCGACAGCCGCAGGAATCCTTCGGGCCCCTGTCCAAGTTCGTCGGCGCGCGCGCGTCCCCATATCTCCTTGACGGGAACACGAACGAAATCGTCTCGCTCCGCCAGAAAACGCTCCACCGCGCGCTCGTTCTCGTCGGCAAGCACGGTGCAGGTCGCGTAGATCAGGCGCCCCCCCACGGCGACCAACGGCGCGTACGTCACCATCAGGGCGACCTGTCGTGCCGGAAATTCCCCGACGGTGGCCGGCCCCATGCGCCACCGCGCCTCCGGGTTTCGTCGCAGCGTCCCCATCCCCGAGCACGGCGCATCAACCAAAACGCGATCCCAGGCGCTGGGCCGCGCTTCGGCTGGCAAGATCGCGCCGTCGCCGGAGATCACGCGGGCCGTAACGTTGTTCAGCCCTGCACGCCGGGCGCGGCGCCGGAGTTCCTCCAGCTTCTTGCCGTCGACGTCGATCGCCAGCACGCGTCCCTTGCCCGCCAGCGCCGCCGCCAGCGCCAGCGTTTTGCCACCCGCGCCGGCGCACGCATCCAACACGCGTCCGCCGGGAGGCGGCGCGACCAGCTCGGCCACCAGTTGACTACCCTCGTCCATCACCTCGAACAGGCCGCGACGAAACGTGGACAGGCCGAATGCGTTGACCCGCGTCTCCAGTACCAGCGCCGTCGGTGAGAAGCGGCCCGGCCGCGCGGTGACACCCTCCTCGGCCAGCTCGGCGATCAGCGCGTCGCGCGTCGTGAGCGCCGTGTTGACCCGAATCGCCAGCGGCGCGCGCTGGTTCATCGCCTCGATCAAATCCGCTGCCACGTCGGCGCCGCGCTCGTCGACCAACCGCTCGAGCAACCAGTTGGGCACCGACAGCCGCATCGCCTCACGGTCGATACCTGTCGACCGGCCAAGCCCCGCGTCCGGCCCCGCCACCCCGGACAGATCGGGATCCACGCGCAACAAGCGGCGCACGTCGGCCTTCACGGCGTCCACGGGCAAGCCTTCGCGCAACTCAAGCGCGATCAACTTCAGCTCGTCCCGAACAATCCGCGACGGATCGTCACCCGCGCGCACGACGGGGTGAAGAATCTCCGCCACGATGGCCTCCAACCGCCGGTCGAAACGAATCAGGCCGTAGACCGTCTCGGCCACCTTGCGCCGCTCGGAACTTCCCAGCTCGCGGTGCGCCCGAAACGCGCGCGCTATGATGTCACTGACGTAGCCCCATTCGGCGCGGGCCTCGGCGGCGATCTCCAGGGCCAGCGCGCGTGCGCGCCCTGACAGCCGTACAGTGGGCGGAACCCGGCCCGCGAGCGGAACGGGGATCGCAGCAGGGACAGACGCGGGATCAGAGACGGGGGCAGGCACAGCGGCACCGATCTGCCCCGGCTGGAGGCCCGGGTCAAGCGCGCCGGTGGGCACAGCCCCGGCACCGGACGCCCGGATCACCCGGTAGTCCACGCCCGACGGTGTCGGCGGCGGCGGTTCTCTCACGAATTCAAGCCCCCTGGGATTTCTGCCGTTTTTGGGGATGCGGGCGCCGCACCCACACGGGCGAAGGCGCAACCGCAAATGATAGGATTCAATCCACCATGTCCGATCAAAAGCCGAATCCCTACAAAATCGCGCAGGACCAACTGGAAAGCGCCGCCAAAATATGCGGCCTTGCCCCGGCGGTGACCAGCATCCTGTCGCAACCCAAGAACGAGCTGATCGTGAACTTCCCGGTCCGCATGGACAACGGGGAATACAAGCTGTTCAAGGGTTATCGCGTTCAGCACAACAACGTTCTGGGGCCCTACAAGGGCGGCATCCGCTACCACGAGCTGGTCTCGCTGGACGAGATCAAAGCCCTGGCGTCGTGGATGACGTACAAGGGCGCGCTGCACAACATCCCGTTTGGCGGCGGCAAGGGCGGCATCAAGTTCTCGCCACGCGACCATTCGATAAGCGAGTTGGAACGCATCACGCGCAGGTTCACGCACGCTCTGGGCGCCAACATCGGCCCCGACCACGACATCCCGGCCCCCGATGTCGGAACCAACAGCCAGATCATGGTCTGGATGATGGACACGTACATCAACGTTGTGGGAATAGGCGACAAGACCGCCAACCGCGGCGTGGTGACCGGCAAGACGCTGACGTCGGGTGGTTCAAACGGCCGCGAGGCGGCCACCGGCCAGGGCATCGTCCACTGCATCACCGAATGGGCGCGCGACCGGCGTTTCGATCTGAACGGATCGACGTTTTCCGTTCAGGGATTCGGGAACGTGGGATCGAACGCGTCGCGCATCCTGGCGCGCACGGGGGCGTCCCTGGTCGCGACCGGCGACTGGAAGGGCTACATCACGAACGGCGACGGCATCAACCCCTACAAGCTGGGCGAATACGTTTCGCGCACGGGCTCCGTTGTCGGGTATCCGGGCGCACGCGCGATCACGCGCGACGAATTTTTCGCGACGGCGGTCGACATCATGATCCCGGCGGCGCTGGAGCTGGAGATCGGCATCGCCGAGGCGAAGTCGATGTCGTGCAAGCTGCTGGTCGAAGGCGCGAACGGCCCCACGGACACAGCGGCCGAACCCTATCTGGCGGAAAAAGGCATCGCGATCATCCCTGACATCCTGGCGAACTCGGGCGGCGTGGTCGTCAGCTACTACGAATGGCTGCAGAACAAGCGGTCGGAGCACTGGGATCTGGAAGACGTCGAGGACCGCCTGGCCAAACGCATGAAGCGCACGTACCTGGCGGTCGGCGAATACGCCGCGATGAAGAAATGCGACTGGCGCAACGCCGCGCTGTGCATCGCGGTCGAGAGAATCGGCAAAGCTTACGGGGAACGCGGGATCTTTCCGTAGCGCGAACCGCGGATCGCCCTCCCGGCACCCGCACCGACGTACTAACCGCCGGAGGCCCCGGCGTCTCCGCTTGAGCACACCTGGGTGCAACCCGGAACACTCGCCAGTACGGCCGTGACGCTGGTCGATGCACTGCCGCCCCCCACGATCGCCGCCAGGGCCGCGGAGCTCAAGGTCGCGCAGGTCACCGTTCCGAACTGGTCCTTGCACTGCTGGGCCTTGTCCGGGTGGTAAGCCTGGGCCGCGGTGCACATGAATGGCGCGCAGTAGTTCTGCTGGACCATCATCCGACATGCCTCCTCGGTTCCTCCGAGAGCAGACTGGGCGGCCGTCAAGATCACGTCGTTGGTACAGCTAAACAGCTTCGCACACGCGGCCTGCGACGCCTGATTGCAGGCATCAGCCTGGGGAATGCCGGACGACGACGAACCACCGCCGCAAGACAACAGCAACAAACCCAACACGACCGAGGAAACAGATCTCATGCGCGGCCCCCTGAAATAGAAGAAGGCCGACACTATCGCATCCCATGGACGCGTGATAGGTCGGCCTTC
>JANOJB010000153.1:0-10927 GCA_031407985.1 Pseudomonadota bacterium | reverse complement strand
GGGGCAGGGACCGTCGTCGCGCTGGACCGGATCAGTTTTCAGGCACATCGCCGCGAATTCTTGTGCGTCATCGGTCCTTCCGGTTGTGGAAAATCGACACTGGCCCGCATCATCGCCGGCCTGGACGCGCCGACGGCGGGCGAGATGCTGCTGGACGGGCACGCGATCGATGGTCCGGGACCGGATCGCGGGATGGTTTTCCAGACCTACACGCTGTTTCCGTGGCTGACGGTCAAGCGCAATATCATGTTTGGGCCCCGGGTGTCGGGGGGATTGTCCGAATCGTCGGCCGAAACCGAGGCCAACGAATGGATCGACCTGGTGGGATTGACCCGGTTCGCGGATTCGTATCCCCACCAGCTGTCGGGTGGCATGAAGCAGCGGGTGGCGATCGCGCGGGCGTTGGCCAATCGACCGCGGATCTTGTTGATGGACGAGCCCTTCGGGGCGTTGGACGCGCAGACGCGCGCGCAGATGCAGTCGTATCTGCTGCAGATCTGGAAACGCGTCGACATCACGATCGTGTTCATCACGCACGATCTGGACGAGGCGGTGTATCTGGCCGATCGGGTGTTGGTTCTGGACGCCCACCCCGGCCGTGTCCGGGAAGTCATGGAGGTGCCCGTGCCGCGCCCGCGGACACGCGAGCAGTTCGTCTCGGCGGAGTTCGTGGCCGCACGCCGGCACCTGGAGGAACTGATTCACCCGCCGGGAGTGACCGAGGTCGAAACGCTACCGCTGGGACGCATGACGGTGGTAGGAGACGATGTCGAATGACAAGCCCCAACGACAAAACACCGCGTGAGGACCGTCTGGAAAGGACGCGGGAAACGCGGCACGACATCCAACACGAGACGTTCCGCGAAACCCTGCGCGGCGGACAGGCGTGGTCGCGCCGGTTGTTGCGCGGGCAGATCCTGCGCATCGTCGATCCGACCGGGACCGCGTGTGTGTCGGGTTTGTTCCACAATGCGCGCGATCCCATCGAGCGTTACAACATGGCCGACACCTTGAAGGCACAGTACACGGCGTTTCTGACGACCGGGCGCGTCTTGTATTCGGACATGGGACGGGTGCTGATGTCGATCATCACCGACACGTGCGGATGGCACGACACGATTTCCGGCTGTGGGAACGCGGCGTCCAGCCAGTCCCAGTTTGGTCCTGGGCGCTACCAGGAACTGCGCAACGAATTTCATCGCAACGCTCGCGACAATTTCATTGTCGAACTGTCAAAGGTCGGCCTTGGCAAACGCGACATCGTGGCGAACGTAAACTTCTTCGTCCGTGTGTCGGCCGACGACGCCGGCCAGATTCGCTGGGTGCTGGGCAATTCGTACCCCGGCGCGTACGTCGATTTGCGTTGTGAGATGGATACGTTGGTCGTGCTTTCGAACACGCCGCATCCGCTGGATCCCGCGCGCGCCTACGCCCCGCCCGACGTCGAGGTGTCGGTTCGCTGGGTCTCACCCGCGGAACGTCCCGACGACAAGGATCCCTGTCGATTGTCCCGGCCCGAGAACGCGCGTGGATTCGCGTTGACCGAGGCGTATATCCGCGAGCAGGAGGACGAGCAAAAGGACAAGCAGGAGCACGAAAGACCAGCCCCGTCGCGACCGCTAGGCGGGGGCACGCCATGACGGCGACACCGGTGGTCACGCCGTTCATGTTGAAGGAAAGTCGCCTGGATCCGGGCGCGGCCGTGCACGACGAGATCCTTCCCGCGGGGCGTGGCTGGAGCCGCGAAATCGCGCGGGGTCAGATCTTCCGGATCGTGGATTTGGAAGGGAACCAGGCCGTCGACACCCTGTTCTTCAGCGCCCGCGATCCGGATGAACGCTACAGCGCCGTCGACACAATTCGCGGGCAGAGGAATATCTATCTGACGACGGGGACGATCCTGATGTCCAGCGACGGACGGCCCTTGTTGACCATCGTGGCCGACACCTGCGGCCGGCACGACACGTTGGGTGGCGCGTGTTCGGCCGAGAGCAATCAGGTCCGTTACGCGCTGGAAAAGAAGTACATGCACAATTGCCGCGACAGCTTCCTGCTGGAACTGGCCCGCCTGGGGCGTGCCATGGGCAAGCGCGACCTGCCCAGCAACATCAATTTCTTTATGAACGTTCCGGTCACCCCGCTGGGCGGGCTGTCATTCGCCGATGGGGTGTCGGCCCCCGGGCGTTATGTCGAGATGCGTGCCGAGATGAACGTCCTGGCCTTGATCTCGAACTGCCCGCAACTGAACAACCCCTGCAACGCCTACAACCCGACGCCGGTTCGACTTCTGGTCTGGGACGCGCCTTGATGATGATGGCCCGATCCTATCCAGGCGTGATCAGTCGATGCCGCGTTTCCGCCGTGCGCCGTGCCGTTTCGTAGGGTCCTGATCGCGAACCGCGGCGCCATCGCGACGCGGATCGCGCGGACGCTGCGGCGCATGGGCATCGCGCCGGTCGCGGTGTATTCCGAGGCCGATCGGCACGCGCCGCATGTTCTGGACGCGGACGCCGCGGTGTACCTGGGGCCCGCGCCCGCGGGCGAAAGTTACCTGCGTGGCGACGCGATCATCGAAGCGGCGCGGTCGACGGGAGCGGAGGCCATTCACCCGGGTTATGGCTTCCTCAGCGAGAACGCGGATTTCGCGGAACGCTGCGGGCAGGCGGGCATCGCGTTCATCGGTCCGACGCCCCAGCAAATGAGGGATTTCGGCCTGAAACACACGGCGCGCGCGATCGCGGAAGCCAGTGGGGTTCCGCTGTTGTCGGGCACCGGCCTGCTGGCGGACGTGGAGCAGGCGCAGCACGAGGCGCAACGTATCGGATTCCCCGTCATGCTGAAAAGCACCGCCGGAGGTGGTGGTATCGGGATGCGTCGCTGCGATTCACCCGAAGAATTGTCCGACGCGTATCAGACGGTCGCGCGCCTCGCGCGAACGAACTTCAAGGACGCGGGACTGTACCTGGAGAAACTGGTTGCGCGGGCGCGCCACGTCGAGGTGCAAATCTTCGGCGACGGTGCCGGCGGTGTGCTGGCCCTGGGTGAACGCGACTGTTCGTCGCAGCGTCGCCATCAGAAGGTGATCGAGGAGACGCCGGCGCCAGGGTTGTCGGCGAACGTCCGCAACGCGATGGGGGAGGCTGCCCTCAGCTTGGGGCGCGCCGCGCATTACCGTTCCGCGGGCACCGTCGAATTCGTCGTCGACGCGACCACGGGGGCTTTCTATTTCCTGGAGGTCAACACCCGCATTCAGGTTGAACACGGCATAACCGAGGAGGTCACCGGCGTCGATCTGGTCGAATGGATGGTGCGCCTCGCGGCGGGGGACCTTCCACCGCTTGAGACGATGTCGGTCCCATCGCGGGCGTCCGATTCCTTCGCGATCGAGGCGCGGCTTTATGCCGAGGATCCCGCGCGCGGTTTTCAACCCAGCTGCGGCCTGATCACGCACGCGGTGTTTCCCGACGATGTCCGTGTGGAATCTTGGGTGGCCTCGGGGACCGAGATCACGCCGTATTACGATCCGATGCTGGCGAAGATCATCGCCCGTGGTCCCACGCGGGCGGACGCTATCGCCGCGCTGCGATCCGCGCTTGCCGCCACGCGTATCGACGGCGTCGAGACGAACCGCGCTTTCTTGATTGCGGCGTTGGACGCGGATTCCTTTCGGTCAGGCGCGGTTCATACGCGGCTTCTGGAGGACGTGACGGGGCTGGCGCCCGCCTTTGAGATCGTGGAACCGGGCACGCAGACAACCGTTCAGGACGTGCCCGGACGCCTCGGGTATTGGGCGGTTGGTGTCCCGCCGTCCGGTCCGATGGATGGCCTGGCGTTTCGCCTGGGCAATCGGCTGGTGGGGAACGCGGGGGAAGCGGCCGGACTGGAATGCACCATGGTCGGCCCCGCCCTGCGATTTCGCATGGCGGCGACGGTGGCGTTGACGGGCGCCGATATGAACGCGACTTTGAACGGCGCGCCCGTGGCACGGTACCGGGTCATCGACGTTCCCGCCGGCGGTCTGTTGTCGCTGGGCGCGGTGCGCGGAGCGGGCAGCCGCGCGTATGTCGCGGTTCGCGGGGGCATTGATGTGCCCAAGTATCTGGGCAGTCGATCGACGTTCACGTTGGGGTTGTTCGGCGGTCACGGCGGGCGTGCGCTGCGCCCGGGAGACGTGTTGCACCTGGGCGATGCGGCGTCGGCGCCCGGGCAAACGTCCGTCAATGAACTGGAATCCGTCTTGTGGCCCGCGCTGTCGAACGACTGGACGTTGACGGTGCTGCACGGTCCACAAAGTGCCCCCGACTTTTTCACGCCCGCCGACATCGACGCCCTGTTTGGCGCCGCGTGGGTGGTCCACCACAACTCGAACCGAACCGGCGTTCGTTTGATCGGTCCCAAACCCACCTGGGCACGCAAGGACGGCGGCGAAGCGGGGCTGCATCCCAGCAACATTCACGACAACGCCTACGCCATCGGCACCATCGATTTCACCGGCGATATGCCGGTGATCCTGGGTCCCGACGGCCCGAGTTTGGGCGGCTTCGTTTGTCCCGCGACCATCGCAACCGCCGATCTGTGGAAGTTGGGCCAGTTGAAGGCCGGCGACAAGGTTCGCTTTCGCGCCGTGACGTTGGACGAGGCCCGCGACCTGAAGGAACGCCAGGACGTGTTGATTGCGACGCCAACGTCCGGGTCCTCCGTCGGCCGCCCGGCCCCGGGGCAAAAGCGGCCCTCCTTGGGCGCGCCTCGGTCCAGCGACGCCGTGCTGGTCACGTTGCCCGAGACATCGTCGCGGCCCGCGGTCGCGATTCGCCAGGACGGCGACGCGAATCTGTTGGTCGAATACGGCCCTATGGTCTTGGATCTGGCCTTGCGCTTTCGCGTTCACGCGTTGATGGCCTGGCTGGAGGAACGCCGGATTCCAGGCATCGTGGATCTGACCCCCGGTATTCGTTCCCTGCACGTGCACTATGACGATGCCGTGCTCCCGCGCGAGCGCCTACTGGAAGCGTTGGCCCACGCCGAGACGGAGTTGCCGGCCACCGACGACATTGAGGTGCCGTCGCGTATCGTCTACTTGCCGTTGTCCTGGGACGATCCCGCCACGCAACTGGCCATTCAAAAATACACGCAGTCGGTGCGGCCCGATGCGCCCTGGTGTCCCAGCAACATCGAGTTCATTCGACGCATCAATGGCCTCGCCAGCATCGAACAGGTGCGCGACATCGTGTTCGATGCCAGCTATTTGGTGCTGGGCCTTGGCGATGTGTACCTGGGTGCGCCGGTCGCAACCCCCACCGATCCGCGGCATCGCCTGGTGACGACCAAATACAACCCCGCACGAACCTGGACGCCCGAGAATGCCGTCGGCATCGGTGGGGCCTATCTGTGTGTGTACGGCATGGAGGGCCCCGGTGGGTATCAATTCGTCGGTCGCACCTGCCAGATGTGGAATCGCGTGCGCCAGACGGGGGATTTCATAGACGGAAAACCGTGGCTGCTACGTTTCTTCGATCAGATCCGTTTTTATCCTGTCAGCCAGAAGGAGTTGCTGGACTTTCGCGACGCTTTCCCGCTCGGGCGGGTCAAGTTGAAGGTCGAGCCGACGACGTTCAAGTTCGCCGCGTACCGGGCGTTTCTGCGCGAGAACCAGACGTCGATCGACGTATTCAAACAGCGACAGCAGGCGGCCTTCGACGCCGAGCGCGAGCGATGGGCGTTGATGCCGTCGCCTGATTTGGAGGTCGCGACGGATGAGGGTGCCGGCGACAGCGGAGAAATGACCCTGGTCGCGGGGGACGTGGCGGCGCGCGCGGACGTCACCAGCAGCGTCTGGCAGATATTGGTGGAACCGGGAGCGCGCGTCGCGGCTGGGCAGCGTTTGTTGATCCTGGAGAGCATGAAGATGGAGATCCCGGTCGTCGCGACTGTCGCCGGCGTCGTGACACGGGTGACGGTGCGGCCGGGTAGTTTGGTCGCGGCCGGGCAGATGGTTGCCGTCGTTAGCCCGGATCCCGCCGTCTGATTGCGGGACGTCGCAGCCCGCGGTGAACCCCATCCGGGGGGTAATCCGTGTGATAGTCGCGGGGCATGGGCATGGGAATGGACATCGACGCGATCACGAGCCAGCTGAGATCGCGCGGGTTCGTCGCCGTCGAAGATGCGCTTCCGGCCGATTTGCTGGCCCGTCTTGACGACGGCTGCAACGACAGCGTGGATTTTCCTTTTGTGCTTGCGGGCACCGGAAGAGGATTGGTCCGCGAGCCCAATGCATCCGTCCGGGGCGACGTGATCAGCTGGCTGGATGATGCCCAGGAAGCCGATCACGCCTATCTGAAGTTGATGGACGGCCTGCGTGTCTCCCTGAACAAGCAGTTGTATTTGGGGCTGTTTGACTACGAAGCCCACTACGCGATCTATGAAGCGGGCACCCACTATGACAAGCACCTCGATAGCCTCGCGGGCCAGAAAAACCGTCTGTTGTCGACGGTCGTCTACCTCAACAGCGGATGGGGATTGGCCGACGGCGGAGAACTGCTGCTGTACCGCGCGAGCGATCCGAGCGTGATCGCCCGCATCTTGCCCCAGCCGGGGTTGATGATTCTGTTTCTCAGCGAAGAGTTTCCTCACGAGGTGTTGGCGGCCACCAGGGCGCGTCACAGCATCGCCGGTTGGTTCAGCGGTCGACCGCAGAGTCAGTCATGATCGCAACGCCCGTGTCACCCCTGCTTTCGCGAGGCGATTAGTCGATGCCCATCTCCTGGTACCCCGGTCACATGCTCACCGCCCGCAAGGACGCGGTCGCGGCGATGGGAAAAACCGACGTCGTCATCGAAGTTCTGGATGCGCGTGCACCGCGATCAAGCTGTAATCCCGTTATTGAAACGTTGCGCAAGCAGAACCGGCGGCCCGCGTTGAAGGTCTTGAACAAGAGCGACATGGCCGATCCGGATCGCACGCGGGAATGGCTGGATCACTACAACGCCCAGCCGGGGGTCAAGGCCATCGCGGTGTCCGCGAAGAAGACCAGCGACGTCAACCGCATCCCCGAGGAAGCGCGAACGTTGGTGCCGGCGCGCACCAGTCTCGCCAAGCCGTTTCGCATGATGATTCTGGGCGTTCCCAACGTGGGCAAATCGACGTTGATGAACGCTTTACTGAAACGACATGTCGCCGCGGTCGGCGATAAACCGGCCATCACCAAGATGCACATGGGCCATGCCTTGGGCCAAAACATGTGGCTGATCGACACGCCGGGACTGGTGTGGCCGGGAATGGCCCACGACATCGCCGTGAAACTTGCCGCGATCCACGGTATCGGCGTCAGCGCCTACGACGACCAAGAGGTGGCGGCTGACCTTGGGCAGTACCTGCTGACCCATTATCCGCGGTTGGTCGCGAAACGTTACGGGCCCATCGCGGCGGGCTGTGACGGGCATGGGCTTATCGCGTGGGTGGCGCGCAGCCGCAGCTTGCTTTTGAAGGACGGTGTTTACGATCTGAACAAAGCGGCGGTCGCGTTGCTCAACGAATTTCGCGGCGGCACGCTGGGCCGCATGACCATCGAAACCGTGGCATGACGTCCCAGTCCGGCAACCCCCTTCACGGTGTCACGCTGGAGATGATCCTGACCGAACTGGTGGCCCATTTCGGGTGGCCGGAATTGGGCGAACAGGTGAAAGTTCGGTGTTTCACCACCGATCCCAGCGTTGGATCCAGCCTGAAATTCCTGCGTCGAACGCCCTGGGCGCGTGAGAAGGTCGAGAGCCTGTACCTGTTCATGCGGCGGGAACAGGCGCGCCAACGGCGGAAGCAGGCGGACGAATAGAGCAGGTTGGTTTTTGGGGAAGAATCTCCCGAAATGGCCTATTCTCTCGCCCGGTCGAATCGGATCAGCCGGTTCGACTGGAATCCAACCACACGCAGGAGACATTCAATGAAGCTCACCCGTATCATCTTCATCGCTCTGGCCATTGCCCTCCCGACGTCTTGGACCGTGGCACAGGCCGGGGAAGAAGCCGCCCCCGCCGAAGGCGCCAAGAAGGAGAAGAAGGCGAAGAAGGGCAAGAAAGCCGACGCCCCCGCCGAGGAGAAGGCCGAAGAGAAGAAGTAGGCCTCGCTCGCTCCGTTTGTCTGGAGCGATTGGCGAGAACCCGGGTCGGGAAACCGTCCCGGGTTTTTTTTGTCCGCTGGTCTACTGGAACGTCAGCGTTCCCAGACCCACGTGATCGCTGTTGGTTTTTTCGGGCTGATAGCCGGTGCTGGCGATGACTTGGGTCGTGAACGGGTGCGCGATTCCCGCCAAGCCAAACAGCCGCCCAGCCATCTCGTAGACGGGTGAAAAAGTGCCGCGCCCCGTCGGTGAGATGACGGTCCAGCTGGGATGAACGTTGCAGGGATCGGGGAAGCTCGCATCGTAGGGCACGTCGTTCCCCAGGTTGTATCGGGCCAGATACTCCGTCCCGGCCACCAGGCGGTTGTTGGCGTGGGCCACCAGGTTGGTTCCCTGGTTCCAGGCGATCAGCGCCGTCTCGATCAGGTGACCGACGCCCCCCTGGGGATGTCCTTGGTCGCGGCCGGCTTCGGTCGGTTGGCCGTCCGCCGTGCAGATGTACTGCGCGACACCGGCGCAACCATCGGGGCCATCCGTGAAACCGTTCATATAGGCGTCGACCGCGTAGTTGAATTTCACCCGGTCGTCGGCGAACACGGCGGTCGACATGCACCCAGCCAGCGCGGACGTTCCCCAGTTCGACGAGCGTTGAAGGTTACCCGCGCAGATCCGCGGCCACACCACGTTTGAAAACCACCTCTTGGCTTTTGCGACTTGGCCCGCGGGCCAGCCAGCACCGCCACCGAATCCGTGGGCGATGATCTCGGCGGCATTGGCCATCTGCACCGCGCCGATACCCGTGCGCAGCGTTGGTTGCGGGGAAGCTATCTCGGTGACGGTGTCGACCCACGCGTCCAGTACCCGTTTCGCCGCGGTGGCAAAGGCCATATCACCGGACGCGGCCCATTTGATAGCCAACACGTAGGCGGCGTGGCCCTGATTCTGAAGGGCGTACTCGTCGATGATGCTGACGACGACAGTGGGTTGATAACCGGTACCCGCGTCGGCGGCTCGAATGGCCGTCCATGCGGTTGCCCATGGTGCGGTTACCGCCGTCACGCCGGTTCTGAATCGCTGCAGGTCGTTCTGGGTTAGTAGCCCGCCCGGGTGAACAAGTCCGGATGATCCTGCGACACCACTTCCCAAACCCCCGGTTCCCGCCGTCGTTCCGCCCGAACCAACCGAGCCGCCCGCGCCGGTGGTGCCGCCTGTCGTCGTGGCGCCGCCGGTCGCGGCAGCGCCGCCGGTCGCGGCACCGCCGGTTGCAGCACCGCCGGTCGCGGCACCGCCGGTCGTCGCAGCGCCGCCGGGTCCCCCGGATCCAGATGGGAAAAGGGACGTGCCCGTGCAGGCCTGACAGATGAGAATCACCGTGGCCGCCGTGGGCCACCGCCAGGCACGCGGACGGAAAAAATCGCCGGGGAATGCCATCGGGACCAATAGTGCCACGTGTGAAGGTCCTGGGTTGCCTATACCCTTCCCCATAGGAGCCCAGTTGTGTCGTCCCCCCGAAAGCTCTTTCCTCAGATCTTTTTGATCGCGGTTGTCTGGGCCGCGGGTTGCGCGCCTGGTCGCGAGAGTGGGACGCCTTCAAGCGGTGGTTCGGGGCCGGGCGGCTCGGGAGTTGGCGGCGCGGGCCTGGGCGGAGGAGCGGGCAGCCAGGCGCGAACGGGCGGAACTGGCCCCGCGGGAAGCGGTGGCGCGGCGACGGGAGGCGCGGCGACGGGAGGCGCGTCGACGGGTGGCGCGTCGACGGGTGGCGCGTCTACAGGAGGCGGCGGTTCCCCTGGCGGCGGCGGTGTCGGCCCCGGAGGTGCGTCGTCGGGCGGAAACGGCGGCACCGCGGGGCGCGCTGCTGGTGGCGCTTCGGGATCAGGTGGCGCTGGTGGAACAGGCCGGGGGTCCGGAGGCGCTGTTTCGCAAGGTGGCCGCGGGGGCGCGGCGGGAGTCGGCCAAGGCGGGGCGGCGGGCACGGCTGGTCCCAGCTTGGGTACGCTCGCTTGCGGTCAGACCTGGACCAGCGGCGCCAAGGGCGACACCTGGACCCACGACCCGACACTGACGCGCGACGGAAACCTTTACTACATGTTTCACACGCGCAATCCCACGCCGGGTGGACGCCTCCCCTTCAAGACCTCCACCGACGGGGTGACGTGGACAAACCGGCCCGATCCTCTGACCACCAACCTGCCTTGGTGGAGCACCGACATCCCGGTGCCCGAGATCTGGGCGCCCGACATTCACAAGGTCAACGGGACCTACTACCTCTACTACTCGGTGTCGGCGTGGGGCAATTTCAACTCCAGCATCGGCCTTTTGACCAACACCACCCTCGACGCGTCCAGCGCGACCTATCGCTGGGAGGATCGCGGCAAGGTGATCGACTTTCGCAACGGCGGAACGGGCGTCAATGTCATCGATCCCAACCTGTTCGTCGACGACGATGGGACGTTCTGGCTGGTTTATGGATCGTTCCGAAGCGGCATTCGCCTGGCGCAGCTGAATCCCGCGACGGGGAAACTGCTGACCGATCCGCCGGCGCTGACCATCCTCACCAACAGTCTTGGCGAGGGTGTGTCACTGATCAAACACGGCGGGTACTACTACCTGATGGTTTCGGTCGGCGTCTGTTGCGCGCAACTGAACAGCACCTACAACGTGGTCATGGGGCGATCAGGCACGTTGAAGGGACCGTATTTGACGAAGGACAACCGGCGCATGCTGGACGGCGCCAGCACCGTGTTCCTGGGCAGCGACGCCAGTCACCCCGGCCAGGGTGGGCAGTCGTTCTACGAGGAAAACGGACAGCTCTAC
>JANOJB010000074.1:0-16444 GCA_031407985.1 Pseudomonadota bacterium | reverse complement strand
GGCTCTCATGGCCGGGGCTTCCGGTTGCGGCCAACTTAGCTTCATGGAGGTGTCGGTCGTGGTCACGGGCAGCGCGGCGGTTCGCAGCGAATGCTTGTTCGCCATCGACTCGTGCGAGATAACGGTTTCGGGAACCGAGCGTGATTCCTTCACGCTCGTGAACAACGTCTGCGTTCACCCCATCAACTTCACGATCGCGAAATTTCAATATGGGACCGACGAGGATTCAGGGAACATCGGGTTTCACGTCAATATCTTCGACGGGAATCTGAAGAAGCTGGGCGAGGGGGATGGGGCGGGGGCGATCAAGGCGGGCGGCCGGCAGCCAGTGACCGTGAACGTCACTCCCGACGCGGCGGCTTTCGCTCCCTCGTGTCCACCCTGAGCAACATCGTTTCATCTTCTTGTCGGGGCGTCACGAAGGCGCGGATTCGCATCAACGCCCCATGCCCCGTCCACCACCGACGATCCTGACCGTGCCGGCCACCCTGGCGGGTGAGCGACTGGATCGGGCGATCGCGCAGCTGGCACCGGAGATCACCCGGGGAGAGGCGCGGCGGCTGATCGCCAGCGGCGTGGTCTTCATCGCCGGGCGGCGCACGGGGATCAGCTCGCGACTGGTACGCGCGGGCGAGGACATTCGTTGGGAGGCTCCCGCCCGTCCCCAGCCGGAGGGACAACACGGGGCACCGCGCGTCGTTGTCGAACGGCCCGAGCTATGGGTCGTCGACAAACCGGCGGGTATGCCGACCGAACCCACCCGGGCGGGATCGGCGGGCACGCTTTCCGAATGGCTGCGCAAGGCGCGCGGCACGCCCTTCGTGACCCATCGCCTGGACGCCGCGACCAGCGGTCTGGTTGTGGTCGCGCGTGATGGGGCGACCCAGGCCGAGCTGAATCGCCTGTTCGCCACGCACGCGATTGGCCGGCGCTACGTGGCGGTGGTCTCGCCGGGACCGGACTTCACCCATGCGACATTCGACACTCCCCTGGATGGGCGCGCGGCCGTCACCCACGCGACGGTGCTGGCGCGGTCGGAACTGGCGGCGGTCCTGCTGGTGGAACTGGAGACCGGACGCACGCGGCAGATTCGCCGGCATCTGGCGGAAGCCGGCTTCCCGGTGGTCGGTGAAACCGCGGCCGGCGGACGAACCAACGCCCGCCTCTTGTTGCACGCCTTTGAACTCCGGCTGCCCTGGGCTGGCGCCGCCGGACAGCTGACCGCGCTGGCTCCGCCGCCCCCCGACTTCGTCACCGCCGCCGGCGTGCTGGGCCTGGACCTGCCGCCTTCGGTCATGGGGGACGCGCCCGTCACGCCGGCCCCCGGAAGTGTCCCGTGACGCCGGGGGGGGCGGCTGCACGGCGACCAGTGTCGTTGCGCATCCTCCTGCTCACGCCGCCCATGGTCCAGCTCAATACGCCGTACCCGGCCACGGCGTATCTAACGGGATTTCTTCGCCAGCACGCGGCTCGATTGGACCTGACCGTTAGCCAGGCCGACCCGGCAATTGAGCTCTTCCTGCGCATCTTCTCGCGGGGCGGCGTGCAGCGGATTCTCGACGAACTGACGGTGCGCGCCGACGCAGCCGGCGATGCGGGTTCGATGCCACCTTCGCTTTCGCAGTTTCTGGCGAACGGCGCCGCGTATGTCGCGACGGTCGATTCAGTCGTTCGTTTTCTACAGGGCCGCGATCCGGGCGTCGGACTGCGCATCGCCGGGCGCGATTTTCTGCCCGAGGGTCCGCGCTTTGCCGCGTTGGATCAGGGGCCAGGCGGGCAAGATGACGATCCCCTAGCGTGGGCGTTCGGTGCGCTCGGGACCACGGACCGCGCCAAACACCTGGCAACGCTGTACATCGACGATCTGGCCGATGTCGTACGCGACGGCATTCAGCCCCATTTCGAACTGGCGCGCTACGGCGAACATCTGGCGGCCAGCGCCGCGACGTTTGATGGCCTGCGCGACGCGCTTGAGGCCCCGCCGACTCTTGTCGACGCCACGCTGGACGACATCGCTCGCGAACTGATCGCGCTGCACCGTCCCGATCTGGTTGGTCTGACGGCGCCGTTTCCCGGCAACGTCTACGGTGCGTTTCGCATCGCGCGCGCCGTACGCGCGGCTTCGCCTGCCACGCGGATCGTGCTTGGCGGTGGATTCGTCAACACGGAACTGCGCGACCTTTCGGATCCACGGGTTTTCGATTACGTGGATTACGTTACGCTCGATGACGGCGAGCGCCCCCTGCTGGCGCTGATCGACCACCTACGCAATCCCGGCGCGCCGCTGCTGCGCACGTTCGTGCGCGACAGTGGCAAGGTCGTGCTGCGCACCGACACCGCTCTTCACGACGTTCCGCTGCGCGACGCGGGAACACCGACTTACGATGGCCTTCCCCTCGATCGATACCTGTCGCTGTTCGAGATGCTGAATCCCATGCACCGCCTGTGGTCCGACGGCCGCTGGAACAAGCTGACCATCGCGCATGGGTGTTACTGGAAAAAATGCACCTTCTGCGACGTTACCCTGGACTACATAGGTCGCTACGATCTGGCCGCCGCGGATCTTCTGGTGGATCGCATCGAAGCGATCATCGCCGAGACCGGGCAGACCGGTTTTCACTTTGTCGATGAGGCCGCGCCGCCCGCGGGATTGCGGGCGCTGGCCAAGCGTCTGCTCGCGCGGAACGTGGTGATCACCTGGTGGGCCAATATCCGTTTCGAGAAGACCTTCACGCCCGCCCTGACCCAACTGCTTGCCCGTTCCGGTTGTGTCGCGATCTCCGGTGGGCTTGAGGTGGCGTCAGACCGGGTCCTGCGGTTGATCAAGAAAGGCGTCACCGTCGAGCAGGTCGCGCGCGTCGCGCACGCCTTCACGCAGGCGGGCGTGATGGTTCATGCGTACCTGATGTACGGGTTTCCGACCCAGACGATCCAGGAGACCGTCGATTCCCTGGAACGCGTTCGTCAGTTGTTCGCGGCGGAGTGTCTGCAATCGGCGTTCTGGCACCGGTTCGCCGCCACGGTCCACAGCCCGATTGGCAAGAATCCGGATCTATTCGGCATCCGCCTTCACGCCGCTCCCGAAGAACCAGCGGTTCGCTTTGGGCGCAATGAAATCGCGTTTCACGATCCGACCGGAACCGATCACGACTTCCTTGGGATCGGTCTGCGCCGGGCCCTTTACAACTACATGCACGGGTTGGGACTGGACGACGACGTCCGCACCTGGTTTTCGCCGGTCGCGCGGGGCGGTCGGGGGCGGGGTCGCGGGCGGGGTCGAAAAACGGGCGCGGGCGTAGCTATTCCCGCCGCGACCGTGCCCGCGGACTTTGTCCAGCGGGCATTGGGATCCGACGGCTAGCGGTTTCGCCCGGCGGGGCGGTTCTTAGTCCCCGAGGCAGATGCCCAGATCGCGTGCGGTCTGCACCGTGTCCGAATCGAGCGGAACCGTCTTCATGACGGCGATGGCTTCCTCGATCAGGACTGGAACCATGTGCGGCGGATGGTAGGCCACCAGGTGGCCGAACTTCCCCTGTTCGACCATGCGGACCGCGGCCGCGCCGAAACGCAGCGCCAGCAGGCGGTCCCGGTGCGTGGGGCTACCGCCACGCTGCAGGTGACCCAGGACCAGGGACCTGGTTTCGAATCCGGTCAGCGTGCCGATTTCTTTCGCCAATAGCTCGGCCAGGCCGCCGATACGGACCTCGCGGCCCAGTTCCTCACCGATCGTGCTCATCGTGCCGTCCTTCGGCGCCGCGCCCTCAGCGCAGACCACCACCGCGTAGCGGCGGCCGCCGTCGTAGCGGCGCTTCAGGTGGGCCACGATCTTGGCCATGTCATACGGGATCTCGGGCATCAGGATGACGTGGGCGTTGCCCGCGACGCCGGCGTGCATGGCGATCCAGCCCGCGTAACGTCCCATCACCTCGACGACCATGACCCGCTCGTGCGATTCGGCCGTGGTGTGCAATCGGTCTATGGCCTCGGTCGCCACGGTCACCGCCGTGTCGAATCCGAACGTGGCTTGCGTGCAAGACAGATCGTTGTCGATGGTCTTGGGGACACCGACGATCTTCATGCCCTTTTTCGCGAAGCGACTGGCGATCCGGAAGGCGCCATCGCCGCCAATCGCTATCACGGCATCGGCGCCGATCTCCCGGTAGCGGTCCATGATCTGGTCCGAGATGTCGGTCAGTACCTTTTGGCCGTTCACCTCGGTGATGAACTCGAAGGGATGGCCTTTATTGACGGTTCCGAGGATCGTTCCACCGAGGTGCGCGATCCCCCGCACCTTGTCGCGGGTCAACTCGACCAACCCCTCGCTGGGCGGCTGAAGCAGGCCGTGGTATCCGCGCCGGATACCGGTAACTTTCCAACCACGCCGGAGCGCCGAGAGCGTGACCGCCCGAATGACCGCGTTGAGTCCCGGGGCGTCGCCACCGCCGGTGTTGACCAGAATATGCATGTTGCTCTAGCCAATATCGCGGCTTGGCGCTTCCCGCAACTAGGCGCCTGGGGCGCATGGGGCCTGGTCCCTAGGCCAGGCGTTCGTCTACGCGCTCGCGCAGACCGTTGGTAAACGCCTCGATGTCGGCGTCCGAAAGGGAGAACAGCTTCCGGCCCACGAATACCAGGGAATCTATGTCGCCCGGATCGACCTTTCCCGCATACAGGCCGGCGGACTTTGCCAAGGCGTTGGCGAAACGGACAGCGTTCGCTGGGTTCGACGGATCGCCGGTGTCGTAGTTGTCGGCGTCGCGGACGCTGCGTACCACCAGATCGGGCATGCGCCACGCGTCGGCCAGCGCGATTCCCACCCGCCTGTGGGTCGTCGCGATCAACTGGATCCAGGTTTCGGGAAACAGCCAGTTACGGGTCCGAACGTTGAACAGGCGGCGCTCGGCATCCAGCAGCATCGCGGCCATCAGCGGCTTGCCGATGTCGTGTAGAAGGCCCGCCAAATAGGCGGCCTCCGGTTGCTTGGCATTGTTGCGGCGGACCACGGCGCGCGTGAGCAGGGCGACCGCGACCGAGTGCTCCCACAGTGAGCGGCCGAGCCCGCTGATGGTGGCGTCATGTGATTCGAACAGCGGCTTTGCCGACACCTCGAACATGAAGCTTCGCAGTTCATCGCCGCCCAGGCGCATGACCGATTGCAACACCGACCGTGCCGGTTCCAGCGTGGCCCGTGCCGCGCTGTTCGCCAGGCGCACGATGCGCGCGGCGCACAGCGGATCGGTTTCGATCAGCCGGGCAACATCGTTTACCGAGTAGTCCGGGTGAGACAGGACCTCCAGACACCGTGCCGCCACCAGCGGAATCGTGGGCAACGCCAGGTCTCCGGCGTCGATGCGCCGAAGCACGAATTCCTCGGCACGGCGGGCCATCTCCTCGTCACTGATACGGGCCACGTTGGGACCTCCATCGTCGGGGAATGACGCCAACAATAGACGATGGCGGCATCTTTAGTGCTGTTGCGTCATCGCGGGGGTTGCCTGTGTGAGGGAACCAGCCACCGGCGTCCCGTCGCGCCGGTCGTGACGACTTCCAGATCAACGTCGTACACGTCGGTCAAGGTTGCGGGGCTTAGCACGTCGTCCGGCGGACCCGACGCGACCGCGGCGCCGTCCTTCAACAACAGGACCCGATCGCAGACAGCGGCGGCCAGATTCAAATCGTGCAGCACGACCAGGACCGCGACCCCCGCGCGCGCCTGGCGGCGCAGCAGATCCAGGATCGCCAACTGGTGGCGCAGATCCAGACTGGCCGTCGGTTCGTCCAGAAGCACGATGGGAGCGGCCTGGGCCAGGGCGCGCGCGATGAAAACCCGCCGCAGTTCACCGCCCGAGATTTCATGGATCGACCGATCGACCAGCTCCCGCACGCCACAGGCCTCGAGGGCGGATTGCGCGGCCGCGAAATCCGTGGCGGTCTCGAATCCCAGGCCGCTGGCCGGCAGATGCGGCAGTCGTCCCAGCAACACCAGTTCACCCACCCGCAGCGGAAAATCCGTAGGCATCTCCTGAGGCACGGCCGCTACCTTCAGCGCGAAGTCCCGACGGGGGATCTCGACGATGTCCCGGTCGTCCAACAACACACGACCGGATCGCGGCGGTAGGACACCCAGCAGGCAGCGCAGCAAGGTCGTCTTTCCCGATCCGTTGGGTCCCAGAACCCCGACGATCTCGCCGCCCGACACCTCGACCGAAACCGCCTTCAGGACGTCGCGACCGGCATAAGCGAACGACACGTCGGCGGCAGCCAATCGCGGAACCGGGGACACGCCTCAGGCCCCCGTCGACTCGGCCGCTTTGGCTGCCTGCCACAGACGCTCTTGCTCATCGGGCGTGGCGTCCGCGACCGCGCGGCCCTGTTGGGCCAGGGTTTCCTCGACGTGGCAGAAACGCCGGGCGAATCGATCGGTTGCCTCGCGCAGTGCCGATTCGGGATCCAGATTCAGCTTGCGGCCCAGGTTCACCAGCGCGAACAAAGCATCGCCCAGTTCCTTGGTCATCTGGTCCCGGTCACCTACCGCGCGGGCCTGATCAAACTCACGCAATTCCTCGTCGACCTTGGCGCGGGGTCCGTCCGCGTCGGTGAAATCGAACCCGACGGCGCCCGCCTTTTCACCGGCGCGGGTCGCGCGCAGCAACGCGGGCGCGCTGCGCGGGATGCCGTCCAGTGCACCGCGCTTGCCCTTTTCGGCCTTTTCAACCGCCTTCAGTTTGGCCCAGTTGGACAACACATCACCCGCGCCCGAGACCTTGACGTCGCCGAACACATGGGGATGCCGCCGCACCAACTTGCTAACGATCCCGCGCGCCACGTCGTCGATCCCGAAGGCGCCCTCGGTGAAGCGCAGTTCGGATTGAAAGACGATTTGCAGCAACAGATCTCCCAGTTCCTCCACGTGATCGAGCGCGTTCCCTGCCGCCAGCGCGTCGACGACCTCGTAGGTCTCCTCCACCAGATACGGCACCAGCGTTTTCAGCGTCTGTTCCCGATCCCACGGACAGCCGCCGGGCGCCAGCAGGCGTTGCATCAGCCCGACCAGCTTTTGCACTTCGGCGCCGGTTTGTTTGCCGGGAAGGGGAGACAGGTCGGGTAGCACATTCATGGTTTCGGTCACGCCCCCGAATCTACACCGCGCAGCCTCTCCCCGAAGGTGGACAACGCTAGACATTGATGGGCCCGGCCCGGCGTGCTAATCGCTTCATGCGTTGACCGATCGCCAAACCGAATCACCAGGGACGCCCGGCGCCGTCACCGAACGGCTGGCGTTGGACGACAACCAGGTGGCGCTGGCGTTCTATGGGGAACGAAACGCCAACCTGAAGTTGATCGGCGACGCCACAGGCACGACGGTTCACAGCCGTGGCAACGAGGTGACCCTGCTCGGCGCCGCCGACGCCGTCGAATTGGCGCGGAATCTGGTCAGGCAGCTTTACGCCATGGTTCATCGCGGAACGCCGCTGGCACCGCATGACATCGTTCGCGCGGCGGCGGTCCTGCGCGCCGACCATCGCGCCGATCTGCGCGAGGTGTTCTCCGACACCATCCTGGTCGCGGGGCGGGCCCGGCCGATCGCGCCGAAGGGCCTGGCGCAGAAGCGCTACGTCGACGCGATTCGGAACCACGACATCGTGTTCGGCATTGGGCCGGCGGGGACGGGGAAGACGTACCTGGCCATGGCGCTGGCGGTTCGTGCGCTGATGGAGAAGCAGGTCAAGCGGATCATCCTGACGCGGCCGGCGGTCGAGGCGGGTGAACGTTTGGGCTTTCTGCCCGGCAGCCTGGAGGAGAAGGTCTCGCCCTATCTGCGACCTTTGTATGACGCCCTTCACGACATGATGGACTTCGAGAAGGCCGACCAGTTGATTGCCCGCGGGTTGATCGAGGTCGCGCCCATCGCCTTCATGCGGGGACGCACGCTGAACGACGCGTTCGTGATTCTGGATGAGGCGCAAAATACGACCGCCGAACAGATGAAGATGTTCCTGACGCGGCTGGGGTTCGAATCCAAGGCCGTGATCACCGGCGACGTCACCCAGATCGATCTTCCCGACTACCGCAAGTCTGGACTGCGCGAGGCCGAGGCCCTGCTGAAGGGGATCTCGGGGATCGCCTTCTGCACGTTCACCGACGTCGACGTGGTACGTCACCCGTTGGTGCAGGCAATCATCCGCGCGTACGAGGCGGCTACCCTGGCCAGCGCGGCCGCCAAGGCCGAGCGCGCACAGTCGGTGGGCGCCGCCACGGTCCCCCGGGGCGACCCCACCCCGGGATAGCGAACTGATATATGCTGCGGCGTCGTGAAACCAGCCGATGACACGGACGCCGAGGCGGTTCGGCTTCGCTACGAGATCGAGGAGCTGGTCGCGACATCGAGGGCGCTGTCGTCGGAGCGCGACATCCGAAAGTTGTTGGGCCTGATTCTGGAGAAATGCCGCCAGTTCACGGGCGCCGACGCGGGCAGTGTGTACGTGATGGAGGGGGAGGGTGCCCCAGCCGAGAAGACGCTGCACTTCATGCTGTCGCAAAACGATTCCCTGCGCATCGACTTCCAAGAATTCACGCTGGGCGTCGACGAAAGATCCATTGTCGGCAAGGCGGTGTTGGACGCTCGCCCGATCAACATCCCGGATCTGGACGCGCTGGATCAGCCCGGGCGCAATCCCTGGGGCGTCAGGCACAACCGAAGCTTCGACGAAAAAACCGGCTACAGCGCCCGTTCGATGCTGACGGTCCCGATGTTGTCCGCGCACAGCGAGGTGATTGGCGTGGTCCAGCTGATCAACCGGAAGCGCAACCCCGAGCGACGATTATCGACGCCCGAGGATTTTGACCAGGAGATCATTCCGTTCGATTCGCGCGCCGAGCAGTTCGCGCTGGCGTTGGCATCCCAGGCCGGGATCTGCCTGGAAAACGCCATCCTGTACGAGGAAATCCGCAACCTGTTCGAGGGGTTCGTCGACGCGTCCGTGACCGCGATCGAGTCCCGCGATCCGACCACGTCGGGGCATTCGCGGCGCGTCGCCACGTTGACGGTTTCGTTGGCGCAGAAGGTGGATGCGTTGGCGGAGGGGCCCTTTGCGAACATGCGATTTTCCCGCGACGATCTGCGCCAGATTGAATACGCCGGGATGCTGCACGATTTCGGCAAGGTCGGCGTGCGCGAACGCGTATTGGTCAAGCCCAAGAAGTTGTATGAGGAGGACCTGCGCGCGATTCAGTTTCGGTTCGCGTACATCCGCAAGTCCCTGGAGGCGGACGCGTTGGAGCGCAAGCTGCGCCTGTACGCCCAACTGGGGGCACCCGAGGCGGCGGCGCGTTGTCTGGAGATCGATGTCGAGCGGGAGCGCCGATCGGCGGAGATTGAGGACCTGCTGGGGTTCATTGCCAAGGCCAACGAGCCGACGGTGTTGGAGCAAGGGGGCGGGGGACGTTTGCTGGAGATCGGCCAGTTGACGTACGTGGCGCCGTCGGGCGAGTCGCGGCCGTTTCTTGAGCCACAGGAGATCGCCGCGTTGCAGGTGCGCCGCGGCAGCCTGACCGACATCGAACGCGTCGAGATCGAAAGTCATGTGGTGCACACGTACAAGTTCCTGCAAAAAATCCCGTGGGGACGAACGCTCCGGAAGGTGCCCATCATCGCCGGCGCGCACCACGAATATCTGAACGGTGAGGGCTATCCGCGCCGCCTGCCGGCGGCCGACATTCCCCTGGAGTCCCGGATGATGACCATTGCCGACATTTTCGACGCGTTGACGGCGTCCGACCGTCCGTACAAACGAGCGGTTCCCATCGATCGCGCCCTGGGAATCGTCGAGTCGGAGGTGAAAGCGGGCAAACTGGATGCGGCCCTGTTCGACATCTTCGTCGGTGGCGAAGTCTACAAGGCGGTTCTTTAGGCGACCGCTGCGAGCCATGCCAGTCGATCTACTTGTACGCCCCGGGGGAAAAGGCGCCGTGGCTCCGGAAGCGCGCCGGGCGTTGAAGCTCAGGCTGCGGGCCGCCCTGCGCGCCCTGGGACGAACGCAATCGTCGGCGACCTTGGTCCTGACGGACGATGCCGAAATCCGCGTCCTGAATCGTGACTTTCGCAACCACGATCGCGCCACCGATGTTTTGAGTTTCCACCTGCAAGAACTGGCGGGAATCGACGATCCGGCGGGCCAGGGCGTGAACCTGGGCGACATCGTGATTTCGGTTCAAACCGCGCGCCGGCGCGCCGCCGGAAAACGGCTGCCGTCAGAGTTGGAACGCCTCGCGATCCACGGGCTGTGTCACCTGTTTGGCTACGATCACAAACGGCGCGCGCAGGCCGACGTGATGTTCGCGCTCGAACGCCGGCTGCGGCGACTCCCCATACCGACAGGGACCTAGAAACGCATGCCGCGCTTGGCGCGGAACATGAACCATTTGTAGGTCAGGTAACCCGCTCCCGCCGCGGCGGGCACGGCCAAAAACGCACCGACCGACATCCCCAGCACGACGGTTCCACCCCAGGCGGCGGCGGCGTACACACCCTTCTTCTTGGATTGGGCCTTATCGCGCGAGACCAGACTTCCCATCGATGCCTCCAGCGAAAAGAGCTAACACGCATCCACGCCCCCGGCCACCTGAAACGAAAACCGGCCTATGCCCGGTGACAGCTTCCGTCAATTCGCTGTAGAACAAGGAACATGGTCGTCCGCCGCGCGAAGATTGTGTGTACCCTGGGCCCTGCCACAGCATCCAGCGCGGGCGTGCGTGGGCTGATTTCCGCGGGCATGGACGTGGCGCGCCTGAATTTTTCGCACGGGTCCCACCAGGACCACGCGCGTGCCGCCGATCTGGTTCGCGTGGAAAGCGGGGCGGTGGGCAAACCCGTGGCGGTTCTGCAGGATCTTTGCGGCCCGAAGATTCGCACCGGCAAGGGTTCTCCCCAGACCGTCGTCACCGGGGAAACCCTGACCTTGTTCGAAGGGACGGACGGCGGACCGGGCACAATCGCCGTTGACTATCCCGGGCTGGCGGATGATTTGCGCGCCGAGGACGCCGTCATGCTGGACGACGGCCGCGTCCGGTTGCGGGTGATCGACATCGCGCTTGGTCGCGTGACCTGCCTGGTCGAGCAGGGCGCGGCGCTGAGGGATCGCATGGGCGTGAACCTGCCGTCCCGGCGGGTTCGGTTGCGCGCACTGACGGACAAGGATCGCGCCGATCTGGAATTCGGGCTGTCGATCGGGGTCGACTACGTGGCACTGTCGTTCGTGAAAAGCGCGGCTGACATCCGCGAACTGCGTGACTATTGCAAATCCCTGGGGCGCGTGGCACCGCCCGTCATCGCGAAGATCGAGACGCCCGAGGCTGTCGACAACCTGGTCGACATCATTCGCGCCGCCGACGCCGTCATGGTGGCGCGCGGTGATCTGGGAGTCGAACTGCCGCCTGAACGCGTGCCAATTATCCAGCGCGAAATCATCGGCGTCGCGCGCCTGCACCAGCGGCCCGTGATCGTGGCGACCGAGATGTTGCAGTCGATGGTCGAATCAACGCGGCCGACCCGCGCCGAGGCCGGCGACGTCGCAACGGCGGTTTTCCAGGGCGCGGACGCCGTGATGCTGTCGGCGGAAACCGCGTCGGGGCGATACCCGCACGAGGCCTGCGCGATGATGGAACGAATCATTCTGGAGGCGGAGGGCAGCAAGTTCTACGAGCCGCAATCGTCCGACCCGGGCCAGACCACGCAGGAGGCGATCGCCCACGCGGCGTGCGTGGTTGCCAAGGAGGTCGGCGCGAAAGTGATCGTTGCGTTCACGGTCAGCGGCGGCACGCCCCGCCTGGTGTCGAAGGCGCGCCCGATCGTCCCGATCGTCGCATTTTCGCCGTCGGCTGAGGCTCTGCGCCGTCTGGCGCTGTACTGGGGGGTCATGCCGCGTCCGCTGCCGGTGTTCTCGAACACCGACGCGCTGGCCAGCGCCGTGATCTCGCACCTGCGCGAACAGGAAATGGTGTCGTCAGGCGACAGGTTCGTGATGGCCTACGGCTCACCCGTCGGACAGCGCAGCCCCACGAATTCGATCCGGGTCGTCGAGGTGGGGTAGGGATTTGGTACGATAATTACCATAAAATCCAGCACGTTGACGATATTACGCCATGATCGTAATATCGTCAGATGTGGATCGAGCGCGATCTAACCCGGGCGTTGAATCAGCCATCGATGCCCGCTCGTGTTGTGGTCGGGCCGCGGCAGTGTGGAAAAAGCGCGCTGCTCGCACGGATGCTGCCCGACGCGACGTGGGTATCCCTGGACGACATGCAGGTGCGCGGGCGGGCGCAAAATGATCCCGCCCTGCTGCTGGAAATCTCGGGAGCTCGAAATGACCGCGCGGTTGTTCTGGATGAAGCCTCGCATGCTCCCAACCTGTTCTCCGAAGTGAAGAGGAGAATAGATCTGGCCCGTCGGCGTCATGAGGAAGAGCCGCAGTTCTGGATCACAGGATCGAATCGCCTTCTGCTCGACAAGGAGGTTCGCGAATCGTTGGCCGGCCGGGCGAGTTATTTCTTTCTTCACACGTTGGGCGTCGCCGAACTCGGAGAGAGGGCCACGATCTCGGACTGGCTGTTTCGCGGTGGTTGGCCCGAGCTTTACGTTCGTCGCGAGGTTTCTCCGTCTCGCTATCTGGACGACCACGTTCGCACGTTCGTCGAAAAAGACATCGCGGCAACCGCTCACGTCGACAAGCTGCATCAGTTTCACACAGCGCTCGGGTTGCTCGCGGCGCGAACAGGAACGCTGTTGAACGCGAGTGATCTGGGACAGCTTGCCGGAGTGAAGGGTCAGACCATTTCAGAATGGTTGGACCTACTGGAACGCAACGCCTTGGTCAGCCGTTTGTCGCCTTACCATTCGAACCTGAATAAGCGCCTGGTGCGCACGCCGAAGATCTATTTTCTGGACTGCGGCCTGGCCGCGAACCTTCAAGGTTGGCGCGCGGTCGAGCCCCTTCTGGCCAGTCCGCAAGCCGGGCCGCTTTTCGAAACGCTGGTCTTCGGTGAACTGATTCGCGCGCGGGATCATCGCGGGCTGCCGCTGCAGCTCCATTTTTGGCGAACCAAGGAGGGTGAAGAGATCGACTTCTTGGTCGCGGCGCAGGGACGCACGGGAATCCGATGGTTCGCGATCGAAGCGAAGCTTGCGATTCAGCAGAACCACCCCATCGACGTCCCAGTTGCGCTTGCGCGCGAGCTTCCCGAAATCAGGGAGGTCTGGATTGTCACACCCGGTGGCGAGGAATCGAGGCTGTCCCGATCTTGCCGCCAACTCCCCGTCACCGACCTGCAACGGCGGATCGAAGAAGAGCTGGCCTGATCCCATCTTACTGCGCCCCAATACCGTAACGGGTATTACCGCCATGAGACCTGGTTCCTTCGCGGTTGCCCAAGTTGGGCCATTCCAGGTGATCGGTCGGCCAGAAATGGCCGGACCATCGGCCAAAATTGGCCGGAGCAAGTTTTCGCTAGGGCGCGCGACATCAGGTGTGGTACGCAGGCGCGGCCTGCATCGAGCAATCGGCGCGGTATCCGAAATTGTTCCCTGACTGGGAGATCCCATGGCCCGCGCCCCGAAGTCGATGGTTGGTCTGTACGAAGGTGGTTTGGCCGCGCGGACATGGGTCTTCGTGGTGGCGCTGGGTGCCTGCCAGGGGCGTCAACCCCCGGATCCCGCGGCTGTTCCCGCCGTTCCGTCGCAGCCTTCGGCGGCACCCTCCGTGTCACCAGGCAAGGCAGCTGGCGCGAACGCGGTGCCGCCCTCGGTCGAGGGAAGGAAGATTTTGACGGACCTGCGCGCGCGGTTGGCGGCCAGTAGCGCGACAGACGAAGAGCAGGCCGATCCGATGTTGAAGGCCGGCTTGGCGGATGGATTCCACGCGGGGCCTGGCGGCCTGCGCCCGCATTTTGGACCTTCGGCCGAACCGGTATCGGCGAACCTGACGTTGCCGCAGACATCCCCGGCCGCGTTTCACCTGGAGGACGCGGGCAGCGGCGTGGCTGTCGACGTGTCGCTGAAGGATGCGAAGCCGGCGAACGCTCACGTTGCCGACGGATATGTGGTTTACCCGCGCGCGCACGTTTCGGGCGCGACAGTGTTGCACCGGGCGTTGCCTTCAGGTGTCGAGGATTTTCTTAGCTTCGAGAAGCGGCCCGCGGTCGCGAACGTCGCGTTCAAGGTCGCGCTGGGGGAGCGCGTGGCGGGCTTGCGGTTGGTGGCGAACACGCTGGAAATGCTGGACGCGGGTGGAGCGCCGCGGTTGCGCGTGACGCCGCCGTACCTGGTCGGGGCGCAGGGCGCACACACGGACGCGGTGTTGGCCGTTGAGGGCTGTGCGGTCGACAAAAATCCGGCCGGGCCGTGGGGCAGGCGGACCACGGCGCCGGGTGCGCGGGCGTGTACGGTGCGCGTCAGTTGGGGTGCGGCGGACGTCGCGTATCCGGCGGTGTTGGATCCGCGGTGGACGACGACGGGAATGATGGCCGAGGCCCGCCAGGAGCACACGCTGACCCGCCTTTCGAACGGAAAGGTTCTGGTCGCGGGGGGCCGCAACCTCACGGTGATCTTGTCATCCGCGGAGCTCTTCGATCCAGCGACGGGGACTTGGACAGCGGGGGGCAACATTCAATCGCCAACCGGCACGAACACGGCCAGGCGCTTGCACACGGCCGTGCAGTTGGGCTCGACGACAAACGCCAACACCAGCGGAAGGGTTCTGGTGGCGGGCGGAATTAGCGGTTTCACGGGTACCACGTCGGTGTCGACCACGTCGCTTTACAACGTGACGCTCAACACCTGGGCAGGTGGGCCGGCAATGGTGAATCCGAACCCGACCCGCCACGATCACACGGCGACGCTGCTCTCGAATGCAAGCAATGCAAATGTCGTGGTCATCGGTGGAGTCAGCAACACAACGGTCCTGAACAACGCCGAGATATACAACCCGACCGGTACCGGCTTTGGCAGTTGGTCGGCGGTTACCAACACGATGACTTCCCCCCGTCGAGGGCACACGGCCACGCTGCTGGTGGTCCCGGGGAACACGACGCTGAACGGCCAGATTTTGGTGGTTGGGGGCAACAACGGCGGAACGACGAACCTCAGCGTGAATACCACCCAACGGTTCAACGGGACGACGACATGGACCAGCACCGGAACGCTGGCGGCGGCCCGAGAGGGTCAGACGGCCACGGCATTGGCCAACGGCAACGTGTTGATCGCGGGTGGAAAGACCGTCGTCAGCGGCCCGACCACAACGTTTCCCCAGACGACCCAGGTCTTCAACGCCCAAAGCGGTTCGGGTTCATGGAACGCCACCTCCGCATCGGGATCCACGGTGTCAAAGCGGCTGGGTCACACCGCCACCCTGCTGCCGACGGGGGTCGCCAATGGTGGAAAGATCGTCCTGCTGGTCGGTGGGTCGACGACCGGGATCGATACGGTTGATACAGCCGAGGTCTGGGATGGCGTTATGACCTGGACGGTGACCTCTGCCCTGTCGACGGCCTTGCCGACGGCGCTGGGGCCCGTGAAGGGACATAGGGCGACGCTGATCGGAACCAACACCGTCTTGATCGCGGGGGGAGTGAACGGTACGGCGCCGACGCGGAATGCCGGGCTCTACGATGTCTCTTTTGGTGTTGCGTGTACCACGAACAGTCAGTGCGTCACGGGGTTCTGCGCGCAAGGTGTTTGTTGCGCGACGGCTTGCGCGGGGACCTGTCAATCGTGCGCGCTCACCGGGACGATGGGGACGTGCACGAACGTGGCCGCCAGCCAGGATCCCCTGAGCCAGTGTACGGATCAGGGCGCGACCAGCTGCGGCACCGACGGGTTCTGCAATGGGGCGGGTGCCTGCCGCCAGTATTCCTCCGCTACCCAGTGTGCCGCGGCGACCTGCACGGGATCGACGTTCACGCCGACGCGGATGTGCAACGGCACCGGTGCATGTCAGACCGTGACGTCGTCGTCGTGCTCGCCGTATGTCTGCGGCACCGGCGTCTGCAGAACTACGTGCACGACGTCTACCCATTGCGCCTCGCCGAATGTATGTACCGGCACGACCTGCGGGAAGGCGCCGATCGGCGCGACGTGCGCTGTGTCCACCGATTGCACGTCGAACTTCTGCGCGCAGGGTATCTGCTGCGCGACGGCCTGCACGGGGACCTGTCAGTCGTGCGCGCTGGCCGGATCGCTGGGCGCGTGCAGCCTCGTACCCAACGGACAAGATCCAGTGAACCAGTGCACGGATCAGGGCGCGACCAGCTGCGGTACCGACGGGGCGTGCAACGGTGCGGGTGGTTGCCGCATATACGCCAGCGGAACGTCCTGTGGGGCGGCGAGCTGCTCGGGAACGACGCTGACGTCGGGTCGATCGTGCAACGGCACGGGGACGTGTCAGACGGC
>JANOJB010000070.1:0-10419 GCA_031407985.1 Pseudomonadota bacterium | reverse complement strand
AGATCCACGTGGAAGGTCTGCGACTCGATCTCCTGCGGATCGCCGTGTTCTCCCCCGCCCACCGCGTGGCGCTCGAATTCCACGCCCACCGCTTGCACGGCGACGACGCCAGCAGCATCGCGGGCCTCGTATACGAAATTGCGATCCATATCCTTTTCAAGCTTGAGGAAACCCGGCAGCTCAACCGCGTCCAGGATCTCCATCTGCCCCTTCCGGTCGACGCTCACGGTCAACCGCACCGAGACCTGGGCGGTGCCTGGTTTCTTCACCAACACCGTCTGGCGTTCCTCGAAGCGCTCGGTCACGTCTCCGCCTGATCCGGATTCGCAACCGAATGCCCCGATGGCCAACAGTACGGTCCAAGTAGCGCCTTGCCTTTTCATGGTCATGCCTCAGGACTGGATCGAGCGAAAGGTGATGATGCGGGAGTTGCCGGTTTCGGTAGGCGGCATGCTGCAACGAACGAAGAAGTGCGCGAACGTGTACGGCTCGACGATGCCGGGCAAGTCCAGCGAAACATCCGATGCCGAGTTTCCCGCGGAACAGACCTCGGTCCCCAGCTTCTGATTTCCGTTGGGGGTTCGCGATACCACCCGGCAGCAAACGTTCTGGGTCGAATGCCTGTCCACCGCCCAGACGCGGGCGCTGAAGTTGGTGGTCAGCGCACCGCCAACCATGAGGCGCTCGGTCGGGCAAATCGCCGTCACCGCCGCAGCGTTTACGTTGTCGGCGTGTCCGTTGGACGTTACGGTCAACGGCGCATTGGTGCCGACGCACATGGAGCCAGGAGAATTGTCCAGGTCGGCATTCACGGCCGCGGGAGCAGCGAACAACACCAGGAAGCAAAACCGGGCCGCTAGACTTCGTATTTTCATGATCGTTTCCTCCACCTTCTGTTGGACAATGTGTGATCTCGTTTGTCGATGTTCGAGCCGGCTGGCTCAGTATCGTTGCTGAATGATTCGGTACGTGAGGATGCTGGAGGCCGCGCCGCTTGAAACGGCGGGCAGCGTGCACTTCATCGAGTAGTGCGCGAACGTGTACGGCTGCCTGACCTTGGGCAAGTCCATGTGCAACCTTTGGTAGTCGGTTCCAGATCCGGTGGTGCATACGTTCGTGCCGGCTTGCATGTTGCCGTTGGGCGTTCGTCCGAACATCTGGCAGCACACGTCCGCCGTCGTGCTTCGATCCACGACAAAGGCTTCGCCGAACACCGTGTTGGATAGGTTTCCCGACGGATCCGAAATCCGCCGCGTGGGACAGATGAGCGTCGACGCCGCGGCGCCGGGGTTCGAAACATTGGCCCCGCTGGTGTACGAGAGTCCGGCATTGCCGCGACAGCTGGCGCCCGCGTAATTCGCGTAGAACATGTAGTCGGACGCGTCGTCTGGAAAACCAGCCAGCGTGCCGTCCATGACTTGCGTGCAGACCGGACAGAACTGGCCCGCGTTCTCGGATCTCATCCGACAGTTCTGAACCGGACGGTAGATGCCAAGTCCGTAGGTCTTGCAGCCCTCGAACATGCCGACGGTGTCGTCGATGTCCATGGTGGCCGGGTCCCAAACCGTCGCGGGCGGGACGGTGATCCCGGGCGACATCAAGCTGGACCACACCACGCCGGCCTGGGTGAGATCCGTCGAGCAGTTCCTCGCGTTCACCGCGCCGCTGGGGTACTGGACCGTTCGGTAGGCGCTGGCGACGTATTCGTCGTACAGGCCCGACACCATGTGACCAAGCTCGTGCGCCAGGGTCTGCCAGTTCTCGGCGTTGGTGACGGTCAGAGAGCCGCCGCCCCCACATCCGCCGCCCCCACCAGTCAGCACGTTGAGAACGCGGATCTGGAAGTCACGCTTGGGAACAACCTGGTCCAGGATGGCGGTGATCTGAGCGCTGGTGTTCGCGCTACCTTCCATCCAGCAGCGGCCCCAGCAGCCGGTGTACACGTAGTCCAGCGCCGTGTCCTTCGTGTAGCAAGGTGAAGCCGACGTGGGTGTGCAAGTGGTGTCGAGGACATCGTCTCCGTTGGGAGACGTGCCGCATCCCGCGGAGTATTTTCGGATGGTCACCCCGGACTCGGGGGACGCGATGTTGACGCGATAGACGTTGAACGCCGTGTGATTGGCCCTGAAGTATTCGTCGTTCGCGAACACACCATCTATCAGGCGCTGCTGCACCCAGAGGTTGTAGTCCGGCATGTCGGCGTCCTGATAGCCGTCGCCCAACACGACCAGAACCTTCTTGTCAGCGTCCGGCCCGTTCACCAGCAACGGAGTCACCGTGGGCGTCTGCGCCTTCGCCTCGACGGCGACGAGCACCAACGCCGCGGCGACTACACTTGTCAATCTGGCCATTTCGTCCTCCTCTATTCAACTCTGTGAATACCGACCGGATTCACTGCTGAGTGCGGCGGTTCGGGATCCCCCTAAGCAAGGGCCGCACCAAACGGCTTGCGCGCGCGATCGGTCTGAGGAAACGGGAGGAAGTCCCGAGGAAGACCCGAGGTGCCCTGGATCTTCTCTCAGCGTCGAGCGAAACACCGCGCGCGTGTAGCGGATACAGTGTTCAAAGTGTTCAGGTTGTACCTGTTACGAATGCGCCCTCGGACAATGCACGGGCGAATGCCCTGAGCATGTTTCCGTCCGTGTGGCCGCCGCAAGCGCCGACCCGAACCCGCGCGGTTATCCGCCGATCTGAATCATCGCCTTGCGCGGACCGCCGATGCCTACGAGGCCGAAGGTGTGACCGTCGCGTTTTCCGTCGACGGCCGCGCGGATGGTGTCGACCACCGCGTCCTCGCCGGCATCGCGCAGCACAGCGCGCAAATCGGTGACGTCGTCGTGGGCCAGGCAGGTGTGCAGCGCGCCCGAGGCAGATAGGCGCACGCGGTTGCACGTGTCGCAGAAGTGCTCCGTCATCGCCGAAATCACGCCAAAGCGCCTTTCGCCACCGGCGTCCGCCACACCCGCGATGTTCGCGATGTCCGCGACGCCTTCGACGCCCGCGGCATCTTCGCCCGCGACATCTTCGAGGCGCCAGTAGCGCGCGGGGCCGGCTCCGTGCCCGGGCGATGCCGCCAGGGGCGTAAGCCGCGCGCCGGGATTCGCGGCGGCGATCGCCGCGCGGATCTCGACGGCGCTCATGAACGCCCCGGGCACGAACAACGCGCCGTCGGCCATCGGCATCTGTTCGATGAAGCGCGGGATCAGATCGCGCTCCCACGCGTACGCGCAGATCGCGGGCAGCTCGTCGTGATTGAAGCCGCGCACCGCCACGGCGTTAATCTTGATACCGGCGTAACCGGCGGCGCGCGCGGCGTCGATCCCGGCCAACACCCGGGCCAGATCCCCACCACGCGTGATCCGCGTGAAGCGTTCGGGATCCAGCGTATCAACGCTGACGTTCAACCGATCGATCCCCGCCCGGCGCAGCGGTCCCGCCAGATCGCCCAGCAGATGTCCGTTGGTCGACAGCGCCAGATCGTCGATGCCGGGAAGCCGGCGCAGCATTTGGACCAGCACCGTCAGATCGCGCCTGACCGTAGGCTCGCCTCCGGTCAGTCGCAGCCTCCGAACCCCAAGTCGGGTGAAGCAGGAGACCAGCCGCGTGATTTCCTCGAAGGTCAGGATTTCCGCGCTCCGCGCGTGGGGGACGCCGTCCTCGGGCAGGCAGTAGGTGCAGCGGTAGTTGCACCGATCGGTAACGGAGATCCGCAGATAGTCGATTCGCCGGAGCTGGCGGTCGACAAGCGGCGGCCGTGAGTCCAATTTCACCGGACGGACGGGCACGTCCGCATCAGTGCCGATCGCGATCGCCATGGGTGTGTTCGTGTCCGGTGTGTTCGTGTCCGGTGTGTTCGTATGCAGCCGCCCGACCGGCGTCGCCGGCCGCGTGTGGGCCGGCGTCGGACCTGCGCAGTTCACCGACCAGATGTCCCAGTTCGGGAAGCACCAGGCGTTCCAGCGCCAGCCTGACGCCCGCGGGGGAGCCGGGCATCAGGAAGACCGCGACGCCACCGATGGTTCCGGCTGTCGCGCGCGACAACATCGCCGCCGGTCCGATCTCGGCGAACGACAACATGCGGAACAACTCGCCGAATCCGTCCAGGCGCTTTTCAAAAAGAGGTGCCACCGCGTCGACGGTGCCGTCACGCGAGGCGATGCCGGTGCCGCCGGTCAGCAAGATCACGTCGGCCGCACCGCCCGCCGCCAGATCACGAACAAGGGCACGAATCGTTTCGGGCTGGTCGGGGATCAGCTCTCGCACGACGACCGAAAACCCGGCCTGCGCGGTCAACGCCTCGACCAGTGACCCACCCTCGTCGGTCTGCGGGGTTCGTGTGTCGGAAACCGATACCACCGCCACGCGGACCGAGGCGCGCGCGGGAGCCGAGGATCTGTGTTCAGAAACAGCCACGGCTGCATCCTAGCAGCACCCGGCGCACGCGTTGGTAGCCGCGTTGGCAGCCGCGTTGTGGGCGCGTTGACGAGCCCGGGGCGCCATGGCATGAACCGACCCATGTCAATGTTCGGGGCACTAAAAGACGTCGTGGTGGGTCGGGCCGTGCGCTTGATGAGCGATCCGCGGCTGACCAAGGTTGCCAGCAGCCCCCGGGTCATGAACGCCGCGATGAAAGCGCTGAGCCTGGGTGGCACGATGAAGACCGAGCTTGGGAAGGCCACGCGGCTGGCCGCGGGTGCGCTTGGCATCGCGACCGAGGAAGAAGTCGCCACGCTGCGTTCGACCATTCAAAGCCTGGAGGACACCGTCGCGACCCTGGAGGCCAGGGGCGCGGCCGCGAACCTGCCACGCTCCGGTACCCCGGCGTCGTCCTTTACGCCCGCCGGTTGAAACGTCCCGATCCCCGACCCGCCGGGGCCATCGGCCCGCCCGAGCCTTCGACCACTCGAAACAGGCGGTTTTCGGCCAGGTCCCGCGGCCTCTGTTAAGGTGGAATGGGCCGGCTCGCCGGGTGCACGGGAGTCGGACGCTTCATGCCGCCTCCCTCAGAGACCCAGGCCTTCGTCGCGTACTACTTGCGCCGCCAAAAAGGCGGGCCCGCGAGCGGTCCGTACGACGGAGCATCGATCGAGGCCATGCTGGCCAAGGGACAGCTAGACGGGAGCGAGGAGATCTCGACCGACCGGCAGATCTGGAAGTCGGTGCGCGCCCTCCGGCCAGCGACCCTGGTCCCAACCACCCCCGGCGATGCCACGCCGGGGGGCGCCGCCCACCTGGACTTGGGAGATCCCGATGGGATTTCTCTTGCTCCTCTCGAAATCGGTTTCGACGGCCCGGGCACCGGGGCCCCCGAAGGACCACCCCCGGGTCCCCCAGACGTCGATCTGGGGATTGCCCTGGAGATCGAGGAACGCAAGCCTGCGGCGCGGTCCCAGCTGGCGCCACTGATCGCCCGGCCGGGCCAGGGCGTCGACGCCGGACGGACCAACACCGGGATGCCATTCAACTCGAGCACGCCGCTCGACATCGGGGAACCGCTCAGCTCTCACTTGCCGGGCGTTCCAAGGCCGACCGGCGCCGAAACCGGCGGTGTCGTGGCGTCATTCTTCGAGGGGGATGACGAACAGACCCTGGAGGCCACCAAGCCGGTGCGTTTGGACGAGATCTTCCCCGCCCCGGACTTGCGAACCCGCCCGCGCACCATGACAGCTGCCCGTCCCGGCCGCGCGGGGGTGGCCGCCGGCATCCGCTGGCGACCTTCGCGGCGACAGCTGTTGATCGCGGGAACGGTGGCCGCCGTGGGTGTCGCGGGCGCGGCGGCGGTGCTGCTGGAGGTCCCGGATCGCCTGCGCGGCGAGCCGGCTTCGGCCACGGTGCTGGGGCCCGCGGCCGCCGCGATCGCGCAAGATCGTTTCGCGGCGTTCATGGACGGGGCTCAGCGCCTGGAGGAATCCGTCAGCGGCCGACGGCGCGCGCCGGCGACGCGTGCGGCGGCGGCCGAGCTGCTGGCCAGTTCGGTCGTGCTCCACGGCGCCGAGCGCGCGCGCATCACCCAGGCGGAAGCGTTGCTTGAACGTGATGCCGCGGCACCCGGGCGCGCGACCGTGGCCCGCGCGCGGGCGTCCGCGTGGGTGGCGTTGGCGAAGGGCCGCTGGAAGGATGCCGATCGCATTGCATCCGAAGCGGGGCTGGAGAAAGGTGATCAGGCGGTCCTTTTGGGCTGGGCGGCGGTGGGACGGGAGGACCCGACACATGCGGCCGGTCAGTTTCAGGCAGCGGCCGAGGCCCAGCCGGCGCCGGCGCCGTCCCGCGTGGCGACGCGGTATGCGTTGGCGCGCGCGCGGGAGGCGGAGCTGTCCGCGACGGCCGAAGCCGCGTACCGGGCCGTGCTGGCGGAAGCTCCGGCGCACGTCGGCGCGGCCCTGGGACTGGCGCGCCTTTCGACGCTGTCACCAGGGGGACGCGCCAAACTGGTTGAGGCTGTGATCGCCAACCAGGCCCGCGACGCCTCGCGCGCCGAACTGGCGGAAGCACACGCCTTGTTGGCCCACATCAAACGCGAACTTGGCGATGTCGCGGGGGCCGAGGCGGCGCTGAAACGCGCACGCGCCGTTGATCCCGCCAGCGTGGCCGCCTCCGTGGCCGCCGGCGACGCGCTGTTGGCCGAGGGTCGGACCGACGAGGCCATCCCACGCTACAAGCTGGCGCTGGCTGCGCCGGTCAGCGCCACGCGCACATCCGCCCTGAAGGTCGCGCGGATTGCCGCCTTGTTGGATTCGGCACGGGCGGCCGAAGCGACAACCGCGCTGGCGGATCTTGACCGGCGGCTGCCCGGCGACGCGCGTGTTTCATTCTGGCGCGGCTGGGCCGCCGAGCGCGCCCGACCCAGCGACGCCGCCGCGGCGGATCGCGCCTACCGCGAGGCTTTGTTGCGCGATCCTCGCTTCCTGCCCGCCAGCTTGCAACTGGCCCGCCTGCTGGTCGATCAGCGCCGCGGCCCCGACGCGCTGGCCGTGCTACGCCGCGCGGAGGTCCAGGGCGCGGCGGCGGTGACGCTGCGGATCGCCCTTGGACAGGCGCTGTTGGGATCGGGCAACGCCGCCGAGGCGGCCAGGATGTTCCGGCAGGCGATTGTCTCCGATGCGAAGAACCCCACCGCCCGCCTCGGCCTGGCGGGCGCCCTCGAAGCACAGGGGGATCTTGAGGGCGCGCGTGCCGAACTTGCGTCGGTGGTGGCGCGTGGAGATGTGCCGGGTCTTGGCTCGCGCGTGGCGGCAATCCTGATCAAACTCGGCCGCGGGGACGAGGCGCTGGCGGTCTATCAGACCGAGATCGCGGCGGGCGGCGCACCGGCCTCAACAAAGGTGGCCGCCGCGCGGCTGGCGATCGAGCTGGGTCGCAAGGATGTGGCGCGCGTCTTGGCCGAGGCGGCGATCAACGACGATCCACGCACGCCGGGTGCGCTGTTGGCGTTGGCCGACGTGTGGCGGCTGCAAGGCGATCACGGGCGCGCGCTGGCTGAATTGCGACGCGCGATGGCGGTCGACGGATCGCCCGAGGTCCAGCTGGAGTTCGGCCGGGCGCTGACGGCGCTGGGACGCGACGAGGAGGCTCTTGGCGCGCTCGGGCGTGCACGCGACATTCCCGAGGCCGGTGTCGAGCGCGGACGAATTCTGCTTCGTCGCGGTGAGATCGAACCCGCGGCGAAAGAATTGGCCACGGCGGCATCCAGCCTGCCCCTGCACGCTGAGGCGCATCTGCTGCTGGGCCAAGCCGAGGATAGAATGGGGCACGTCGCGCGCGCCGAAGCCGCCTGGAGAACCGCAGCGAAACTGGCGCCGGCGGTCGCCGAATCCCGCTATCGCCTGGGCCGGCTGGAGATGGATCGCGGCCATGCGCCGGCGGCGCTTCCCCACCTGCGGGCCGCGGCCGAACGCATCCGCCCCGGTGCACCCCCCGGGCCGTCCGGACCGTCGGCGCCGTCCGGGCCGTCCGCACAATCCGCACCGTCCGCACCGTCCTGGCGCGCCGATCTCTATTTCCAGCTGGGGTTCGCCGAGACGCGCGCCGGATCCCGGGAGCGTGCGCACGCCGCGTTCCGTCGGTATCTGGATTTGGCGCCGCCGGATGCCGCCGCCCGGGTCGAAGTGACGCGACTGCTGGGCGGGGCAGGCCCGTGAGGCGCCGCCCGTGATCCGCACCCGCGTGCGGCGGGACCGACCGCGCGCCCTGGTCGCTTGGACAACCTTGTGTCTGGGCACCTTGTGTCTGGGCACCTTGGTCGTTCCGGCCGCGCGCGCGACCGCGCCCACCGTCGGCGTCCCCAAACCCGTATCGGATCCGATCCCGCTGGTCCCGACCGCCGTCGCCCCGGCGGATAGACCCGGTCCGGGGGACGCGCCCCGGCCCGGCCCGTTGGACGGAGCCGCCGAGCTGGACGCGCGCGCGGCCGCGTTGTTCGCGATTAGACCGACCGATCTGGGCGATGGGTTCGCGCTGATGGACCTGCTGTCCGGCATTTTCCCCGGCGTCGTCAGTGCGTTCGACCGCGCGCGCGACAGCGTCGGCCTCTATTCGTTCAGCCGCGGCGAGCTGGGCGAAAGGGGCCTGGACCCGGACGCGCTGGTCCTGGTGTCGTGGGGACAGATCGACGCGGACGACTGGCTGCAACGACGCACGTCCGGACGCGCGGCTGGACGCGCGGCCGCCGCACCCCTGGTCTGGGTGCGACACCGGGCCGTGATCAAGATCGGTCAGAACGGAGGCGGCGACCCATCTGATCAAACCAAGCTGGAAAACGCGTTTGTCCAGGCCCTGCAAAAGCGCGGCGCGACGATCATCCGCGCCCCGCGCGCGCGCGGCACGCCGCCATGGCCGGCCTGGACGAAGACGCTGGTCGCGACGGTGAAACGGGCGTCCGTGCGGCTGTTCGCCCGCGCACCCGACGGTGAGCTGCTGGCGCTGCGCATCCGCGACGGGCGCGCGATTATCGATTGGGCCGAGCCGTGGGCCGGCAAGCCCAGTTTGACGGACGACGTGGGACCGGTTTTCGCGAAGATGGTCGCACCGGCGCGCCGGCGCCTTTCCGACGAGCTGTCGCGCCCGCCCCGCCCCCTGCTGGGATCGCCCGAATCCTCGGTCTCGGTCGTGTTGTCGCCGCCGGCCATCGCCCAGCTGGCTCCGCGCGCCTCGTGCCGCGACGACTGGTCCGCCACCGACGGTGCGTTGCTGGACGAGGCGGCGCTGCTTTTGCGCATGCACCCATTCGACTGGAAGCTGGAGATCGTTTGGACGCTGACAGCGCTCGGAAGAAGCGTGTTCGATGGTGTCGCCGCGGATGACGGCCTGGCCGACGGGCGCGCCATCGTCCCGAACGGCCTGGGCGCCGGGGCACTACTGGTCTCGTCGCTGGACACCGTCGGTGGCGTGACCGGGGCAAACCTCCTGCCGCGTGATCGCCTGGCGCGGGCGCTGGCCGCCCTTGACGGTGTGGACACCGGCTGTGGATCCGCGGGCCCGGTGGCGGCGCTGATCAGGTACTGGCCGCAGCTGGGCCGCGCCGTCGTCGACAAAGCGTTGCCCCTGTTGTCCGCGGCGCCGCCCCAGGGTCGCCCGCGCAACGTCGTGGCCCTGCTGGGTGATCCCGCCGCCGCCCGTCGGGGCTGGCTGGGCTCCGTCACCTACTTCCTGTCGTTCCCCGAGACGGCCGCCGGGGCGCTGGAATTGGCTTTGGGCACGGCGGGAACCAAAGGCGAGCGCCAGACCTTCGGCGACCGAACGCCGCGTTTTTTTGACTTCGGCGCGCACGCCTCCTTCGAGGAAGCCGCGATCGAATCGCTGGCCGGAGGCCACGTCGGTCTGGCGATCGCGCCGCCGGGAGCGGGCCTCGGCTGGTACTACCGCACGCGGCGGCGCCCGGTGCGTTTTGGAACCCAGGCCAACGTCGGCTTCCTGCACATCAACGTGGGACGTCTGCTTGGGAAATTTGCCGCCAACGCCGACGCCGCCACGCAGGCCGCGGTGAAACTGGCCACCAGCCAGTTTGGATTGCTCGGTGGAAATCTCACCCGGATCGACGACACCTTGCACCTGGACCTGACGCTGTCGCCGCCGTAGCTGTCAGGCCGGCGAAACCCGCGGGGGCGCGGTCAGATCTGGTACGCGACGCTGCCGCCGAAGAAGAAGTAGGGGAAGAAGTACCCCATGTCGAACTTGACCGCGAAATTGCGCACGTTGGGAATACGGAAGTCCAGTCCCGTGATCACGTTGACGATTGGATAAACAGACGGCACGTGACCGTCGGCGAAACGGGACGGCGATCCGGGACCATCGATGCCGCCCTCGGTGCCCGCCAGTTGGCCCTCGGTGCACGGCCCGGTTGGGCAAACAATCGGGTGACACACGGCGGGGTTGCCGGGATCGGTGAGACATCCCGGCGATCCCGCCGACGTACGCAGCATC
>JANOJB010000036.1:0-4891 GCA_031407985.1 Pseudomonadota bacterium | reverse complement strand
GCAAGCGGCGCCCGTGATGTGCTGGCGTGCCGGGGGGATTCGGGTAAAAGCCTGGAGCCATGCAACAGCAGGAGAAGGATCGCCCCGACTTGATTCTGGCTTCGGCTTCGCCGCGGCGGCGCGAACTGCTGGAGCGGTTGGGGCTGCGCCTGGCGGTCCTGCCCACGGAGATCGACGAGACACCACGCCCGGGTGAGAAGCCCGGCGACTATGTCCGGCGTGTCGCTATCGAAAAGGCGGCGGCAGCCGTCGCGTCCCTACCGCGCGTCGACGGCGCCCCCCCGACCACGCCGTTGCTGGCCGCCGACACCACGGTGATTGTCGATGGCACCATCCTGGGCAAGCCCACCGATGAGCCCGACGCGCGCGCGATGTTGGAGCGCCTGGCGGGACGGCGGCACGAGGTGACGACCGCCTACCGAATCGTCCACGGTACACGTGAAGTGGATCGCGCCGTGACGACCATCGTCGCCGTCCGCCTGCTGGATCCACGTGAAGTGTCGGCGTATGTCGCCGGTGGCGAATGGCGCGGTAAGGCGGGCGGCTACGCCATCCAGGGGATCGCGGGCGCGTTCGTCACCGAGGTGCGTGGGTCCCTGACCAATGTCATCGGACTTCCGCTGGCCGAAGTTTTGGCCGATTTGCGGGCGCTGGAGGCCCTGCCCGGCTATCCGCCCGAACGGTTCCCCGCAATCGCATGACACGGACCGGGGCAATCGCGGCCGCGCTGGCTGAAGTCCACGCGCGTATCGCGGACGCCGAAAGCCGCGCGGGACGAACCCCGGGCAGCGTTCGCCTGATAGCGGTCAGCAAGATGATGCCACCCGACGACGTGCGCGCCGCCTTGGCCGCCGGTCAACTGGACTTCGGCGAGAACTACGCCCAAGAACTGCGCGACAAACGGACGGCCCTGGCATCGGATGCGCCGGTGGCCGCGGCGGCGCGCTGGCATTATCTGGGTCCCATTCAACGCAACAAGGTGAAATACCTGGCCGGTCAGGTGGCGTTGATTCAGTCGCTGGACGACGCCGACGTACTGGCCGAGATCGATCGGCGCGCGGCCGCCGCCGGCGCGGATGTCAATCAGGCCTGCCTGGTTCAGGTGAACGTCGCCGCCGAAACCAGAAAAGGCGGCATTCCACCCCATCGCTTGTCGGCACTGTTGGATCGATTCGCGACTGCCACCCACGTCACGTGTCTAGGGCTGATGTTGATTCCACCGCTTTCCGACGACCCCGCCGTCACGCGACGCCATTTCGCCACGCTGCGCGAACTGGCCGAAAGCGAAGGCCGTGTCGCCCGCCCCCGCGTCACGCTGACCGAGTTATCGATGGGCATGTCCGGCGACTTTGCCGACGCCATCGCCGAAGGGGCGACGATGGTGCGTGTCGGAACGGCGATTTTTGGCGAACGGGCGACGGTGGAGACACGTACTCGGATTGATTGACAAGCACCCTCGCTACGCGTTTCCCTTGCCGCCATGAACGCCGTCCCCCCCAGGTTGACGTTCGCCGCGATGACGGTGTTGATGTTTTGCGCGCATCCCGCCCTCGCCGAAACGCCGGCCCCATCTTGGGCCCACGACGCTCCGCCCGGCGTGGACACCCCGCAGTTGCGCAATGTCGAACCGCGAACGCGTCTCTACGTCGACGGTTCGTTCGCGCAGACGCCTGACCTGTCGGCCCTACCCAACATTGCGGGATCGGGACGCAATCTGCGGTTCGCCGTCGGAGGCAGCCTGAAATGGCGGCGCTTCCAGTTCGATACCGAGCTGCCCGCGTCGCAGGCCACCACGTTGGACCTGATCAATCCCAACACGGCCATTTCGATCGCCCCGGAAGAAAGGCACCAGACCGCGCTGTCGATCGGCGACTTCCGCCTGGGGGCGCAGTGGACGGATGCGCTGCCCGTCGACGCGATGCCGCTGGTGGGCGGCTTCGGATTGCGGATCCGGGTCCCGACCCACACGACCAGATTTGAGTTCACCAACCTGAACGACGGCATGGTGGGCGTATACGTCCTGCCCTACTACTTCCACGTCGAGCCGACATTGATGCTGGGGGGGGCGCTGGGAAGGTTTTCGTTCGTGACGAATCAGGGCCTGTTGATGCTGACCGGTCCTGACGGACAGGTGCTGGACCTGCCCATCCCCGTGCCGAACATCTATTTCTGGGACGCGCACCTGGCGATCGCGTGTCGCATCATCGAGGCGCTGAGCCTGTCGGTCGCAGGGAACTACACGCACCAACTGAACGAACTGGACGCCGTCATGTTTCCGAAGCTGAGCCACATGCGGGCGCTTTTCGTCATTCCGGCGGTGCGGATTCACGTAGACCGTTATCACGTCGACGTCGTATCCCGGATCGGCCTGTCACGTGGGGCCGATTCGATGGGCGTCCTGGGTTTCGCGGGATCGCGGTCCTTCATTTTGCGGGTCAGCCGCGACTTCGACTAGATTTTCGGTGTAGTCTTGAAGACATGATTCGCCAGCCGGTTTCCCTTCGAACGCACACCAGGATGGGGAGTCAATGGGTGCTGCGACTGGGATTGCTGGCGGTCGCCCTTTCAGGCTGGATGGTGGTGACCGCGTGTTCGTCCGGCAAGGGCGGCAAATTGGTGGATTCCGCCGTGCAGGACGGCGTGACCTTCGACTTCCGATTCCCCGACTGGCCGGCAGGATGCCCGCCGGCCGCCGGCAACGACAAGAATGTCGGCGCGCCTTGTGCCAAGGGCGGAGGTCAGTCGCAATGTGGGTCCGGACTGATCTGTGCGTGCGAGGGCTTCGCGGGGATTGTCCCGCCGGAAAACACGCCTTGCCTGTGCACGATTCCGATTCTGGGGATGGAGTGCAGCATGATCCCCGCCGGCTACTGTGGTCAGGGGGCCAGCTGTTGCAGCTACCCGCAACTCGGATCGATCTGCGTGCCGAACACCTGTCTCGAAATGATGATGTGTCCGGTATTGTAGGAACCGCCTCGTCGCGAGATCACGGCCCCCCGACTTACCCACGTCGCGCTGTCTGATACATTCAATCGGCCTTGACCGACGATCTCCGCGTCCTGCCCACGGTCTTGCCCAGGACCGATCCGTGCACCATCGATTTCGAGGGCGGCTCCGTGCGTGCCTTCGCCGGCGAATCGGTGGCCGTCGCGCTGTGGGCGGCCGACGTTCGCACGCTGGCGCGGTCCACCAAGTTTCACCGGCCACGCGGAGCGTTTTGTTTCGAGGGGCACTGCGCCTCGTGTTTCCTGCGCGTCGACGGGCGGCCGAACGTCCGCGCGTGCATGACTCCGGCGCGCGCGGGCTTGCGCTGCGAACGCCAAAATTCATTTCCAAACGCCGAGATCGACCTGCTGGCCGCCGCCGATTGGATGTTTCCCGACAAGATGGACCATCACACACTGATGACGGGGAACCGCGTGGCCAACCGGTTGTTGGTCAGCCTGGTTCGCCAGATGGGCGGATCCGGAACGTTGCCGGACACACCACCGGCGGCACTGCCGACGAAGGGCGGCGCGAGCCTGGATCCCGTTCAGCTGGTTGATGTCTGCGTCGTCGGCGCCGGTCCGGCGGGGTTGACGGCGGCCGCGACGCTGTCGCGTCTGGTTCCGCGCGCCGTTGTCCTGCTGGTGGACGAGCAGTCCGAGCCCGGAGGATCGTTGCTGGCGGAACCGTTGGGATTCACGCGCGCCGCGGACGCCACCACCGCCACGCGCGCGGCCGGCGTTCGCGTTTTGGGATCGGCGACGGCGATCGGATTCTTCCCCGAGGACATCATCGAATCCGATCGCCGCAGCGACGCCATTCGCGGCACGCTGGCCGTTGCCACCCCGTCCGGTCTGCTGCGCGTGGCCGCGCGTCGCATCTTGTATGCGACGGGAGGGTACGATCAGAACCTGCCTTTCATGGACAACGATAGGCCGGGCGTGCTGTCGGCGCGTGCCTGCGGTCGTCTGGCGTTCCGCCACGGTATTCGCCCCGGCCGGCGGGTAGCCATCGTCGGCCCGGAATCCTACGGCGATCGGTTGGCGGCGGGCCTGATCGCGGCGGGGTTTCGCGCCAATGGGGTTCACCGCATCGACGCGGAACGCGAACACCCCGTCGCCGTGCGCGGCACGACCACACTGCGTGGGCTCATCGTGGCGGATCGCGCGGGCCGCGAACGCAGTCTCTCCGCCGAGGTGGTGGCGGTCGCCGCCATGCCCGCACCGGCATCGGAACTGCCCCGGCAACACGGCGCGGACGTGTCCTTCGACGAAGCGCGCGGCGGCTTCGCGGTGCCGGTCGACGATCACTTTCAAACCTCGGCTCCACGGGTCCACGCCTGCGGGGATATCACGGGCTATGTCGGTCCCGATCTGGCCGCGAAAGCCGGCGCGGCGGCAGGCGCCGCCATCGCACACAATCTGGAGCAACCATGACGACCGTCCGCGCACGTTTTCGATATTCCTGGCTTCGTGTTTTCGTAATCGTGTCGCTCACGGGCGTCGCCTGCGGAACCGCGCAGCCTCTTCCACCGGCCGTTGAACCGGCACCGCCACCACCACCCGCGCCGGATCCGCGGTTGCAGCCGACATTCACGCCGACGCCGGTCTCCGGTCCCGACGCGCGGCAAGCCCAGCGCACCACCCAGCGGCGCGCGATCGTCGAGGCGGTGTGGCAAACCGTTCGCGATCGACACTACGACCCAAAACTGGGAGGTATCGATTGGGACGCCGTGCGCCGCAAATACGAGCCGCTGGCGCTGGGTGCGCCCGGTGATGCCGCGTTCTACCGGACGCTGAACGACATGGTGGGCGAGTTGGGCCAATCGCACATGGTGGTCTCGGGCCCCGGCGCCGAGGACGGTGAGCCCGTGGAGACCCCCGCGACCGCCAAGGGCCCCGACCTG
>JANOJB010000015.1:0-8169 GCA_031407985.1 Pseudomonadota bacterium | reverse complement strand
GCTCCCGCCGGGATTCGAGGCGGGCATGCACGCCCACACCGGCGACTATCACGCGGTCAGCGTGCAGGGCTCGTGGCTTCACACCAATGAAGGCGATGCGAACGCGAAAGAGTTCGGTCCCGGATCGTACGTGATGCAGCCCGGAAAGCAGTTCCACAACGACGTGTGCAAAAGCAAGACTGAATGCGTCCTTTTCGTCCACCAGCACGCCAAGGGTGACTTCATTCCGGCCAAGGCCCCAAAGGGGGCCGCATCCGCCGCCGCACCCGCCGCTGCTCCCGCGGCACCTGCGGTACCCGCTGCCCCCGCTCCCGCCGCACCCGCCAACGCACCGGCGAAAAAATAGCGATCGAACGCCGCGGTTGGGCGGCGATCGCAAGGTCTCCGGGCAATCGAAGGCGTGATTTACGCATCCGTTTGGGCGGGTGAATCAGGGGGCGCGACAATCAGTCGCGCGTGCCTGGTCGCCCGCCCAACTTGCGTTCAACGTCGTCGCGGATCTCTTCAGGTACGAACAGGCGCGGGACGTACAGCCGCGTCGACAAGTTGTTCGCGATGCTGCGTGGATCGGATTCGATCGGACGCGACGTTCCGCCCGGTGCCGTCACGCGAATCGGCTCGGCCCCCGCGCCCGGGGCGTAACGTTTGTACGACAGACGTTCGGGCTCGTCGAAGTGGACGTAGTAGCGGGGATCGCGATCGGGAAAACGCTGGCGGAAGAGCGCCGTCGCAACGGTCGCCGCCGCGTCCCAGTCGCCGCGCGCAAACGACGTGGTCTCGATCGGAAGGCGAACCATCTTCGGAAACCGGCGTGTTTTGTGAGCAGTCACCAGTTGCGCCAGCGTCGGATCGCCCGCGTCGCGCCAACGACCAAACAGCGACATCACGTAGGCCTCGTCCAATTGAACGAAGTCGTGAAGGGAGATCTGGTCACCTTCGGTCAAGAGCGCGTGGAAGGGATCAGGTCGTCCCGCGTGGGAGGGAAACAAACGATCGCGCCATACGGTCGACACCTGGGCGGACGGCGCGGTTGGCGCAGCCCCCGCGGATTCATCGCGGGCCAGATCCAGCGCCCGCCTTATGGTCGCCTCCAGCAGCAGCGACGCCGCCCGTACGGTCTTGTGGTAGTAGGCCGTGCCGTACATCTGATCCAGCGCCAGCAGGAACGCCTCGACGATGTCCTGCGCGCGCGCGTCCACGACCAGGTGTTCGTCGATGACCACCAGCGATCGCACCAGGCGTCCCAGATCGAACGCGTGCGTGCGAATCCCGGCCATCAGCGCGTCGCGCGCTAGGTAATCTAGGCGATCGGCGTCCAGTTGGCTGGAAACGATCTCGTGCGTCCAGTGGCGCGCCGCTCCCGGCCCGTGTTCGATGAACGCGCGCAGGCGATCGGGCAAGCCGGGATCGTGCGCCACCAACAGCCGCTGAATTTCGGATTCAGGCGCGGTCAGGATGCGCACCGACATGCGTTCGTGCGCGAACGCGGGACCGATGATCTCCTCCAGGGAATGCGAGAACGGACCGTGCCCCACGTCGTGCAGCAGCGCGGCCAGAACGGTTTCCTCGCGCAGCGCTGCCGAAACCTGAAGCCCCGAATTTTGTGCCGCCGATTCCAGCATCAGGCCGGCGACGTGCGCCGCCCCCATCGAATGCGCGAACCGTGAATGTTCGGCGCCGTGAAAAACCAGATTCATGACGGCGGTCTGTCGGATGCCGCGCAGTCGCTGGAACAATTCCGTGTCAATCACCTGTTCCAAAAGGCGCTGAAACGGCCCGCGCGCGAACGTGATGTCGCCGTGGACCGGATCACGGAACACGCGGGGACGATGGGGCGGGATCGGCGGCGGCGTCATGGGGTTGGCAGCGTCGTCAGACTAACCCAAGTCGCCCCGCGGTGATCGGCGCCGCGCGGGACAAGGTCAGACCCGGGCATGCTTCGCGTGCCGCGAGCGTCAGACCAGCCGGTGAAACACGAAATTGGCGACGCTGATCAACAGAGCCATCAGCAACAAGGCGCGCGTGTTCTGGATTTCGAACACGTGCAGCACCTTGTCGGTCACCCAAAGCAGAATCGCGTTCACGACTAACGGTACGACCAGGAACAGCAACCCCAAGGTCAGAATGGCAGGCACGAACACGATCACGTTGACCAGGAACTTCAGCGGGAAGCCCAGCAGCCAGTTGAAAACACTGAACACCAGTGCGACGGGAATCGCCGCCGGCAGACTGGCGATCCTGACACCGGCAATGAAGCGACTGGCCAGCAACACGACGCCGGTCAGCACCGCGAGATGAATCAGGGTTTGCATGGCGCGATCCTAGCGCATGCGTGGCGCCGTGCCCGTGGTTTGTCGGACACGTTGCGACCGCACAAACGTCGCTTGCCGGATGTCGTCTGGAAGATAGGATGCCGCGCCGTGAGCGAATGGCAGGATTTCGAGGCGTGCTACGGCCGCTACAGCCGGACCGTGTATCGTCGCGCCCTGCAATTGTTGGGCGACAGCGAGTCGGCGCACGACGCCACGCAGGAGGTTTTCATGCGGGTGATCCGCACCGGTCGCCACGTTCCCCCCGAGCCCACGCCGACCGCCTGGCTGTACCGGGTGACCACGAACCTGTGCCTGAACCGCCTGCGCGATCTGCGGCGTCAACAGGCCCGCCTGGCCGAGAACACTGTCACCACGGGAACGGTTTCGGCGAAGGGCGAAGCACGGGTCATCGTCGCCGAGATCCTGAGCCGCGTCCCCGAGGAGCTTCAGGATGTCGCGGTTTACTTCTTTGTCGACGAGTTGACCTACGACGAGATTGCTCCGCTCATGGGGGTCTCGCGGCGGACCATCAGCAACCGGTTGGCGTCCTTTCGCGAGCTTGTGGCGCAGCTGTTTCCCGATGAAAGGCTGGCCTCGTGATGTCGCCGTCTTCCCCGCGACGCAGGCCGGGATGCCTATCAAGCCTGGAGCTGGACGAGTTGTTGGCCGGTGATCTGGCTGGTGACGCGCGGGATGCGCGTTTGCGCGGCCACCTCGATGTTTGCGCGGAGTGCAGCGCCCGGCTGGCCTCGTTTGCTTCCGTGGAACCGCTCCCTGCCGGCCTGGCTCTGCGCGCCGCGATCGCTCGTTCCGGGACCGGGCGCGCTCGTCGTCGGCTCCAGGCCTTCGGCGCGGCGGCGGTGTTCGGCTGCGCGGCGGCGGGGTTACTGATCATGTGGCCGACCCGCCCCCTCACGACGGAACGTACCAAGGGGGGACTGGCCCTGACCGTGTTCGTCAAACGCGCCGACGGGACCGTGGACACCGTGCGCGGAGAGGGCAAGGTCCATCCCGGCGACGAGATGCGTTTTTCGCTGACCACCGCGGCGCCGGGAAACGCAGTGGTGTTGGGCGTCGACGCCGCGCGGGCGGTGACCCTGTACGTGCCCGCCGCTGGCGACGTGGCGGGCGCTGTGCGGCTGGACGCGGCGGGGGTCAACCCCTTGCCAGGCAGCATCGTCGCCGACGAGACCCTCGGGGCCGAACGGGTTTTCGCGGTCCTGTGTCCGACCCCGCCCGATCCAAAAACGTTCACGAGCAACGCCGCCGCCGCGTTGTCACGCGCGGGTGGTCATCCCGAGGCGGTGGTTTCCCTCGACAGCGTTTGCGTGGAGACCTCGGTGTTGCTGCGCAAGGAACCACGCCCCCGATGACCCGCGGCGCGAGCATGAGCGCGCGGTTGAAGCTGGCGGGGGTCGTACTGGTTTGCCTCTGTACCTTGCTGGCCAATCCCAGTCGTTCGTGGGGGGCTCGCCTGGCCTTGCTGGTGGGAAACGACGAGGGTCATGGTGCCGACGTGCGGTTGCGGTATGCGCAAAGCGACACTGCCCGGCTGGCGATGCTCCTCAGTCGCGTGGGGGGATTCGCGCCCGATGGGATCGCCGTGCAGTTGGGTCGCACCGCCAACGAATTGCGCCAGGCGCTGGCGGATCTGTCAGCCCGGATGCAGGCCCTCCCCGGCCAGCACCTCGTGGTGTTCTACTACTCGGGCCACGCCGACGGACAGAACCTGCATCTCGGTACGTCGTCTTATCCGCTGGCCGACCTGCGGCAGGCGGTCCAGGCTCTGCCGGCCGCCGTGCGGGTCTTGATTCTCGATGCCTGCCAGGCGGGGGTGCTGACCCGCGAAAAGGGGGGACGCTCGGGACAGGGATTTTCGCTGGCGCTGGGAGCCGACGAGCAGACGAGGGGGTTGGCGATCCTGGCTGCCAGCGCCGGATCGGAACTGGCTCAGGAGTCTGATCAGCTGGGTGGGGCGGTCTTCACTCACTATCTGCACTTGGGGCTGTCGGGCCTGGCGGATCGCAACCGCGACGGAAGCGTATCGCTGACTGAAGCGTTCGCGTACACCTCCGAGCGAACAGTGGCCGCAACGCTGGGAACGACCACCGGACCGCAACACCCGACGTATCGTTTGGACCTGAATGGCAGCGACGATCTACTGCTGACCCGCCCGGGTGTGTCCGGGATCGGCTACGGCCACATTCGACTCGACGTTCCGGGGTGGTACTTCATCCGCCGCAGCGACGGCACGGTGGCCGCCGAGGTGGTCAGCCGAGGCGGCGAATTGTTGGCCTTCGATCCCGGATCGTACGAGATCACCCGCCGAGGCAGGAGCAACCTGGACGTCGGAGTTGTCAGCGTCGCTGAAGGTCGCTCGACGCCCGTCAGCGGGGTTGCGACATCTTCCGTCGCGTTCGGACAGATGGTGCGAAAGGGCGGCGGGGCGGCTGCGGTGGCTTTTGGATTGTCCGCCGGCACAACGGCACGAACATCGATCGCTGAACTGGGGCCCTCACTGGGGTTGCAGATCGTGGGGCGCGTCGATTTCAGTGTCGCGTCGCTGGAATTGCGTCTGGGCTTGGGTCAGGCGCGCCACGCCGGCGCGCGCCTGTTGTCCACCACATGGGAAGGGACCGCGTCCGTCGCTCTGCTGCGCGTACACGATCTTGGCGTGCGGGGGCGCGGACTGGCGCTGGCGGTGGCCGGGGGAATCGAGGCGGGCGTTTCCCGCATGGCGCAACGGATCGACGGTGGGGATCGCCACAGTTCGTGGAGCCCGCTCGCTGGACCGACGTTGCTGGTCGACACAACGTTTTCTCGTCGCTTCTATCTTCGTGTCGGGCTGGGGGCTCCCGTCTACGCCTTGCGCGTCCAAACCGTAGGGGGCGTCTCGACCACCTGGCGACCGGCGCTGTCGGCGGTGTTGGGGGCTGGAACGTGGTTTTAGTGTCTTCTAGATTCCCCTTGCACCTGGTCGCGATTGAGATTCCATACGCGACGACTGGTACCTATAATGAAGCCAATTGGCTCGAACTGGGCCCGTATCCCCCCGGAAGTAGCCCTTGGCCGCAAATTCTCACGATTCCGAGATGGTAGTGTCTTGACTCGATTGCACACGAGGACCAGGGCGCCAAGGTGGCAGGTTGCACGGGCCATTGTGGCACTGGGACTTCTGCCATCATGCGATTGTTTTTTTGAAGTAGGTGGGGTCGTAGTGAACTGCGAGACAGCGGTCCCGATCCCGGAAGCGGCAATCACCGTAAGGGTCGATCGCGGTTTCCGGGGCAGCCAATATATGGGGATTGTTACCTACGCGACCAACGACGTGGGAAAATTTAGGGTTCCCAGCGATGAGCCATGCGACAGCTGGCTTACCCTATTCTTCAACAAGGACGGTTTCGACACGCTTCAGACACAAATCAAGGGCACTCCCGGCGGCCCGATTCAGCTGTGCATGACCCGCACAGTATCTCCCTGAACCTGGAATCCGTGATGGGACGCGTGGGACACGATCGATGGGTCGCGGCGCGGCTGTATTTGATCTGTCTAGCGGCGGCTGCCCCCGCGTGCACCGGGGGAGTGGTTCCCGGGGACGCCTATGAACAGCCCCAGGAATTCGAGGCCAGGCTGATCGCACCGCTTCCGTCCGGAAGCAATCCAATGGTCAGCGTGATCTGGACCGATCCGTTGCAGCGTCATCCTGATGTTGCGATGCCGGTTCGCTGGATCGACTCGACGGTAGCGGCCCCTGGCCCCGCCGATCCTGGCGGACGCCTACCGTTCGTGTTTCAGATCTTTCGCTCACCTCCACCAGAGGCGCTGGTGGAGATCGAGGCACCATCGGGTGAAGTGGCGCTGGTGGCCGTGGGCGAGCTGGTGATCGTGGACGACGCCGACGACGACGGAACGTTCGCCATCGATTCGCAGGGGACCATTCCCGGCGCGGACAACACCGACGGCGACCAGTACCTGGCCGGCACGGCAACAGTACTTTTCTACGTGGCGCGCCCGTTCTCATCCGCCATCGCCGCGACGTTGGGCCCGTTCGACAAGTTGGGATATCAGTTGGTTGCGTACAACTGCCTGGGCCGGCTGTTGGTGGACCACAGGGTGACCTCCGTTGCAGTCTTCGAGAATCAGGTATCGCGCGTTCTCGTCGAACGTCGTACCTGCTTGCGTACCCATTCTCCCTGAGGGCGGCCAGGGGACTGCCCGCCAGCGAATCCTAAAAGCGGGTCTCGGGAACGGCCACCGCGGGATCCAACAAGGATCCGATGTTGTGCACCCACGTGTCTCGGTAGCGGCGCGGATCGCTCGGCTGTCCGGTTTGTTTGACCTGCCGGCCGACCAGCCAATTCCATTCGATGAACACCGCGATCGAAGACATCTCGAGCGGCACATGCGAGATATGATTTCTTCGCGCGAACCGTCCCAACGCCAACAGGGGAACCCGGGGACCGTAGTTGATCGCTCGTTTTCCATCCGCCGTGGCGTCCACAGTCAGGGGCGGGGGCACGGGAGGACGCGCGTGGTCGTAGTGCCCCCCGGCCGTCAGGTAGGTGATCAGCACCAGGGTGTTTTCGCGATACCTCGGTGATTGTTCGATGGTCTGGACCAGTTTGCTGACAAATTCGATGGCCCGATCGACGCGATGCCCGGGCGCCTCGCTGCGTTCAGCATCGCTGCCATCGGGCAGAACCACCGACACCGCGGGGAGCTCGCCGGTGGCGAGGTCGCTTTCCACCTCGCCGTGTTCAAGCTCGCGGTACGGATACCAATGCGGGTCTTGGAACCGTGGTGCCCCGAACAGGCGCATCCGGGTCAGGCTCTGGTGACCCCCGTAGATGGCCCAGGGTATCTCCATCCGAGCCAATTCATCATCAATGAGCGGCGTGTTCGCGAACGAGAAGGGATCGCCGAATCGCGCGGCGGTCAGGTAGAGAAAATTCTGAGTGGAGGGATCGGTGGTCGATCCGCGGACGCTCCCATCGATCGCATCCCCTTCAACGAAGCCGTAGGTTTGGAAGAACTTGTCCGCCAGCGCACCTTGCCCCGCCAGCTTGTGGTAGGCGTCCAGCGCCCCAGCGGTGGTACCGACGCCGACGCAGGACAGGTCTTCGGGGTGGCCGCATCCAACCACCTCGGTCTGTGCGAACCGATCCATCGCTCCACCGTTCATCTTGGCGCGCATGCAACCAGGTTGACTGTTCGGCTGATGCGACCGTTCGGCGGTCGTATCAAGGGGCACGCACGGAACGGGGGTCTCGGCCGGGATGCCCTCGCAGCACGCAGGGCCTTCCTCGCACGAAGGGGGCCCTTCGCCGGACGTTCCCCCTCCCCGGCAATACCGCCCGAAGTACGAGTCGAACGATCGACCATCCTGAAGGATGAGCACCAGGTGCTTGATGGCGGGCGCCTGCGTGGGTGGGGTCCAGTCCGCGGTTTGCAGCGTTTCGAAGGTCTGCGGCCGGTTGACCATGAGTGCCTGGGCCAGGGGATCGGCGGCGTTGGGGTCGAGAACATACGCACGCAAGGCGCCTGACACCCGCGACCAAACGAAAAGATGGGCCTCGTCCGCGAACAGATCCTCTCCCGTACCGACATCGGTCCACAGACCCGAAGCAGCCGGGTCGACCTCGAAGGGATCGCGCGTCCCGGTTCCCTCCTCCAAGGAAAAACGCCAGATGTTGTAGCGGGCGCAGGATTGCCCGCCGTCGGCGCAGGCAACCGGCATCCATTCCAGCAAACGCCCGGGTCCCAACGGAACCAACCGGTGCCCGCGCCGAAAGCTGTTGCGGGGCGCGCCGGCCAGGCCTGGCGCCGCGTCCAGCCGAAAGAGTCCATCGGCCTGTCG
>JANOJB010000399.1:0-45611 GCA_031407985.1 Pseudomonadota bacterium | reverse complement strand
TAGAGATCGCTCCGGAAGTGCCTAGAGACCTAGTCGGCGACCCGACAAGGCTGCGGCAGGTGCTGCTCAATTTGCTCGGCAACGCGGTCAAATTCACGGAATCCGGCGAAGTGTCCCTGCGAGTGACGCCGGAACGGGACGCCTCCGTCCCGACGGCATTGCGGTTCACTGTCTCGGACACCGGCATTGGCATTCCGAGCGAGAAATTGGGCCGGGTGTTTGAGCGGTTCACTCAAGCCGACTCATCCACCACGCGCAGGTTTGGGGGCTCAGGGCTCGGGCTCACGATTTCGAAGCGCCTGGTAGAGTTGATGGGTGGACGGGTCTGGGCCGAAAGCACGGTCGAGAAGGGCAGCGTATTTTCCCTTGTCGTGCCGTTCGAGATTTGGGTCGAAGCAGCGCGGCGGGCGGTCGAGCCGATCGACACCGGTCTTGAGCCGCCACTACCGCCGTTGCGTATTCTTCTGGCGGAGGACTCCCCCGACAACTGCACGATCACGCTCGCCTACCTGGAGGACACGCCGTACCGGGTCGAGATCGCCGAGACTGGGGCCGTCGCCTGTGAAATGTTTGCGGCGCAACACTTCGACCTAGTCCTTATGGACCGACAAATGCCGGTGATGGATGGGTTGACCGCGACGCGGGCGATTAGAGCCTGGGAACAGGCGAACAACCGGCCCCCTACGCCGATCATCGCACTGACGGCATCTGCCTTGAAGGGGGATCGAGAAAAGTGCCTGGCGGCGGGATGTACCGCGTTCTTGACGAAACCAATCAAACAAGAGGTGCTCCTGCAAGCTATCAAGGATCATTCCGCAGTCGCGGCTCCCTCGTCGAAAGAGCAGACCAACCGGAAGGATGCTCTCTTCGTGCCTTTGCATCCTAAATTCGCACACGTAGTTCCCAAGTACCTGCACAACAGCCGACAGAATGTCATCTTGATGCTCGCCGCTTTGGATCGGCATGAATTTGAGATTGTGGAACGTTTAGGGCACTCAATGAAGGGCTCCGGTGCCAGTTTTGGATTCCCGACCATCTCTGATATCGGCGCCGCCCTTGAGGAGTCAGCCGGGAGCGCCGACACCGATGCGTCACGCAGGTGGGTCGGTGAATTATCCACATATCTGGATCGCGTCGAGGCCGGTGGCCCCCGGCTATCCTGATCCCGTCGTGTGCCAGAACTTGGCCCACAGTTGTCGGCCATGACAAAGCATGCGGTGGGTTGGCGCGTGTCGACCCCGACGCGACCTAGGGACTGGGCTCGACGGTCATCATGAAGTCCCAGCTGACGTTCGATGTGTTCGTCCCCGAGGTCAACATCTTGGCCCCCATGACCGGAACCGTGAAAGGCGTCAAGGCCTTGAACTTGCCGGCGGTGGTCGTGCCGGTCATTCCCCAACCCGGCGCGGCCACCACTACTGTCGCGTAGTTGCACGCGGGGATCGTGCCAGGAGGATAAGTGATCTTGAATGTGACGACTGAGTCATCTGCCCAGCCAGCCGCCTCGACAACCACCTGAAGCATGTTCGTGGTCGATGTGGTCGCCGCAAACATGCACATCGCCGGGGCGCCGGTCGACGTCGCCATACCGGGCGGGCAAGTCCAGGTTCCGGTGACACTGAGTGACTTCATCAAATCGTTGGCGCCGATCAACGCCATTTGACTGTTTGCCGTTCCCGTCGATGTGAACGTACAGGTGTTCGGCGCCAACGTGTCGGTACGGGCCGGGCCTGCCTGCACGTTCACGCCGTCTCCCGAAAACGTTCCCATGACGCCGGTCAGCCGGTAATTGACCATGGTCAGCGCGACATCGGCGACGGCCTCGACGATCGCGTCGACACGCGCCTCAACGGCCGCGTCGGCACCAGGGGGGGCCATCTTGGCCCCGCCGCCACAACCACAAAGGACCCCGAGCCCGACCACAAGGATAGTCTTCACGTCCGGTAGCTATCAGCGGCCGGGTCGATAGGCAAATGCACGTCGTCACATCCTGCCCGATGGCGATGGCAAGAGCGCGCGATCGCCTTACGAAATGCTTCCGCGCGTTGGTGGTCGCGGCGCATTGGTCCAGGACTTGCGTAGTCAATCGATCGTTCAGAAGAGAACGCCGAATTGGGGCGGCAGGGGTTACCAGATTCGGACAGAACGCGCAGATGTTACGGCTCAGTATCAATTGTTTCGCGGTCGGCGCGGGCTCGGAACAACTCAAGGAAAAGGAGATCGCCATGTTGTGGACTATTGCTGTTGTATTGCTGGTTTTGTGGGGCGTTGGGTTGGTCAGTTCGGTGACCATGGGAGGATTCGTTCACATTTTATTGGTGGCCGCCGTAGTCATGGTTGCCGTGCGGTTGATCCAGGGGAGGAGGATCGTATGACCCGCCGTCTTAAGGCCATCGCGATCCTGGGTCTGGGACTGCTGCTCCTGCCCGCGGCCGTCAACGCGACTGTTCTAGATGTGCCACCACCGGCGGCGGAACAACGCTCCGGCGATGCCGTCAAAGACATTCCGGCTCCCGCACCAACAGGGACGGCGGCTGCACCCGCGGCCGTCGCACCGGGAACACAGACATACGCCCAGCGAGAGGCCGCCGCCAAGGGCTTGGAGACCTTCGAGGGTGGGGGCGCTGGTATCTACATTGGGGGCTCGACCGTGGGGATCGTGCTGGTGGTCTTGCTGTTGGTCGTGCTGCTGTAAATGCAAATGCGCCCTTTGGCGGTGGTCGCTTGTTTGATTCTCGGCGCTTGCGGCCACGCCACTGGGGTGTCTCCGGCACGACTGGGAAGTGATCCCGGCTGGTTGGTGGTGCGGCAGGTTGACGTGGTTCACCAAACCTCCGAAACCAATTGCGGCGCCGCCGCGTTGGCCACCGTCCTCGGCTACTGGGGCAGGCCCACCACCATCGCGGACATCATCGCCATCCATCCCCCGAATCCCAAGCGTGGAATGCCCGTGGGGGATCTGCGCGACTTCGCGCGGAAACGGGGATTGTCTGCATTTCTCATTGCGGGCACGCAGACGGATCTGAAAAACGAAATCGCCCTAGGTCGCCCCGTGCTGGTCGGGCTGATGAAGGGCCAAGGCCGCGACAGCTTCGGGCACTACGCCGTGGTCGTGGGGTTGCGGCACGACGGCAGCAGGGTCCTGTTGATGGATCCGTCCGAAGGTTGGCGGGACCAGCCGGTCAGTGCGTTTCTTTCCGACTGGGGCCGCGCCCGGCAGGTGACACTGGTGCTGTTCCCTGTCACGTCGGCAACGGCACAATCGCGCACGGTCGCAACCGAACCATGAAAATGACGGCCATCAAGGAAAGTCATGCGCCGCGCGATTGGCCTTTGGCAGTCGCCGTGGTACCCGCGGTGGACGATCCCTGGGCCGCCGCGCCCGAGTCCGTGCAACTGCTTGACGGCGGCAAACAAGCCTATCCGCGCATGCTCTTGGCGATGGCGGGGGCACGGCGAAGTCTGCACCTGGAGGTGTACTCCTTCACGCCTTCGGGCGTGGGCGCACGCTTCATCGACGCGCTGGCGCACGCGGTCAAGCGCGGGGTGACGGTCAAGGTCGTGATTGACGGCTGGGGCTCGGCGCGCGGTGGGCTCACCGTCGCGGCCGCACTACGCGACGCCGGCTGCGAGGTGCGGATCTACAACCGCCTTCTATCGCTGTTCGTTGGCGGGTTTGGTCGCAACCATCGCAAGGTCCTACTGGTCGATGACGAAGTGGCGTTTATCGGTGGCATCAACATCGGCGACGAGAATTTGGATGTCGGCACGCGGCTGGGTTGGGCCGACCTGGCGCTGGAGATCCGCGGGCCGCAGTGCGCGCGTCTGGGACGGATGATCCGTCGCGAACCACAGCGCTCGATTGACAGCTCCCTGCGCATTCACCTGTGCGGTCTGGGAGGAGGTTGGCGCCTGCGGCGACGGTACCTGAAGGCGTTCGGCCGCGCGCGGCAAAGCATTGATGTCGCGCACGGCTACTTTCTGCCTGACCGTGGCATCGTCCGCGCCATCACCGCCGCCGCTCGCCGCGGCGTTCGGGTTCGCCTGCTGCTCGCGGGCCAAAGCGATGTTCCGTTCGCGCGCGCCGCGACGAGAAGCCTGTACCGTCGTCTGCTGGCGGCGGGTGTCCACATTCACGAATGGAGCGGTTCGGTCCTGCACGCGAAGATGGCCACCATTGATGGGCGGCGCCTGCTGGTCGGCAGCTTCAACCTGGATCCGTTCTCGCTCGCCAATCTGGAAACGCTGGTCGAGGTTACCGATGCTCGGATCGTCAAGCAGGGAGATGCGTGGATTGATGACCACTTGGCGGGCGCCTGCGCCATGACGTCGGTCGAGGCCAGCTCACTGCTACACAGGTGGATCCTCGATCCGCTCGGCCGTCTCGCCGCGCGCGTGGCCGACACGATTGGTCACATGATCGCAAGCCGCCGGCAGCGTCTAGCCTCGCGCGACCACGCGCTGTCACCGCGGCCTCGACACCACGGGCCGTCGTGAGCGACACGACAACTTCGCCATCACCGGTACCCGCCCCCCGCCGGGAATGGCCGGCTTTTTTCTGGCTAGCCACCTTCGCGTTGATCGTGGCTATTCTGGCGCGCGCGCAGACGATCCTGGTGCCGCTGGCTCTTGCGCTTGTCGTGGCATTCGCGCTGGGGCCTCCCGTCAAGCGACTTGAACGGGCGCTGGGTCGTGGCGCGGCGGTGGCACTGGTCGTACTGCTGGCGCTGGGCGCCGTCAGCGGTTTTGGGTTTCTGATTAAGCGCCAGTTGGTCGATCTTTCGACGCAAATGACCAAGTACTCGGATTCGATCCGACAGAAGCTGGTCATCTTGCGGGGCAGCGAGGGCAGCGGTCTGGGGGGCCTTGCAAAAAACGTCGATCGGGTGGTTCGCGATCTGGACGAGCGCGTCGCCGCCAACCAAGGTGCGCGTCCCGTTCGGGTGGTTCCCGCCGAAGCCACCGCGGTGGAACGAATCGAGAACACCCTGGCCCCGCTGCTGGAACCGCTTGGTCGATCGGTCGTCGTCTTGGTGCTGGTGATCTTCTTCCTTGTCAAACGCGAAGATCTTCGCGACAGATTCATTCGTCTTCTGGGGCGGGGAAACGTAACCCTGACAACCCGAACGCTGGACGAGGCGGGTCACCGGATTAGCCGTTTCTTGGTCCATCAGTCCGCAATCAACGCCGGCTTTGGGATAGTGGTCGCGCTCGGGCTGTATTGGATTGGCATTCCCAATGCGTCGCTGTGGGGATTCGTCGCGGCGGTGCTTCGATTCGTCCCCTTCGTGGGAACCCTGCTTGCGGTGGTTCTTCCGGGCGCCCTGGCCTTCGCGCAATTCGCGGGTTGGTGGCAGGTGTTGGCGACGCTGGGACTGTTCCTGGGCCTGGACCTACTGGCGGCCTACGTCGTCGAGCCCGTCGTCATCGGGGCCAAGACCGGCGTGTCTTCGATGGCCATGCTGGTATCGGCGATCTTCTGGTCCTGGCTGTGGGGACCCGTTGGTTTGGTCCTGTCCACACCGCTGACGGTCTGTTTGGCGGTACTTGGCAAGCAGGTGCCACGCCTGTCGTACCTGGCGGTCTTGCTGGGCGACGAACCCGCGCTTGAGGATGATCTGGTCCTGTATCAGCGGTTGTTGTCCGGCGACGAGGACGAAGCGCAGGACATCCTGGACAGGAGATTCCGCACGATGACGCGTGGTCAGGTGTTCGACCAGGTGGTCATTCCCGCCTTGCTGCTGGCCGATCGCGATCGCGCCCGCAACGAAATCAGCGAGGCCGATCACCAATACGTCCTGCGTACGATTCGCGCGATGGTGGACGCGGTTCCGGATGCCGCGGGCGGCGAAACGGGAACGGCCATGCGGCGCACCGACGGTGCACCACAAGGAAATGGTGCGCCCGCGGGCGAAAGTCCGCACCGGACGCAGCGGGTCCTCGGCGTGTCTGCCCGATCGATGACCGACGAAACGCTGTGGGGCATGCTGGCGCAGCTCTTCGACCCGCTGAGCGTTCAGCTGGAATCGGTGGGGTCCGCGTACCTGGGTACCCACGTGACGCCGGTCGGGGAGAACGAGCCTGATCTGGTTTGCGTGATTTCAGTTCCACCGGGGGGCCTGGCGCAGGCGCGCTACATCTGTCGTCGACTGCGCGCGAAATTGCCCCAAACGCCCATTCTGGTGATCCGCCCCGGGGTGCAAGCCAACGGAAAGGAAAGCGCGCTCAAACTGACGACTGACGGTGCCACGTTGGTCTGCTTCACGCTGGAAGACACGCGCACGGCCGTGGAGCAACAACTGGTGACCACGCGAAGCGCGCCCGCGAGGGCCGTCGCGTCGACGTAGATGGCCGGTCGCCCGTCACACCCAATCCCCGCGCTCCGCGGGATCGCGAGGGACGCCACGGTAACGTTGTCCGCCATTTCGGACGGAGACCCGCCGACGATTCTATTTGCCTTGGCATTCCGCGGACTGAGGCGCCGTCAACATTGGCATGACCCTCGCTTTGAACCGAAGGCGGACTAGGAGCCTCAAATGCCTGTGAGTACAAATGCGATACGACCACAATTCGACCCTACACGCCGGCGGGGCGCGGAACTGCGCCGATCGGGTTCAACCGAGCGTTTCTTCCTGGAGGGCGACGAGCAAGAAGCCAATGGGTTCAAGACCGTCGCTTTGGAGGCCGACGCCGAGCTCAGATCGCGCCCCAATGACTTCGACTCGTTCGACAGGATTCCCAAACGAAGATGGCCTCTGCTGGTCGTCGCGGGCCTTTTTACGGCCTTTGGTGTTGCCCTGGTGGCGGGATCGGTGGACCTTTCGACGATACGGCGCTTACAGAACGGCGTTTCGGTACCTTCAGGCACCTCAGCATTGCCCGCGCCTGGACAAAGTCCCGCGACCCCGCAGCGCGTAGAAACGACTCCGGATCACCCAACGGTCCCGGTAGAAACACCTCCCGTCGCCGCCGATGCTGGGAATACCACCCCCGCCCGGCAAACCCACACAAGGGCCAAAACGTTCAACCGAGAGCAGGTTCGTGCGCGTGTGAGAGCGGACCTGCCAGTTCCACTGCGCGGACACGTTTGGTCACCGACGACAGGGACACTGGTACCAGCGGAAGTTGCCCCCCCCGCAACGAACGCCGCGCCGATCGAGTCCTCCGATTCTAGAAGCGAGCCAACCCCTATTCTGGATTGATGGGAGAACAAAATGGATCTAACCCAGTTGACCGAAACAATTTCGGAGGTTTCCCCGGACGATACCTTCACCGCGGTCGAGGAGCTGATGTCCGAGCGGCAAGCGAAGATCTCGGTCGTGATTCAAGAGGGAAAGGTTCTGGGGATCATAGTCGCTGCTGAGATCGCGCGTTACAGGGCGATGCCGGAACTGGACACTTCCGTCTTGCGGGCAAGCGAAGTGATGGCCGCGCCGGTGGAAACGACGCTGGCTTCCACGCCCGTGATAGACGCTGCGCGCGAAATGCGATCCCGCCGGATCCCCTACCTGGCTCTCGTGGACGAGGGCGGAGCTTTCGAGGGACTGGTGACGCTGCGTCGGGTCCTGTTCGAGGTCGTGGACGAGCTGGACCTGAAGGTCGATGCCTTGGAGCGTGAACTGATGGCGGATGGCCCGGGCGGTTAGCGCCGACCCCACGCGGCGGCCACCGAACGGTTCGTCACGGCGAGGCGGACGCCCCTGCCGCCTTGAGCGCCATGGCTTCTTCGGGGGAAAGCACCAACGTCAAGGCGCCGTCAGCTGAAAACGCCCTAAATACGGGCTTCCAGACCAGAAGCGTTTCGGTATCTGGATGGACTTCAAGCGTGCTGTTACCCGGCGGGGGCGTCGATTCCTGGACCCGTACGTCGGATGCCGTGGTCGCCCCCAGCCGCTGAAGCAGCTCACCTACCGAGCGGGTTCTAGGTTCGTCACCTGATGCGACGACATCGGGAGCGGTTGTATCTTCCATTGAGGTGCCTTTCTGGTATTTGCCGAGATCGGCGTGGGGCCAATCCGTGCTTCGCGCTATCTCAAGCGCCGTGCCAGGTCCGACGCCAGGTCCAGGGCCGCACGTTCAAGACAAACCTTCAGAGCTGACGAAGTTCCGTCGCCCTTCGGAAACGCACGATGGGGCCCGGTTACGCGATCGTAACGACGGGCACGCCTCACTTTCCTATCGTCAACGACGGGTGAATGCGTCCGTCAGCGGCAAACTACCCACGAATCGCCTGGCTGACTGTGGCCTGGAACTTGCGTTGAGATGGAACCAATGACCACCTTGGTTTCGTCTGACTCACAACGGACTGCAAACAAAGCCGGCTTGCGGAATCGGGACTATGCGACCGCACGTTTGCTTCTCGAAATCGAACGCGGTCACCGGTTCTCGGTTTTAATGGTTCACTTTGACGGCTTGAGCGGAGCGACGTATCTGCGGGGATCTGCATCCACGGATGCCGTGTGGGGGAGGGTGCTCGGCGTCCTAACCAAGGACCTCACCGGAAGGGACCTTTGCTGTCGCTTTGGTGACGAGGAGTTCCTGCTGATTCTTCCGGAGAGGACGGAGGCGGAATGCCGCGTTTTGCGTGAGCGCATCCAAGACCGTTGGATGCCGTTGCCAAGAGCGCTGGAAGCCAAGGTTGAAATGAGAATCGGAATCGCTTCGTTCCCCGATCACCGCCCCGATCACGGCTCCGATCACGGTTCGAATCCGATACCCGGACGACGTGGGGGCCGTGAGGACGGGATTGGTTCACCACATGCAGGTCCCACGGTGGGGTGAAACATGAAGATCGAAGTGCTCACGGAAAGATCCACCAGCCACGCACAGAATCACACGTTGACGCCGGAACACCTGGGAAGGGTCGGGCGCCTATTCGACCCTGTGTGCGGTATGGACGTATTCCCCGATGATTCCGGCGTGGAACACGTCGTGCGAGACGACACGTCGTATTACTTCTGCTCCCCGACCTGCAGGAAGCAGTTCGAATCCACGCCGGAAGAGTTTTCGGCCTAGGCGCGTTAAGCGCCTTCAGGGCGTTAAAGGCCTTAAGGGCTCGACTGCTGCGTCGCCTCTGTAAATGCGGGCGCGACGAAGAGCGCCCTTAGTCGACAGGCTAAAGCGTAGACCACGGGAAGCAGTACCAGGGTCACCGCCGCCGCCGAGACGGTGCCGGCCACCACCACCACGGCGATAGGGCGCTGGGTTTCACTGCCGATGGAGTGGGACAAGGCGGCGGGCAACAGGCCGAGCGACGCCAGGAATGAGGTCATCAAGACGGCGCGTAGCCGCTCGCGCGTCCCGCTTGTTACCGCGTCCGCTATCGGTTCGCCGGCGTCGATGCGGGTCCGGATGGCCGACACGATGAGGACGCCGTTGAGTACGGCCTGCCCGAGCAGCGCGATGAAGCCGACAGCCGCGGATACCGAAAGCGGCATTCCGGCCGCCGCCAGACCCCCGACGCCGCCGACCAGCGCCAGCGGAACGACGGCCAGGATGATCGCCGAGTCGAACAGGGTGCCGAAAGCCGAAAACAACAGCAGGAAGGTGATCGCGATTGCCACGGGAATGACCAGACGCAGCCGTGCCATCGCACGCTGCTGGTTCTCGAATTCCCCGCCCCACGTCGCTTGGTACCCGGTGGCAAGGGGCACCTGCGTGGCCAGCATTCGTTGCGCTTCGGCCACGAAGGAACCCAGGTCCCGCCCACGGACATTCATCCGCACACCGACGTAGCGCTGCCCGTTCTCGCGCGTGATCGCCGCCCGGCTGGTTCCCAAGCTGACGTCGCCCACCGCGGACAAGGGCACAACGAATCCGCCGGGCAGGGGGATCCTGATGGCGCGAATCGCGTTCATGTCAGAACGATCCGCCGGTGGAAGGCGGACCGTGACATCGAAGCGGCGCTGCCCCTCCCACAACTCGGTCGCGACGTGGCCGCCGAGACTGGTCTCCACGTAGTCCTGCACGTCGGCCATGTCCAGGTCGTATCGGGCCAGGGCCTGGCGGTCGAGCTTCACCACCATCTGAGGCGATTCGCTGGATTTGACCACGCCCACATCAGAAGCACCGGGCACGCGGGCTATCACGTCGCGCGCCCGGTCCGAGAAGTCGTGCAGCTTCTGCAAATCGTCGCCGTAAATTTTCACGGCGACCTGTCCGAACTGCCCCGAAATATTTTCCGCCACGTTGTCCCGGATCGGTTGCGAGAAGTTGTATTCGATACCGGGGACCTCGCTCAGGTTCTTGGCCATCTCCGCGGTCAGGTCATCCAGGTTCTTGATGGACGGGCGCCAACTTGCCAAAGGCTTCAGTTTCACGAACACCTCCAGGTTGTTGGGCAGGGTTGGATCGGTGCCGTCCTCCGGTCGCCCCAGCTGGGTCAGCAACTCAGTGACTTCTGGGCTTCGGGCGATCTTCTCTTTCAAGATCGGGGTCAGCGCCCGTCCGCGATCGATCGAGGTGTTGTCCGGCAAGGTGAAGGTCACGTACAAGGCCCCCTCGTTCAGAGCCGGAAGGAACTCGGATCCCATGCGCGGTAGAAGGGCGAGCGTTGCGACGAGCAGGCCCGCTGACGCCACCAAAACCGCGGGCCAGTTGCGCATGGCGCCAGGCACCACGGCATCGAAGCCACGTTGCGCCCAGCGCAGGAGCGGAGATTCCTTTTGAACCTTCGCGCGCCGGAGGGCAAAGAAAGCAAGCGCCGGCACCACCGTGAAGCTGACCAGCAGGGCACCCAGCAACGCGCTGACCACGGTGTGGGCCAGCGGCGCGAAGATCCGTCCCTCGACCCGCTGAAGGGAAAAAATGGGCAAGTACGCGGCAATGATGATCAGCAACGAAAACACCGTCGGACGGGCGACTTGCTTGGTGGTCGCGATGATCGCGTCCGCGAGTTCCCGTCCCGACAACGGTCGATGCCCGCTGCCGTCACCGTGTGGCGCCAGCTTGTGGAACAGGTGTTCGACCAGGATCACCGCGCCGTCCACGATGATCCCGAAGTCCACCGCGCCCATGGACAGAAGGTTCGCGCTCATCCCACGCACCTTCAGATAGATGAAGCTGGCCGCCAGCGATAAGGGAATCGTCACCGCGACGATCAAGGACGCGCGCACGGACAGCATGAACGCGAACAGCACCACGCTGACCAGCAGCGCGCCCTCGGTCAGATTCTTGAAGACCGTGTGCAGCGTCGTATCGACCAGCTCCGTGCGGTCGTAAAAGGCGTGGACCTTCACGCCCGGCGGCAGCATGCGCCCGTTGACGATGTCGATGCGGGCCCGCAGCGCTTCCAAGACCGCGGACGGATTCTCTCCGCGGCGCATCAGCACGATCCCCTCGACCGCGTCTTCGTTGTGTCCACGCGTGACGACACCTTGGCGCGGCGTCCAGCCTTCGGTGACCTGGGCGACGTCATGGATGGTCACGGGGACGCCGTCGTGCGAACCGACACGCACACGGTTGATGTCGTCAACGGATCCGATGATGCCAAGGCTGCGGATCACGAACGCTTCGGAACCGCGCTGCACGTAGCCGCCAGTCGCGTTGGCGCTGGCCTTGGACAGGGCGGTGAACAAGTCACCGAGGCCAACCCCCAGCGCGGCCAGCTTGCTGGGCTCGGGCTGTACGTGGATTTCGCGCACCAGACCGCCGTAGGAAACGATGTCCGCCACGCCCTGGACCTGCAACAGCTGCGGTCGGACCGTCCAGTCTTGCAGTGTCCGCAACGTCATGGGATCGGTGCGCGCGCCCTCCAGAGTGTAGCGGTACACCTCACCAATCGGAGTTGCGAGCGGACCGAGATCCGGGTGTACGCCGTTCGGCAGCGTGACGCCGTTGAGGCGTTCGGTCACGTACTGGCGCGCCAACATCGGTGGGACGCCATCTCCGAAGGTGAGGGTTACGAAGGACAGCCCGAAGAGCGAGATACTCCGCAGGCGCACCAGGCCCGGCGTTCCGTTTAGCTCCCGCTCGATGGGAATGGAAACCCGCCGCTCGACTTCCTCGGTGGGCTGACCGGGGAAGCTGGTGATGACCTGAACCTGGGTATCCGTCGGATCGGGGAACGCCTCGATGGTCAGGTTGCGGTACGAATAATAGCCCCACAGTCCAAGCACCGCGGCCAAGAGAAACGCGAAGAAACGTTTTCGAACAGAGAGGCCAAGTAGAGTGTCCATGGGTCTGGTCCTCCCGGCTCAGTGCGAGATCTCGATCTGGTTGTCCAGCAGGATTCCGCCCTCCTCCACGATCCTCTCACCGCAGCGGAGGCCTTCGGAGATGACGACCTTTCCGTCGCGGGCCGGTCCGGCAACGATCTTGCGACGCACGAAGTGACCGGGCGATTCTTCGACGTACACGGATTGGGCCGCGCCGTCCGAAACCAGTGCCGAGGCCGCGATCTCGACGGCGGAGGCCGGCAGTTGGATGCGGAATCGCATGTCGGCGTATTCATTCGGTCTCAGTTTTCCGGCCGCGTTTGGTAGGCGCGCCTTGACCAGAACGCTGTGACGGGTCGGATCGACAACAGACGAAACAGAATCGACCCGAACCTCGGCCGAAAAACCGGGAAGCGACGGCACGGTGATGCGCGTGGACGTTCCGGCTTCCAAACCGACGGCGTCGCTCTCGAACACATCCGCCACAACCCAGACATCACTGACGTCCGCGATCTGCATCAAGGTGCCGTCAGTCGAGACTTCCTGCGCGGGAAGTAGGTTTTTCTCGACCACAACTCCGTCGCGGGGGGCCGAGACGACGAATTCGTTGTCCTTTCTAGCGGCCACCCGGAGGGCACCAATTCTGGCCTGAATGCCGGTCAGGGACAGTTCCGCTTGCCGTCGCTGCGCCCCCGCCGCCAATTCGTCCTTGCCCGGCAACAATTGGGCCTGCACCATCTCGTGGACGCGCGTGTACTGGACCCTGGCCACGTCCAGATCCGCGGCGGCCTTGGACGCTTCGCTGCGCAAGGCCGCGATGTCGGTGCTCATGACGCTGAAGAGCGGGTTTCCTTTTTTGACGTGTTGACCAAGTTCCACGAACACCCCGGTCACGCGCCCCGAAAGCGGAGATCCGATGCGCGCCGCGCGCCTTTCATCGATGCGCACGCGCGCCGTGACCGGATCCGTCCAATGAACTTGGGCCGTCACGGCCTTCCCGAACTTGAGCACGTTCCACTGGGGCACACCTTCGGCCAGCGTGACGGCGTCGTCGGAGACTCGCATTCCACGCGGCTGGCCGGCGACGGCGGGGGCCGTGCGCGAAAAACTGGCGGCCGCGAACACAGCGACGCCTCCGACCGCCAGAGAGATCGTCACACCAATGACGGTGCGTCGGCGCTTGGCGATCGATTGTCGGATCGAAAGAAGATGGGTCATAAGCGGGCCTTTCATATCTGTCCATGTCCAAGACCCTGTGTTTCATCGAATCCGAGCCCGCGGCGGAGCTCGTTTTTGGTCGCGAACAACTCGAAGCGGAGATCCAGAACTTGCAACTCAAGTCCGATGGCTTGACGGCGGGCCAACAGCAGATCGGTCGTATCGACCTGTCCCTCGGCCAGGCCCTTTTCCTCGGCGGCCAGCACGGCGCGTGCGCGCGGAATGCTCTGGTCCGTCAGGGTCGCGATCACCTGATCAAGCGCACGACGACGGGATGACAGCGCCGCGACCTCGCCGCTGGCGCTTTGGATGGTGCCACGCGCCCTCTGTTCGAGTTCGGCGGCGTGGGCCAGCGCCTTGGCCCGATCGTGTTGGCCGCGATCAAACAAAGGCACGGGGATCGCCATCGAAAGCGAAAGCGTGTTCGCGATGTCGCCTGAGACAAGGAAGGTATCGTGTGTGTAGCCGATCCGCGCGGTCACATCGGGAATGGCACGTCGCGCGGCAAGCGTGGCGTCGCTCGCGGCGGCTTCTCGCTCGAGGGTGAGGGAAACCACGTCGGCCCGATGTTGGACATCGGCGAGGTCGTATTTCACGGGAAGTGCGGCATCCAGGTCATCCACCGTGGCGCCGGCGATGTCGCAGGGGGCTCGCAGCAGGGCCGCACAACTCGATCGCGTCGCCTCGATCTCCGCCCGGCCCCGAACCGCGTCCGCTTCCAGGGCGGCCAGATCCAGCAGCAAGCGATCGTAGTCGACGCCCGCGATTGCCTGGTAGTGAAGCCGTCCCTTGGCAACCTCCGAAGAGGCGCGGGCCGCCGCCAGGGAAGCCTCCAGCACCTGCTGGCGCGCGTCCGCGTAAAGCGCGCGGCCAAGCGCCAGCCGCGCATCGGCGACGCGATTTCCAAGCGAGGCGCTGACGCGACCCACGGCCGCGCGCGCGCGGAGATCGGCGCTCTGCGCCCGGGGCCCGCGCTTCCCAATTTCGAAGGTCTCGCTTAGGCCAACACCGAAGATTGACGTTTGGTCGAGGGCGAGACCGGGGGGATTGGTCTGACCGGCGGGCAGATTTGAGAGAACCCCGTCGAGGATCGGGTTCGGCAACAGACGCGCACCCCGTGCCTCTGCCTGCGCTTGGACCGCCTGCGAACGCGTGGCAGCGACGTCGCTGGAGCGAAGTGCCATCCATGAGGCGAGGGAAGCGGGATCACGAAGCAGTCTTCCCGCGGTCGCCACAGGTGACGCCGCGGTCTGGGCGCGGGCGGTCGTGCCGGTTGCGACCATGGCAAACGCCAGAAGTAGGGATCGCGACCTCGAACGATGACGATTGCCCATGTTCAGGTTCAGCCCTGAGCAATGGCCATGCCGGCGGCGGCTCGACTATTCTGGTGCCCATGCACGGCCGGGTGGGGGAGTTTCGCCCCGTGGGGAAGATTGCCCCGCCGTCACACTGAGGCCGAGCAGCCAAAGCACATGCTGGGCAATAAAGGCGCAGATGACGGTCATCGTGGGACCGATTTCCGGGACCTCAGATACCAGCGCAGGATGGCAAAGCCAAGGGCCAGAGGCACGAGGCCTAAGAGGATTTCTTCCCAACGCCCTACGCGTCCGGCGGCCTTTTCGAAGCCGGCACTCGCGATCCAGCCGAGCCAAGCGACCGCAATGGCCCAGATGGCCGCCCCGACGACGTTGAGGACGGGGAATCGTAGCCACGGATATCCGGAGTTGGCGAGGACAAATGGCGCAACGCTGCGCAGGCCCCAGACGAAGCGAAAACCGAGAACAAAAACATCACCCCATCGCGCCACGACGGCGCCCACGTGGTCCGCCCGCGCCTGCCAGTGGGGACGCCGGGCAATAATGCGAGCACCCAGGCGCCTGCCGAAAAAAACCAGAATTGATCTCCCAAAAGGCTTCCGACGAATGCCGCAAGCACGACCTGCGGGAATTTCAGCAGCCCCTTGTGGGCAAGCGCGCCGCCCATGAATAGAACGGTCTCTCCTTCGAAGAACGTGCCGACCGCTATGCCCAGGTGACCCCAGCGGGTGATGAGCTCTTCGATCATGTGCAGCCTATGGCTTCGCTACCCGGCGCAGCCGCTTTTTGGATCGAACCGCGAGATGGCAAAGTAACCGACGGTGTCTTCGATCGGCGGGTGGTGTGGGAAAGGGGCGCCTTCAGCAGACGCATACCCAGGAGTGGGCAGGTCAACCACCACGTTCGTCGAGCAAGGCTTCCAATTCCGCGATCGCCTCCAGATCTTTGGGGCGACCAGCAGCGCGTTTCACTTCGATGAGTTTCCGCAGGTTCAGGCATAGGCAATCCACGCCGAACAAATTCAGGAGTTGGGAATGGGAGGCGAGCTGTTCGTACCCCCCACCACCAACAATTTCGCCCAACAGATCGATGTCGCCGAGATCCGTAGTCAGGGTGAAGTTGAGGCCGCGGTCGAGCGTGATCGCATCCCAGCGGAACGGCAATCCCGGAGGCGCGCCACGCAAATACGGATGATGTGGTGCGAGCGCGAACACCAGACGGGCAAGGTTTTCACGATCGCGCCCGTAGACGATGTCTAGATCCTGCGTCAGGCGTGCCGCCCCGTGAGCGGTGGCGGCGGCGCCACCGATCAGAATGAATCTCACCCCGCCACCCACCAACGTGCGAAACGCGGCCGCGAAGTCCGTCACGAGGGACCCGAGGGGCGACGGGCCGCCCGGCCTGCCCGTGCAAGCTCGGCCGCGAAGCGCTGAAGTTCCATCAACTGGAGAAATCGTTCCTCGACAGAGAGTCCGAGGTTCCGCCGGAGCAACGTTCGGTCGACATCACGCTTGTAGCATTCGATCACCGGATCGACGGGAAGCTGGTCCTTCAAGATCCTCGCATCCGCCGACATTGTTCGCCAAGACTACCCCACCTTGTGCTGGCGTGCGCCCCACTGGGGACGTCTTCACCTCAGACGAGGGGCGTATCGCCACGGCGGGCAGGATGCCTCAGTGCCAGGGCGCGGGAATCGGTCCCCGGTCGGTGGCGTCACCGGCACGCCCGATGCACCGCCACCAATCGACACGATGGCGATGCGAGAAAGGGAGGTCCGAGATGACTCTGGATGGATCGATAGCCCGAACCCAACCACGCCAGGGGCCTGTTGTCAGTCGTCCGAAGGTTCTCTTGGCCGAGGACGACGATGATCTTCGCGATGTCCTTTGCCACGTCCTCGAATCCCTCGACATGGAGGTCTGCGAAGCCGGCAGCGGCATCGATCTTCTGGATATGGCAACCAAGAATCCCCCCTTCGACCTGATCGTCAGCGACGTCAGGATGGCGTGGATGGATGGTCTCCAGGTGGCCATTGCGTTGCGACACGCAGGATACAGAACACCTCTGATCGTCATGAGCGCGTTCGGAACTCCGGCGCTGCGCAGCGCGGTTGCGACTCTCGGAAACGCGGATTTTCTGGACAAGCCGTTCGAGCCCGCGTTGTTGGCGTCGGCGGTCTACGAGGCACTGGGACGAGGGAGCTCCAGTGGATAGTGCGGCGAAGCCGTCAGACGGCCCGCCTGACGCCCGTGCCGCCAGCGGGAAGGCGAACGTTATCGTCGTCGGTCTAAGTCTTGTGATCGTTTCCGGAATGGCGATCGCCGACTACTTCACCGGCACGGAGCTCTTCTGGCAGCTCTTCTATGTCTTGCCCGTGCTCCTGGCCTCGTGGAAGGCGCCGCAGCCCGCGGGTACGCTGACTGCGCTTGGGGCGGCGATGGGTTCGCTGGTGGCGAATCACATGGCGGGGCGCGAGGTCGGTCGGGGACCGATGGTCTGGAATTTTGCCGCGGATCTGATCCTCCTGGGCATCGTCGGCTGGTTGGCTACGCGCCTGCACCAGATGTTTGAAACGCAGCGTGCGATGGCCGATGTCGATGCGCTTACAGGCGTGCTGAACAGGCGTGGCTTCAGCACCGCACTGAAGGGGGCGGGCGTTCGCGCGCGTCGGGGTGACGGTGCCATGACCCTGGCGTTCATCGACGTTGATGACTTCAAGCAGGTCAACGACTCCCTCGGCCACCTGACGGGAGATGCGGTCCTGCGCACGGTGGCCGCGGCCGCGCGGGCACGCTGCCGTTCCGGGGATATTGTTGCCCGTTGGGGGGGCGATGAATTCGCGCTGATCCTTCCCGGTCTGGCCCCATCGGAAGCAGCACCCGTCCTCGCGGATATCAAGGCTTCCATCGAGAGCGAACTGCGACGCAACGCCTGGTTGGTCACGATCAGTATTGGCGCCGCGCACCTTGGCGATCCGGCGCTTTCCGAGGACGAACTGCTCGCCGCCGCGGACGCGGCCCTTTACCGGGCAAAGAGGGATCCGGGACGTCGGAAGGGTGATCAGCGCCTGCAGGCGGTAGGCTATCCGCCAACTTGAGCCGAGAGTCCTCCCCGGAAGATAGACCGATGAATTCACCGGATCCGTTGGCGCGCTCAGGGATCAACGCGTGGTGGGACGAGGTCAAGGCCGCGGCCCGGATGCGATTCGCCTGGAGGCTGATCGCCGCAATCAATGTGAGCGTGTTCGCCGTTCTGGCCCTTGCCGCTGGGCTGCGCGTTGGTCGCGAAGTGAGAAATTTCGAGCTCGATATGCGGCTTGACCACGAAGCGGTTGCCCACGCATTGGAGCCCAGCATCATCGCGGCTTGGCGACGAGGTGGTGCATCCGAGATCGCGACGATGATCAGGCTGCGCGGCCCCGACGAACGCCTGGATCTCCAGTGGATGCCGCGCACCGTGCCGGTGGCGCTCGACCGCAACTCCCGATCGCACGATGTCCCGATTTTCGCTGACGGCGTCTCGGTTGGGCGCCTGCGCATCTCGGAGCGACGTGACGAAGAGCGATCCTTTATTCGGACGTCGATCGCGAACAGCGCCGTCACCAGCTTCCTGCTTGCCGGCCTTCTTTCCGTGATCGTCGGTTGGGCGACGATGCTGTTTGTCGCCCGTCCGGTTCGGTTGTTTCGCGAACAGACCCGACGCATCGGGAAGGGTGATCTCACGCAGAGACTCGGCTTGATGAGACGTGACGAGATAGGCGATCTCGCGCGCGATCTCGACCGCATGTGCGACGATCTTGGCGAAGCGCGACTCAGAATTATCTCCGAGGCGGACGCCCGCGCGCACGTGACCGAGCAACTCCGGCATGCCGACCGGCTGGCGGCGGTTGGGACGCTGGCGGCCGGCGTCGCCCACGAACTGGGGACGCCGCTGGGTGTCGTGCTGGCACGGGCGAAGCTGATCGAGGAAAATCCCGCGCTGCCTGCCGAAACTCAGCGCTCAGCCAGGTCGATCGCGGAGCAGGTGGACCGCATGAGCCGCATCATTCGACAGCTGCTCGATTTTTCGAGGAGCGGACAAGGCCCCAGGCACGCCCCGCCCGAGGCAACCGACGTCAGAGCGATCGCACGAACCGTTGCCAGACTGATGGAAGTTGTCGCGGAAAAACGGGGCATCCGCCTCGTCGTGGAGGATGGCGGCCCCCTATTCGCCTTGGCGGACGGCGGGAGGCTGCAACAGGTCCTCGTCAACCTGTTCATGAACGCCGTGCAGGCGATGAAACTGCCGGGCTCTGTGACCGTCGGAACCGCCGTTGTCGATACCTTGCCGCCCGCTGGTATCGAGGCGCCGGGCGGAACATACGTTCGTCTTGACGTATGCGATCAGGGGCCGGGGATTCCCCCCGACCTCGGTCGCCGCATCTTCGAGCCCTTCTTCACAACCAAGGACGTCGGAGAAGGGACGGGCCTCGGGCTTTCCGTGACCTGGGGAATCGTGCGTGATCTCGGCGGATGGATCGATCTTGCCAACATCCCGGGATCCGGAGCCAGGTTCAGCGTGTTCCTACCGGCCGCCGCCCTATAGACTGCCCGCATGCCGGGAAGAGTTTTGGTCGTGGACGACGACCCCGCCATGACGGAATTGCTGGTCCAGTCCCTGCCTTCAAAGGGCTACGAGGCCGTGGCGCGAGCCTCGGGAGACGAGGCCCTTGTCCTGCTTGATGCCGAAGACTTCGATGTCGTCGTGACCGATCTGAACATGAAGGGGATGAACGGTCTGGACCTTTGCCATCGAATCGTGAGCAACCGTCCCGATGTCCCCGTCATCGTGATCACCGCATTCGTAAGCCTGGAGACAGCCATCGAAGCCATTCGGGCGGGAGCATACGACTTCGTTACCAAGCCCTTCGATATCAAGACGCTGGTGGTTGCCCTCGATCGGGCGATTCAACACCGAACCCTGCGCCACGAGGTGCGCCGCCTTCGGGATGAGATCGATCGATCGCGGCCTTTGCCCGATCTGGTCGGCGAGAGCCCAGCCATGCACCCCGTTCGGGACCTGGTCTACCGACTGGCCGACTCGGACGCGTCGGTCCTTGTCACCGGCGAGACCGGAACCGGCAAAGAGCTGGTGGCGCGCGCACTGCACGCGACCGGGCGACGATCCTCGGCTCCGTTCGTGGCCATCAACTGCGGGGCGTTGCCCGAGACCCTTTTGGAAAGCGAGCTTTTCGGCCACACAAAAGGGGCCTTCACCGATGCCAAGGCACCGCGCGCCGGGCTCTTCGTCCAGGCGCACGGCGGAACGCTTTTTCTGGATGAGATTGGTGAGATGCCGAGCGCCTTGCAGGTCAAACTGCTGCGGGCGTTGCAAGAGCGCCGCATTCGCCCTGTCGGAGCGGAGGACGAGAGCCCGATCGACGTCCGCGTGGTGTGCGCCACCAACCGTGACCTGGATGCCGCCGTCGAGCAGCGGTCGTTCCGGGAGGATCTGTATTTTCGCATCAACGTGGTTCAGATCGCGCTGCCGCCGCTTCGCGTCCGCGGCAACGACATCCTGGTGCTGGCCCAGCACTTCCTTGGTCGATTCGCCGGGCGCGCGGGGAAACCGATTTCCGGGCTTTCGGCGGCGGCTGCCGAGAAGCTTCTCGCCTATGCGTGGCCGGGCAACGTCCGTGAATTGCAGAACGTCCTGGAGCGCGCCGTAGCGCTGACTCGTTTCGCCGAGATCGCGGTTGAGGACTTGCCCGAGAAAATCCGGCAGTACCGCCGCAGCGACATCCTGGTGGATGGTTCCGATCCCGGGCAGCTGGTTCCGCTTGAAACCGTCGAACGCCGCTATGTACTCCGCGTCCTGGATGCCGTGGGGGGGCGCCGCGCGGATGCCGCGAAGATCCTCAAAGTCGACCGCAAGACCCTCTATCGCAAGCTGGACCTTTGGGGATACAAGGACCCTACTTCCGTGGCGTGACCGCATAGCGCAAAAACAGGTGCGATTCGTGGCGGCGCACACCGAGGAGATCCAGAGACAGCCCGGCAAGATCGACGCCCTGGACCAAAGACTTGTTTCCGTCGTTCTCCTTGCGGCCGAACAGCCGCGGTGACGTGGTCAGGAACAGTTCGTCGACCAAACCCTCCCGCAACAGGAGACCGACCAGCGATGGTCCCCCCTCAGTAAGGACAACCCGCAACTTCTCGGCGTCAAGGATCTCCATCAACGCTCGACCACCGATCGGACGGGCGTCGACCACGGCGATCCGCGCACCGGCCGGCAGCACGCCACGCAGGTGGTCTTCACCCTCCGGCGTGGTGATGATCAACGATTCGGCAAGGGCGGGCTGTGATCGGTCTATCCGCCCCGAGGCTGTCACGATCACCAGCAGCGGATTTGGCCGCAAGCCCAACTGCCTTCGCAGATCGACAAAGGCCCCCACCGCCCCGGGGTAAACGCTCTCGGGACGCCAAAAACTTCCGCCCGCGTGGCGAAACGTGCCCGCCCCGATCAGAACCGCATCTGCGCAGGCGCGCAGCAACGCCATCACGAATCGATCGGGCTCGCTGTCGCCACTGATCACCCGACCCGATTCGGCGCCGGCATCGGCCAGGGCCACGACACCGTCCACCGACGATACAAAGTTCGCATAAAGCCTGGGGCGGGTCAGACCAAAGTCACCGCCGTAACTGACCGCCAAGGCCGGCGGCAGTCCGAAGGACGGCAGCCCTTCGCGCTCGAAGATGCGCTTGAGGGGTGTCACTTTCCTATTTGTCGGCCGGCCAGGTCTTCCATCGCGTGGGCCAGGGTCACGTCCAGGGCCGTCACGCCACCGGCATCGTGGGTCGCAAGGTCGATCCGAACCGTGTTCCACACGTTGAACCATTCCGGGTGATGGTCCATCCCCTGGGCGATCAAAGCAGCACCAGCCATGAATCCGAACGCGGCGACGAAATCGGCGAACTTGTAGTCGCGATGAAGCTTGCCATTTTCAAGCTTCCAATCCGGCAGCTTCGACAACGCGGTCACAATTTCGGCTTCAGTAAGTTTGATAGGCCTCGGCGTGGACATCGGATCACCTCCTGGTCACTTTAACCGTTTGCAGTGATGCGTTCCTAGTTCCCAAGGTTCGGGCCGGCGGCTCTGCCGCTGGTACCCGTGTCGCTGGGGCTGCCGGGCGGACCGGCTCCGATGCCCGTGTCGCTGGGGACGATGATTCCCTTTTGCGAAGACGGCTTTGGCTGGGGCAGTCCAGCGTCCGAAGACGTGCTGGTGCTGCCCGCCGTTCGTGGCGAGTGACCGTTCGACTGTGCCGGGCCACAGGCGGCAACCAACGCCGCGGCGACGACCGCAGGCAACCCGCCCCATCTCATGACCATTTCTCTCAACATGTTCCGGCCCTTCCAATGGGACAGTGATCGCCCGTTTAGTCCTTCGCACTTCACATCCAGAGGTCGCGGGCGGTGTGGTCATTGCGACAACCACGTCACCCGCCAGACAACATTGCCCACGTCATCGGCGACCAACAACGCCCCCTGCTTGTCGATGGCAACCCCCACCGGCCGTCCCCATGCCTCACCCTGGTCGCTCAGGAAGCCGGTGAGAACATCGACAGCGTCGCCCGATGGCCTGCCGTTGGAAAACGGCACGAAGATGACCTTGTAACCACTGTGCGGCCTGCGATTCCACGAACCGTGTTGCCCGACGAACATCCCCCTTCCAAATCCGACGCTCGGGACCTTGCCGTCGGAAAAGGCCAGACCAAGCGACGCGGTGTGGGGGCCCAGCGCGTAGTCGGGTGAGATCGCCTTGGCAACCAGGTCAGGCCGTTGGGGTTTCACCCTCTTGTCCACATGATGGCCGTAGTAGCTGTAAGGCCAGCCATAAAAACCACCGTCGCGGACCGAGGTCAGGTAGTCAGGCACCAGGTCGCTGCCTATTTCGTCACGCTCGTTCACCACGGTCCACAGGCTCGCGCTTCCAGGCTCCCACGCCATCCCGTTCGGGTTCCGCAAGCCCGACGCGAAGATGCGGTGCCCGCCGCCTTTGGGTTCGACCTCCCAAATGGCGGCGCGGCCTGCCTCTTTGTCCATTCCGTTCTCGGCAACGTTGCTGTTCGAGCCGACGGTGACAAACAACCTGGCCCCGTCCGGACTGGCAATGATGTTCTTCGTCCAGTGATGGTTCAGCGGGCCGGCGGGCAGATCGACAACCTTGGTACCTGCCGCGGTGATCCTGGTGTCGCCCGTGCCGTAGGGGAAACGCATGACGGCATCCGAGTTGGCGACGTAGAAGTCATTTCCAGATATGGCCATGCCGAACGGCGAGTGAAGGCCTTCCAGAAACGCCGACCTCACATCCGGCTGACCGTCGCCATCGACGTCGCGCAGCAGCGTGATTCGATCGGCACTGGGAATAGCGGCTCCCGCCTTCTTCATTTGGCGCTTCATGAACCAGCCCCTGACGCCCTTGCCGTCCTCGGGTTTTGGCGGGGCGTTTGTCTCGGCAACCAGGACGTCGCCGTTTGGCAATACATACAGCCACCGGGGATGCTGAAGCTGCCTGGCGAATGCGGTCACGCTTGTTCCTGCCGCGGCCAACGGCTTCCCGTTGGCCGGCCAACCCTTCGCCGGCGCGATGTTTACCGTGGGAACCAACCTGGCCACGGGCGGCGGTAGCGTCGGGGTGGGACCCATCCCGGCCGAAACCCGCAAGGTCGCCGTTTCCGTGCAGGCTGCCGTTGCCAATGTCACTGATATCAACGCGCAAATGGATTGCCTGACAGCCCGAACGTGCATCAGGCGTGACCGGCTTTTAGCTGTTTCTCCATCGCCAGGCGTGCCAAAGGGGTCTCCGGGGCGGCGACGGCATTTTTGGTAGGACGAACGTGAGACCCGAAGCGTTCCGCGTAGCATTTCGTGAACTCGGCCCCCAACAAGACCAGCTGCGCCGAGTAGTAGATCCAAACCAGCAGAACCGCCAAGGCGCCCGCGGTTCCGAACGCCGAGCCGATGCCGGCCCGGCCCAGATAGATACCGATCAGATACTTCCCCGCGTGAAACAGGACCGATGTGCCGAGCGCGCCGATCCATACGTCCTTCCAAGAGACCACGACGTCCGGCAGGAATTTGAAGATCACCCCAATCAACGCCGCGACGACGAACAGCGACACCGCATAGGCAAGGATGTACCCCATGATGACCCATCCGGGGATGAAGCGGCCAAGCACGCCACCCACCACCTCAAGTCCAGCGCTCATCACCAACGACACCAGCAGCAGAAAGCCGAGGCCCAGGATCAAGCCCAGCGACAAGATGCGATCTCTGATCAGCCCCCTGATGCCGCGCCCCGGTTTGGGGATGACCTTCCACACCGTGTTGAGGGCATCCTGTAGCTCGACGACCACGCCCGTCGCGCCGATCAACAAGGTCAGAAGTCCGACCACCGACGCGATCACGCCGGCGCCGGGCCGGTTGGCCGCGACAAGCATCGTCTGGACGACTGCCGCGGCGTCGTGGCCAAGCAAACCTTCCAGTTGCCCAACGATTTGTCCCTGCGCCGCTTCCCGGCCGAACGCCAGCCCGGCGATCGAAATCACCATCACCAGGACCGGAGCAAGGGAAAACGCCGTGTAATACGACAAGGCGGCTCCCATGCGCGGAGCCTTATCGTCGTTCCAACTGGTGAGTGTTTCCTTGATGAGTTGCCAGACGGTTTTCGGGAACGCCACTACGTACCTCCACTAGAAACTGGCGCGGAACAGCGCCAGTCGGTAGGTCGGCACGGGATCCGACGAAAAGCGATTCATGGCCGTCGCGTTGGAAGCACGGTTTTCCTGCACGACCAGCTGGGTCAGGCCGACGCCGGTGCCCAGCAAAACCCCACCCGCCGCCCAGTAGGCGATATTGATGGGACGATCCTGGTCATCAAGATAGTAGATCGCCCCACCCACCAAGGCACCGGCAAGGCCTCCCATCAGCGCGTTGACGAAGATGGTGGACATATAGTTTCGTGGCGGAGCCACATCGGTATGCACCACCTTGCGCGGCTGGTCGACAACCGGCGTGGGCTGTGCCGCCGGCGCGGCAGGTTGGACGTTCACCTTTTCCGGACTGGGTTGGGGGCCCGGCTGCGGGGTCGCCTGCGGGACCACCACAACATTGTCGGCCAGCCTGATCGCATTCGGAAGCGGCACTGCGGGTTGTTCTGTTTGTCGCGCCTGTCGCGCCTCAGGCAAGACAGGCTTGGCTACCGCCAGGGAACCCGCCGTCATGACCGATACCAGCACCAAGGCAGTCAGGAACATTCTTGTCAGTTTCATTTCGGACCTCCGCATTCGTGCTTTGCAGCGGCCGTGCCACACCGATCGCGGGCCGCGCAGAGCGGAGCTGCACGCGTTGTCGTGGTGGTCCCACAAGCCGCGTGCACCGAATCGTGACGGATAAAAAACCAGGTTCCGGATCGGTAACGATCGGTTCGAAGAACTAGAAGAGCGCGGCCACTCTGGTCAGCAGGTTCGCCAGAGTGACGGGCTTTTTCATCACGGACACGCCCTTGGGGGCGGAAGCGGGATCGGCCGTCGAGACCAGGATGGGGATGTGGTCCCAGGCAGGCGCCGCCCTCATTGCCTTGTGAAACTCGACACCGTTCATGACGGGCATGTTCATGTCCAAAATCATCGCGCATGGCTGCTTCAGGGTCGGCAGCAGGTCGAACGCCTCCTTGCCGTTCGATGCCAACAGGACCGTGTACCCCGCGTCTCCCAGGGCGTCGCTCAGCGATTCTCTGACGTCGGCGTCATCGTCGACGATGAACACGGTCTTGACCTTCATGCGCGCACGTCCTTTCTTGGATTCCACATCAGGCGTCGTGCTCAATCTCATCCGCTGGCGGCATCGGGGTCATTTCCGCTCCGGTGTGCCGCAGCTTCTCCCACAGGGTCTTCCGGGAGATCCCCAGCAGATCCGCGGCGCGGTTGCGTTTTCCATCGGTCGCCTTCAGCGCGCGCAGGAGGTATTCGTGTTCGAAGTCGCGCACAACCTGTTGCAGCGGGCGCACGACCAACGGCCCCGTGGCCGTTGGGGTGGTTTCGCGAGGGGAGGGGGCGCCCACAACCGACGGCGGCAAGTGTGCCAGGTCAATCTCACGCCCACCGGACAGCACCAGCGCGTGTTCGACCGCGTGCGACAGCTCGCGCACGTTGCCCGGGAAGGGATATTGAACCAGCGCGGACCACGCGGCGGCCGTCAGGGCGGGCACCAGTGTCCCCGGCGGGGTGAACCGCTGCATGAAATGCCTCAGCAGCACGGGCAGATCCCCGGGACGATCGCGCAGCGGCGGCAGCGGTATTTCGATGACATTGATCCGGTAGAAGAGATCCTCGCGGAACTGACCTGCCTTGATCCGCTCGGCCAGGTTGCGGTGCGTCGCCGATATGATTCGAACATTCACCTTGACGGGCGTGTTGGTTCCCAACGGTTCGACGAATCCTTCTTGAAGCACGCGCAGCAGTTTCGTCTGGGCAGCAAGCGGCAGTTCGGCTACTTCATCCAAGAGCAGGGTGCCGCCGTCCGCAGCCTTGAAACGGCCGTCGCGCTTTTTGACTGCGCCGGTGAATGCCCCGCGCTCGTGTCCAAATAGTTCAGCCTCGATAAGATTTTCCGCCAGCGCGCCGCAGTTGACCGCGACGAACGGTTTGTCCCGTCGCGCGCTGCCGGCGTGGATCAGACGCGCCACCACTTCTTTCCCCGTGCCGCTTTCGCCGGTGATCATCGTGGGGGCATCGCTTTGGGCCACCATGGTGATCATGTCGTGCACGCGCCGTATGGCCGGTGCCTGGCCCAATAGCGGGGTCTGGGACGGACGTCCCGCCAGCTCACCGCGTACGTTCTCCAGCTCGCGCCGCAATGCCCGCGTCTCCGCGATGCGTCCCACCTGCAGCAGAAGCTCGTCCACATCGAACGGTTTCGTCAGGTAGTCGTAGGCTCCCTCTTTCAGAGCCGACACTGCCTGCGCGACGTCCGCGTAGGCGGTCATCAGGATGACGTCCGTCGTCGGGGTCGTGGCCCGGATCCGCCGCAGCAGCGTCAGCCCATCAATTTTGGGAAGGCGAACGTCGCAAATCACGACGTCGAACACCTTGCGGCTCAGGTGATCCGCGCCCGCTTCGCCATTGGCAGCGGTCTGCACACTGTGACCGCTTTCCCGAAGCTGCTCATCCAGCAGCTCGCGCAGTTCGGGATCATCGTCAACCAGCAGAATTTCCAACACGCCAACACCCCTATTCCGAAACGTCACGTGTTCGTAACCTGGGCAGGCACGGCGTTACCGTAACGGAACATCCCTGGCCGCATCCCGCGAGAATCGCTCATCGGCAGATCTTGTCTTCAAGGGGCGTGCCGTCCCCTGGGGGCCAACCCTACTGCGGCAGATCGTGTTCTTCGGACGCCGGATCGTCCGCGGGATCAACAGCACCGTTACGCAGCTTTTCCCACAAAGTCTTGCGTGAAATACCCAGCATCGATGCGGTCACGGAACGTTTGCCGTCCCCGGCCTTCAGGGCGCGCTCCAGATACTGGTGTTCGAATTCGCGAATGGCGATGTGAAGGGGTTGGATACCGGCGTCATCGTGAGCAAGGGCCCCGGTTCCCTGGGTCGCGGCCCCGGCCATGCCCGGGGGAAGGTGGATCAGATCGATGCTGTTGCCGCCCGAGAGCACCATCGCATGTTCGACGGCGTGCGACAGTTCGCGCACATTGCCCGGAAAGCGGTGCTGAAGCAGCACGGCCCAGGCGGCGGGCGACACGCTGGGGGCGGGTGCCCCCGCACGCGTGAACCGCTGAATGAAGTGTTTCAACAGAAGTGGCAAGTCCCCCGGGCGATCGCGCAAGGGCGGCAATGGAATCTCGATGACGTTGACACGGTAGTAAAGATCCTCGCGGAACAGCCCCTCCTTGATACGTTCCGGCAGATTTCGGTGGGTGGCTGACAAGATACGTACGTCGACGTGGACGGGCGTGTTGGTTCCCAGCGGCTCAAAGGTTCCCTCCTGGAGCACCCGCAACAGTTTTGCCTGGGCGGCTGCCGGCAGTTCCGCGAGCTCGTCCAGAAAGATCACACCACCATCGGCGGCCTTGAATCGTCCGTCCCGCTTCTTGACCGCGCCGGTAAATGCGCCCCGTTCGTGGCCGAAAAGCTCCGCTTCGATCAGGTTCTCGGCCAGGGCGCCGCAGTTGACCACCACGAACGGCTTGTCGCCGCGCGCACTGCGTTCGTGGATCAGTCGAGCAACCACTTCCTTGCCGGTTCCGCTCTCGCCGGTGATCAACACGGGGGCATCGCTTTGCGACACCATGTGACACATGTCGATGACGCGTCTGATCGAAGGCGATTCACCGATCAGACTGGTCTGGGCCTTTCGCCCTGACAGCTCGTTTCGCGCCTGCTCCAGTTCACGTCGCAACGCTCGACTCTCGTCGATCCGACGCGTTTGCAGCAGAAGTTCGTCCACGTCGAACGGTTTGGTCAGATAGTCAAAGGCGCCTTCCTTCAACGCGGAAACCGCCTGAGACACATCGGCGTAGGCGGTCATCAGGATAACGTCCGTGGAGGGTGCCTCCCTGCGCACATGTCGCAACAGGGTCAGACCGTCGATCTTGGGAAGGCGAACGTCGCAAATCACGACGTCAAACACCCGGCGCAGAAGGTGGTCCATCCCCTGCCGCCCATCAGCCGCCGATTCGAGGCGGTGCCCGGTCTTGCGCAGTTGCTCCTCCAGCAGGTCGCGAAGGTCCGGATCGTCGTCGATAAGCAGGATGTCTAACATGGGGTCACGCGCGGACTCCGGCATGGTCGGTGCGTAGCACCAGGCTGGAGACGTTCTGCTTCTAGCAGAGATTCGGCACGAGGGTCCCTAAACGGGGTAACACTCCGCAATAAAGCGGGACAGATCCTGGCGACGAAAGTCGGAGTCGCGGACCATGCCATCAAGTGCCAGCGCCATCTCGTCCGCAGATGCGAAGCGCAAATTCACGTCACGCGCCAGCGCGCGCATCACGATCTCGTCCAGCTCGGGAGGCACATCTTTGCGCCTTTCCGAGGGCAAGAGGATCGGCATCTCCATGATCCGGTAGGCGGCGGCGACGTCGCCTCCTTCTCCGTAAAACAGATGCTCGAGCGTGAGCAATTCGTGAAGAACGATGCCCAGCGTGAAGAGATCCACGCGAGAGTCGACAGAGCCACCGCGGATCTGCTCGGGCGCGATGTATCCGGCTTTCCCTTTGATCTGGTCATGCCTGGTGAACGAGCTAGCCGAGCCGATTTTCGCGATCCCAAAGTCCAACAGCTTGACGGCGCCGGCCCGCGTGGTCATCACGTTCGACGGCGTCACATCGCGGTGGATGATCTTGAGGGGGTTGCCGTTTGGCTGACGCAACGAATGAACGGCCGACAGTCCGTGGCATACCTCGCGTGCGATAAAAGCCGCGACGCCGATGGGCACCGGGGCATGTTGTTGCTGGCGTCGGCTTATGACCTCGGCCAGCGACGGTCCGTCCAGGTATTCCAGCGCCAGGTAGTGGCGGCCTTGATCCTCCCCGAAGTCGAAGGCGCCCACGATGTTCGGGTGATTGAGCATGCCCAAAATTTTCGCCTCGTCGATGAAGGCACGAACGAAGGTCGGCTCCGTAGCCCAGTGGGGCAACATTCTCTTGATGATCAGCTCCCGCTGATAACCACCCGGTCCGTGAGCGCGGGCGCGGTAGATCTCCGCCATACCCCCGCCCCCCAGGCGTCCCAAAATTTCGTAACGTCCAATCTGGGCTTGGGCGGCGCCAACCGGCTCGCTGTGCGTGACGGATGCCGACATGCGCGTTACCCCGAATCGAGCGAACGGGCCTGGAAGGTCCGAAGCTTGGCCAGCAAATCGGGCATGTTGATTGGTTTCGCCACGAAGTCGTCGACGGCAATGAAATACGGCGATTCCGGGTCTCGACTGACGGCGCCGGACATTCCCACGATCGGAATCCGCGCTATCGCCGGATTGCTCCTGACGGCGGCGCAGAATTCCCATCCGTTCATCACCGGCATCAGGAGATCCAGAAGGACCACGCCCGCCCAGTGGTTGTCCTTCAGGCTGTCCGCGATGCGGTCCAAGCCCTCGCGACCATTCGAGGCCACGGTGACCAGGTACCCCTCGTCGACCAGCGCCTCGGCCAGGGCATCACGCAGTTCGGCGTCGTCATCGACGATCAGGACGGGATTTGGCAAAGGTGTCATTCGTTGTTCCGATGTCTTCCTTCCCGCTGCGTCTTCAAGGCTTGTGCCACCGGCGGGAGAGACGCGACGCCCAATCCGCGCCCCGCGGGAGGTTACGGAAGGGTGACACTGCCGTCTTCCGCGTACCCGCGCCGATACGGGTGCCTGAAGGTGAAGACACACCAAGGGCACCACCGGTCGTGGCACGGGACGTGAAGACCTGGCGGCCACCACATGAACCTGGACATTGCCCCAACGGACGAAGCCTTGCAGCCTGGCTGCGTTCTGGGAAACACGTTTCGCATCCGGCATCTCTTGGCGGAGGGCGGAATGGGGATGGTCTATCTGGCCACCCACGAACGATTACCTGGCCTGTTCGTCGTCAAGACCGTGCATCCCGCCCTGGCGTCCGCCGACGAAGGGGCCGCCCGCCTTCGACAGGAGGGGGAGGTGTTGGCCGGCCTGAATCACCCCAACATCGTCCGGGTGTTCGACGTCAATGAAGCACCGGGCGGAGCGCCCTATCTGGTTCTGGAGTTCCTCGATGGCCTGGATCTGAACGACATCCTGAATGGTCGCGGTCTTCATCCCTGGCAAGTGGTGACGATCGTGCGACAGGTGGCGTCCGCGCTGGGGGCCGCCCATGCGTGCAATGTGATTCATCGCGATCTCAAACCCGAGAACATTCTGATCGTCCCGGTGTTTGGACAGGATGACGCCATCAAGCTGATCGATTTCGGCGCATCAAAAGTCGGAATGTCCGGGAAGGTCCTCACCAGAACGGGCCTGATTGGAACACCAAACTACATGTCTCCCGAACAGGTCCGCGGCACCCGCGAGCAGGTCGATGCGCGAAGCGATCAATTCGCGCTGGCGGTGATGACGTACGAGATGCTGGCCAGGGAGCGGCCGTTTTCGGACAATGATCCCCTGGTGGTGCTCGGGCAAATTTTGGATCGGCCGACACCGCGCCTGGCCTTGAAGGTCGACTGGAACCCCGCCGCCGTGGATCAAGTCCTCGGTCGCGGCATGGCGAAGGATCCTTCGGAACGCTACGCGACCGTGCTGGAATTCTCCCAGGCGTTAGAGGACGCAGTCGGCGCCGACATCGGAGGTGCCCCTCGACCGCTGCGCTTGTTTGCGAGCGAAACCCAACCGGTCCCCTTGGCCGAGGACGCCGCTCCAAGGGTCCCCTCCGAGGTCACCGCCGTGTCAGGTGATCGCATCGTCCTGCAGGCTTGGTCCGGGGTCGCCGACGTCCCCGCGGCTAACGATGATTCGGTAATCCCGATTCAACCCAAGCGGCGGCGGCGGTGGTCCGGGGGGCTGTTGGTGCTGATGGTCGCCGCGACCGCGGGCGTCCTTCTGTTTCATCCGCGTGCGTGGCCCGCGATCACCGCCTGGCAGCACGAGGCAAAGGGACGGGTCCAACACTTCTTACGTCCCGACCAACGTCGCATGCCTTGAGGTGGTACGCTGCTCGCCGGAGGGACTTGGAAAGACATCCCTACGCGCCGGTTAAGTGGGCATTGGGCCCGAAAGGGGCTCTCGACATCGCAACACGCACCACTGGTGACGCAAGTCCTTGCGGCAACCAAAAGAACCGAACCCAAAGTAATGGTTCCGTTGCGGATCACTGTCCGGGGCCGCTGCCTCGTCGTGGCGAGAACGCCGCGTGACTCTTTCCTCGCTGCGCGCGCGGCTGCGGCGCGTGACTTCCCCCTGGGGCGGGTCCACGAACGCGGACGGCCGGTTCTCCGTCGCGGGAGGGGAGCAACCGCTGCGCGCCGAGCTGTTGAGCGTCGACCAGCTGGCACGACACGCCGCAAAACTGGCGAAGTCACACCAGCTGGCTGATGGGCGGGGTTCCGATCAACTGATCCCGCGGCTGGATGAAAACGAACGCATCCTGGTCGAGACCTACCATCTGGTGACCGCAGCCGTCGTCCGCAACCGGCGTATCTCGCCGGGGGCCGAGTGGCTGTTGGACAACTTCTACCTGATCGAAGATCAGATTCGGCTGACGCGCCGAAACCTGCCGCGTTCGTACAGCCGCGAGCTCCCGCGCCTGGCGGACGGTCCCGACGCCGGCTACCCGCGCGCCTACGCCATTGCACTGGAACTGATCGCGCATGTCGATGGTCGCATCGATTCGGACAGTTTGAACAGCTTCATAGGAGCGTACCAACCAGCCCATCCGCTGCACCTGGGTGAGCTGTGGGCGATTCCCATCATGTTGGGATTGGCGCTTATCGAAAATCTGCGCCGGACCGCGGTGCGCGTGGCGGAGGGGCGTCGGAATCGCGATCTGGCCGGCGACTGGGCGGAACGAATGGTCGAAGTCGTCGAACGAAACCCCAGTGATCTGGTGCTGGTCCTTGCCGATATGGCGCGGGCCAATCCACCCCTGACGGGGGCGTTCCTCAGCGAATTGACCAGGCATCTGCAGGGCCAAAGCGCGCATTTTACGTTCGCGAACAGCTGGCTTGAGCACCGGCTTTCGGAAGAAGGACACACGACGGAACGATTGATCGTGGCCGAAGGTCAGGCACAGGCGGCGGATCAGATCTCCATCGGCAACTGCATCACCAGTCTGCGTTTTTTGGGTGCCAACGACTGGCGTGACTTCGTCGAAATGCACAGCCTGGTCGAACAGACGCTGCGGACGGATCCCGCCCAGGTCTATCCCACCATGGATTTTGCGACGCGTGATCGGTACCGCCACGGCATCGAGGAGATCGCCAAGCGGAGCCCTTGTCAGGAGCATGAACTGGCCCGCGAAGCCATCGACTTGGCGCGCGCTTCGGTCGCGGCGCAACCCACCGAGGGCTCTGATTCACAAAACACGCCCCGCACGTCGCACGTCGGCTACTACCTGATTGATCGGGGACGGCGCGCGCTGGAACTGCGGGTGCGGATGCGGTCCTCCCTGCGGGGGCTTATCCATCGATTCGCGGATCCATCGGCCCTGTTCCTGTACGTGTTCAGCATCTGCGCCGTGACGACCGCGGCGACGGCGGCCTTTGTGAACCACGCCGGGCTTTGGCATGCACCGGCGCTGCTGTGGGCGGTGCTGGTCCCGTCCCTCGCGTTGTGCGCGACCCATCTGGGGGTCGCGTTCACCAACTGGCTGGTCAGTCTCAGCATCCCGGCGCGACGCCTGCCGCGGCTGGATTTCAGCCACGGGATCCCCCCGGACAGCCGAACCATCGTGGTGGTGCCGACCATGTTGTCGAACGCGGACGGCATAAAGGATCTGCTGGAAGGCCTGGAGGTTCGTTACCTGGCCAACCGTGACGACAATCTGCATTTCGCCCTGCTGACGGATTTTGCCGATGCGACGGAAGAGACCCTGCCGATCGACTCCGCGTTGCTGGGACTGGCCCGCGACGGTGTGTCGGCACTGAACCGCAAGTACGAGGCGCAACGCCGGGATATTTTTCTCCTGTTTCAGCGCCCGAGACGGTGGAATCCCCGCGAGGGGGTGTGGATGGGCCACGAGCGCAAGCGCGGCAAGCTGGCGGCACTGAACGCCTTGCTACGCGGGAAGTCCGGCGCGGATGATTTTTCCGAAGTGGTTGGCGACACCAGCTTACTGTCCCAGGTCCGCTACGTGATCACGCTGGACACCGACACGCAGCTTCCGCGCGATGCTGCGCGCCAGATGGTGGGTGCGATGGCGCACACGCTGAACCGGCCCGTGCTCGATTCCCGGAAGTGTCGGATCGTCGACGGCTACGGGATTCTGCAACCGCGCGTCAGCGTGAGTCTGCCCAGCGCCCAGCGATCTTGGTTTGTCCGCTTGTTCGCGGGAGAGCCCGGTGTCGACCCCTACACACGGGTCGTATCCGACGTGTACCAGGATCTGTTCGGCGAAGGATCGTTTGTCGGCAAGGGAATCTACGATGTGGATGCCTTCGTGAAGACCTGCGGCGACTTTCCGGAGAACCGCATCTTGAGCCACGACCTGCTGGAAGGCGCACACGCGCGTTCGGCCCTGTTGAGCGACGTTGAGGTTTTCGAGGCGTACCCGTCGCGCTACCTGGTCGACGTCAGCCGCCGCCACCGTTGGATGCGCGGTGACTGGCAGATCGCGCGTTGGTTGCTTCCGCGTGTACCGCGCCTCGGGGGGGGACGCGCCCAGAATCCCATCACGGCGTTGTCGTGCTGGAAGATCTTCGACAATTTGCGCCGCAGCCTGGTGCCCATCGCCACGCTGGTGCTGTTGCTCGCTTCCTGGTTGCTGTTGGCGCCTCAGCACGTGGTCGCGGTCATCGTCTTTGTCTTGGCGGTCTTTGGCGCGGTTCCGGTGCTGTCGCTGCTTCTCACCTTCGCACGCAAGCCAAGCAATCTTCCGCTGGAAACACATCTGCGCGTTACGCTCGGGTCCGTCGGAACCGAGGCGGCGCGCCTGCTGTTCACGCTGACATTCATTGCGTACGACGCCTACGTCAGCTTCGACGCCATCGCGCGCACGCTGATGCGCCTGTTGTTTACGCGAAAACGTCTTTTGGAATGGACCACCGCCAGCGAAGCGCAGGGCAGCGGCCGGAAGACCCTGCCGCGTTTGGTGGCGGTGATGCTGGTCGCGCCGATGCTGGCCATCGAGGCCGCTGCCTTCATCGTCATTGATCGGCCGCCTTCGCTTGCGCCGTCGGCGGCCTTCTTGGCGCTGTGGTTCCTGTCGCCCCCCATCGCCTGGTGGCTCAGCCGCACACTCGTGCCGCCGCCTGTCCGCCTGTCCCGCCGGCAGCACCAGTTTCTACACGCCCTGTCGCGCAAGACCTGGCGCTTCTTCGAAATGTTCGTGACCTCTGACGACAACTGGTTGCCGCCGGACAATGTCCAGGAGCACGCGACTTGGGTCGTCGCGCCGCGGACCAGCCCGACGAACATCGGAATCGGGCTGCTGGCCAATCTGGGCGCCATGGATTTCGGCTATGTATCCGTGGCCGGGCTCCTGGAACGAACGCGGAACACCATCGCGACGCTGATGCGGATGGAGCGATACCGCGGGCACTTCTTCAACTGGTATGACACGCGGACGCTCAAGCCCTTGCATCCGCGCTACGTCTCGACCGTGGACAGCGGAAATCTGGTCGGACATTTGCTGGTGCTGCGCAGCGGCCTTCTTGAACTGGCTGATGCGCCCCTGCTGACCCCGCGTGTATTCGAAGGGATTCGCGATACCCTTCAGGTGCTGCGCGATTTGACCCGCGGTCGGCCCCGCGGTGGCGATGCCCGGCGCGGCTCCCCGGAGCTTGTCGAGCACATAAAACGCTTCAAAAACCTCCTGCAACCGCGTCCGCGCGGGTTGACGGCGTCGGCGACCCTGCTGGCGCAAATGGCAACCGCGGCGGGCGATCTTTCGACGTTCCTTGGGACCGATCAGGAGGTGAAGTGGTGGTCGCTTGCGCTTGAGCGCACGTGTCGCGATCACCTTGACGATTTGTTGTGGATGGCTCCCTGGGCCGCGCTTCCACCCCTGGCGCCAGCGGCGGACCTGCTTCTGGGTGTCGAGCAGGTGGGCCTTGCGCAGGTCGACGGTTGGGGCGCGTTGCTGGAGCTGATCGAATCGCGCCTCAGCCCGCGCGACATCGCGGACTTTGGATCGACCGCGGTTCCCACCTTGGATGGCATCGTCGATCAACTCAAGCAGACGCCTACCGGTGACGACGCGCGGCGGAAGGTGCTGCTCGATTGGTGTGATTCTCTCCGTGGCGCACTCATCCTTGGGTCGTTGCGGGCGGTCGAGCGCATCAAGACCATGACCGACCTTGTCACCGAGTTTCAGGACCTCACCGAGGTCGACTACACATTCCTGTTCGACAAATCGCGCGACCTGTTCGCCATTGGATACAACGTCGACGATAGGCGTCTGGACGGCAGCTTCTACGACTTGCTGGCCTCCGAGGCGCGGCTGGCAAGTTTTGTCGCCGTCGCACAAAGCAAGGTGAATCAGGACCATTGGTTCGCGCTGGGCCGCATGTTGACCAAAGCTGGAGGCGCCCCGGCCCTGCTGAGCTGGAGCGGATCGATGTTCGAGTATCTGATGCCGCTGCTGGTGATGCCCAACTACGACAACACGTTGTTGGACCGCACGTACAAGGCTGTCGTGCGCCGGCAGATTGACTACGGCAACCAGCGCGGCGTTCCGTGGGGCATCTCGGAATCGGGATACAACACCGTCGATCCCCAGTTGAACTACCAGTACCGCGCGTTCGGGGTTCCCGGTCTGGGACTGAAGCGCGGCCTCGCCGAAGACCTGGTGGTGGCACCATACGCCAGCGCGCTGGCCTTGATGATCGATCCCGAGGCGGCGTGTCGCAACCTGGAACGACTGGCCATCGACGGCTTCGAAGGGGCGTACGGCCTTTACGAGGCGATCGACTACACGCCTTCCCGGCTGTTGCGCGGCGCTTCGTTCGCGATCGTGCGGCAGTTCATGGCCCACCACCAGGGAATGAGCCTGCTGTCGCTGGCCTATTTTCTGCTGGACCGGCCGATGCAGCGTCGTTTCGAGGCTGACCCGATGTTGCGGGCCGACGATTTGTTGCTGCAAGAACGCGTCCCCAAAACCGGCGCGCCGCTTTTTCCCCACGTGGCGGAAGCCGGGGCGCGCACCGTGGTCGCGGCCGACGAGGGAACCATGCGCGTCTTTGCCGATCCCGGCGGCGCGACACCCGAGGTTGCGTTGCTGTCGAATGGCAGGTACCACACCGTCCTGACCCACGCGGGCGGTGGCTACAGCCGTTGGCGGGATTTGCAAGTCACCCGCTGGAGGGAAGATCCGACGCGCGACTGTTGGGGAGCATTTTCTTACTTGCGCGATCTGGACACGGGTGAGACGTGGTCGACGGCGTGGCAACCCACGCTGACGTACACCACGCGCTATCAAGCGGTCTTCACCCAGGCCCGGGCCGAATTTCGCAGGCGGGACGGTCGGATCGACACGCATACGGAGATCAGCGTTTCCCCCGAAGACGATATCGAACTGCGCCGCATCACGCTGACCAACCGTTCGGAATCCGTGCGCACCATCGAGGTGACAAGTTATGCGGAGGTGGTCCTGGCACCACAGGGACAGGACCTTGCGCATCCGGCGTTTAGCAACCTGTTCGTTCAGACCGAACTGGTGCGACCACGACAGGCCATCATCTGTACGCGGCGGCCGCGTTCGGCGGGGGAACGCCCGCCCTGGATGGTGCACCTCATGACGGTGCAGGGGACCACCATCGGGGACGCGTCATTCGAAACCGACCGCATGAAGTTCATCGGGCGCGGCAACACCCTGGCGGCTCCCGCGGCCATGGAAGGACGGCTGCCCTTGTCGGACAGTTGCGGTCCGGTGCTGGATCCGGTGGTCTGCATCCGACGGGTCGTTGTGTTGCAACCGAACGAGACCGCGAAGATCGACGTGGTCACCGGCCTTGGTGAAAGCCGCGAGATCGTGACGGCAATGATGGACAAGTACCACGACCCCCATCTGGCGGATCGCGTATTCGAGCTGGCGTGGACCCACAGCCACATTTTGTTGCAGCAGATCAACGCCACCGAGGCCGAGGCCCAAGTCTACGCACGACTGGCCGGTGCCGTGGTGTTTGCCTCCGACGTGCACCGGGCCAAGGCCAACGTTTTGGCGCGGAACCGGCGCGGGCAATCCGGGCTGTGGGGATACGGCATTTCGGGAGATCTGCCCATCGTTCTTGTCCGTATGAGTGACCGCGACAAAATCGAACTGTGTCGGCAGGCCATCCAGGCCCACGCGTATTGGCGCATCAAGGGCATCGCGGTGGATCTGGTGATCTGGAACGAAGACGATTCGGTCTATCGGCAGACGCTGCAAGACGCGATCATGGCCTTGATCGCCGCCAGTCCGGACGCCGCGCTGGTCGACAAAGCCGGCGGCATCTTCGTGCGACGGGGCGAGGCGATGTCGGACGAAGATCGCACGTTGTTGCAGACCGTCGCGCGGGTCGTGCTGCTCGACGACGCGGGATCAATGGCCGAACAGGTTGATCGGCGCGGTCGCGGTGAGGTGTCAATCCCCCCTTTGCGACCCACGCGTAAGCGCGCCGAACCAGGACCGGCTATCGACGTACCGTCGCGTGATTTGGCATTCTTCAACGGCCTGGGAGGTTTCAGCCGCGACGGACGGGAGTACGTCACGGTGCTTGGTCCCGATCGCGTGACCCCGGCGCCGTGGGTCAACGTGATCGCCAACCCGCAGTTCGGGACCATCGTCTCGGAGAGCGGAAGTTCGTACACCTGGTCGGAGAACAGCCACGAATTCAGACTGACCCCATGGGACAATGATCCGGTCGGCGCCAAGGGCGGCGAAGCGCTGTACATACGGGACGAACAGACGGGACACTTCTGGTCGCCGTCGCCATCCCCTGCGCGGGGCGACGGGACGTACGTCGCGCGCCACGGATTTGGATACAGCATCTTCGAGCACACCTGCGACGGCATCGTCACCGAATTGTGCGTTTTTGTCGCGACCGATGAACCGGTGAAATTCTCGCGTCTGCGCATAGCGAATCGTTCGGGCCGCCCGCGCAAGTTGTCGATCACGGGGTACTGGGAGTGGGTCCTTGGCGAGCTTCGCGACAAAACCCTGCTGCATGTCGTTACGGGGTTGGACCAGACAACGGGGGCCTTGTTCGCGCGAAACGCCTACAGCAACGAATTCGCGGGGCGGGTTGCCTTCGTCGACTGCAGCGAAACCATCCGCACCGTAACCGGCGATCGCCTGGAGTTTCTTGGACGCAACGGGACGCTGGCGGATCCCGCGGCAATGCATCGGGCGCGCCTGTCGGGGCACGTGGGGGCGGGCCTCGATCCTTGCGCCGCCTTGCAGGCACAATTTGAATTGGCCGACGGACAAGAAAAGGACGTTGTATTCACCCTGGGCTCGGCCCGCGACGAAGGTCAGGCGCGGCACCTGGTGCAGCGTTTTCGGGGCGCCGCGCGGGCACATGGTGCGTTGGAAGGTGTCTGGCATTACTGGGGGCGTACGTTGGGTACGCTGTATTGCGAAACCCCCGACCCAGCGCTGAACTTCCTGGCGAACGGCTGGCTGATGTATCAGGTCTTGAGCTCGCGCATGTGGGGTCGGACGGGGTTCTACCAATCCGGCGGCGCGTACGGGTTTCGGGACCAACTTCAGGACGCGATGGCCGCGATCCATTCTGAACCGGCTGTGTTGCGGCAACATTTGTTGAGAGCGTCCGCGCGGCAGTTCCGCGAAGGCGACGTGCAGCACTGGTGGCATCCGCCCGTGGGACGCGGCGTGCGCACCCACTTTTCGGACGACTATTTGTGGCTGCCGTACGCGGCGTGCCGGTATGTGGCCGCGACGGGAGACACCGGCGTGCTTGACGAGCGGACTCCGTTTTTGATCGGGCGCGCGGTGCGTCCCGATGAGGAGTCGTACTACGACTTGCCGCAGATTTCCGACGACACCGCTTCGCTGTACGAGCACTGCGTGCACGCGGTGGACAACGGATTGCGTTTCGGCGAACACGGGTTGCCGCTGATGGGGTGCGGCGATTGGAACGACGGGATGAACCTGGTGGGGGCCGAAGGTCGCGGTGAAAGCGTCTGGCTGGCCTTCTTCTTGTTCGACGTGCTGACCGCGTTCGCGGCACTGGCCCGTCGCCGCGACGACGTTGCCCACGCCGACAGGTACACGGCCGAGGCCGCCACACTGCGCGCCAACATTGAAGCCAACGGATGGGACGGGCAGTGGTACCGGCGGGCCTACTTTGACGATGGATCGCCGCTGGGATCGGCGCTGAACGAAGAATGCAGGATCGACGCCTTGCCGCAATGCTGGTCGGTGCTGTCGGGAGCGGGATCGCGTGACCGATCAGTTGCCGCCATGAACAGCGTCGATCAGTTCCTGGTGCGTCCCGACGCGCGGTTGATCCAGGTGCTGGAGCCTCCGTTCGACAAGTCTTCGCTGGACCCCGGCTACATCAAAGGCTACGTGCCCGGCGTGCGCGAAAATGGGGGGCAGTACACGCACGCTGCCGTGTGGACGGCGATGGCCTTTGCCGCAATGGGTGATGCCGAACGGGCGTGGAAGCTGTTCCGCATGATCAATCCCGTGTCCCACGCCACGACCCCGGCCGATGTTGCCCGGTATCGCGTCGAGCCCTACGTCGCCGCCGCCGACGTGTATGCGGTACATCCCCACACGGGGCGTGGTGGCTGGACCTGGTACACGGGATCGGCCGGCTGGATGTACCGGCTGATCACCGAATCGCTGCTGGGCCTGCACCTGGAAGTCGATCCCGGCGGGGGCACGCACCTGCGCTTCGCGCCCTGTCTTCCCAAGGACTGGTCAGGGTTCAAGATCCACTACCGCTACCGGGACACGCAGTACCACATCGCGATCAAGAACAGCGGCACCGGAACCACGGTGACCCGCGTTGTCACCGACGGGCGCGAACAGACCGATCGCTTGGTACGGCTGGTCGACGATCGGCAAGACCACCATGTCGAGGTGGACGTGGTCTAGACGCGGTCCAGGCGCGGTCGTTCGTGCGTTGCGTCCGATTCAAGTCACTAGAAATCACGTGGACGCCGCGGGGGCGGCACGCTCAGCGCCCAGCTGAAGTCGGTTGCCTCCAGGTCTTCGCCGTTGCGAATTCTCACCGGGGGGCTGCCCGGCGTCTCGTCGTCCCACGACGCAAGCTCTTGCTCGGCCTGGAACCAATCCTCCTCCTCGCGGCCGGGAAGGCCGCCGCGTGCCTGGCAGATGTCGAAGGCGCGCTGGCTGATCTCATCATGCGACGGTGCCGCTTTCATTTGAAACTCGCTTTCGACTTGGATTTCGCCCTTGTTCTCGAACTGCTTTGGAACTGCCAACGTCCACAACATCATCGACTCTCTTTCGGATTTGTAATGTCAGCAGGTTGCGTGCCAGCGATCGTGAGGCGCGGGTTGCCGTGCTGACCACCGGCACGGGCCTGCGCGTGATCAGGGACGGCACGGTGTTTGATGCCTGGGCCGGCCAACCCCGTTCGGTGCAGCGTTCGGTCGAATCTGTTCCCGCCAGGACACACGCATCCGCCGTGGTCACGAAAAAGTGACGCCTGCTGAAACAGCCCCTCAAGAAGAAGGAACAAATTCAATGTGCTTTTCGGCTACGGCCAGCTTTGCCGCCGCAGGGGTCCTGGCCACCATCGGAGTGGTTTCGGTCAAACACAACACGTCCAAGCGGCATCGCCTGCTGGCCATCATTCCTATCCTTTTCTCGGCGCAGCAGGCAGCCGAAGGAATTGTTTGGCTGACGCTGAATCGACCGGATGAAGCATTCTTGCTTTCTGTCGCGGTCAACGCCTTCGTGGGATTCGCCCTGGTCGTCTGGCCCCTTTGGCTTCCCATCTCGCTGCTCTTGGTCGAAAAGAACTTCAAGCGACACCGCCTCATGAAGGCAGCGGCCGGAATCGGGGTCGCGGTTTCGACCTGTGGCGCGCTGGTCCTCCTGTTCTTGCCGCTCACGGCCAAGATATCCGGGCACAGCATCACCTATGACTACCCGCGCCTCGGCGGCCGCCCGGTCCAGATTGCCTATTTTCTGCTGTACCTGATCCCCGCCGTAATCCCGACGTTTCTGTCGACCATGAAGATGGCGCGGTGGATCGGAAGCGTGTTGGTGGTCGCTCTGGTCATGACGATCGCAATCAAGGTGGATGCGCTTACGTCCGTTTGGTGTTTCTTTTCCACCGCGCTTAGCTGCCTGATCGTTCTAAGTACGTACCGAAGACAGCAACTGGTGACGGCGACCCCCTAACCGGCTTGCGCTTGCAGTGACGCGAAAAATTCGTCGGTCAGTCGAATCAGTTGAAGAACCAGTAGCTCTTTGTTCCCCGTAAACCGCCCGCCCAGATTTTTCAAAGGCTTTTCGCGCTCCCTGGCGTGGGTCCCACAGGGCACGAACCCGTAGGTTGACGGGTCGCCAAGCCAGCACAGGGTCCGGCATGGCCGGTTGGTGTTTCTGTCGCGTTAGTCGTTTTATTACGGTACGTTGACGGGCGTCGGGCGCGGTCCACTGTTACGAATAAAGGCCAACGATCACGATATCTTCCGTGATCTTGTGGACTTGACACCGATATCTGCCGAGTACAGAGTACGAACCGTGGAAGCGACACGGGGAGGCGAGATGTCAACAACCTATCCACTGGTGTTTACGTTCCACGAAGTCATCGTCGGGAACGGATTTGTCGCCAAGATCGACCTGAGTGGGCGCGCTGTGTTGGTGGAGGACAAAGAAGAAGCGGGCACCTGGCTTTACGGAGTCGAACCTGGCGCTATAGCGGGCGGCGGCACCGACTATTCCGCGGCGTGCCGCGAATTTAAGAAGAGCTATCTCTCGGTGCTGTTCGATCTTGCTCTCGAAACGAAAACGTTTGACGAATTCAAGAAGGAAGTGGAAGCCTTCACTAGAGCCGTGAACATCCCCAATCAGATTGCGTGGGAGACGGCGCTCAAGGAGGTTCGCAAGAGCGGCACTGGCCTGGACGGGTTTGCCCGGGTAAATGCGGAATCCCACCCTCCGGCGGTGGAGGTGTCTCAGTTGGATCCGCAGACGATGCGGCCCGGTGTAAATAAATTTGACGAAGTCGGTCTAGCTGAAGCCGCCTAACCAGTGGGTTCGTTAGGAACTGTTCCGCTCAAGACCATCTGGGCGATGCTTGATGATTGCGCCCCTGGTCACGTTCGAAAGCCACGGGAACACAACTGGCTGGTCACGTTCGGAAGGATCTCGTATCCGAGTTTGCCACGGGGCGAACATGGCCGGCGGGACAATCCCGACATCTATCTCGGCCACGTTCGCAACCTAGTTCGGCAGCTCGGAATCCAGGAGTGCGCTGGGAAACACATCGAAGCGTTGCGTCCCAGGGGCCCTTCAGGTTCTGGCCTAACGTGAGGCTGCCTGCCGGTTCGCTACGGGCTGTCGCCTAAACGCCCGAACCGTGAAAAGGCGGACCTTCGCCGGGTGCCGGAACCACGAATAGCGACGTTTCATCGGCCACTGGAATCGTGAAGTGAAATCGCGCTCCGTGGCCAAGCTCGCTCTCCGCCCACATCCGGCCGCCATGCGCGTTGACAATTCCTTGCGCGATGGCCAGACCCAGACCCGTTCCCTTGTACTCGGCCTCGCCGCTGCGCCAGTACCGCTCGAAAAGGTGCTTCACATCCTCCGCGTTGATCCCGGGACCGTCGTCGGAAACCGTGAACATGATCTCGTGCCCTCCGGCCCGGACAATCACGGTGATGTGCCCACCTTCAGCCGTCGCCTTGATTGCGTTGCCGATCAGGTTGGAAAAAACTTGAAGGAGGCGGTCGTGGTCGCAGTAGAGCTTCGGCAGGATCCCTTCGATGTCCGCTGTCAGTTGCAGTCCACACTCCTGCGCGCTGCTTTCGAAGCTGGCGAGAGCCTCCTGGACTATGGAATTCGGATCCTGTGGATGGCGCCTGATGGCCAGGCGTCCGGCCTCGATGCTCGCGAAATCCAGCAGGTCGTCGATGATCCGCAGCATGCGTTCGGATGCGCGTTGGATTCTGGCGATGGCCTGCGGAAGGCCCTTGCGCCGTTCGTCGGGAACCGACCGTTTCGCGAGAATACCGGCGGTCATCAGGATCGCGCCCAGGGGGTTTTTCAGATCGTGCGAAACAATCGCGAGCAACTGCTCGCGTACATGCACGGCGTGTTTCGCCTGTCTCAGCAGTTTGGCGTTCTCGTTGGCGAGAGCCTCGTACTTGTCGCTGGAGCTTTCGGCCTCGATGCGGCCTTGGTCCGCCGCGGCGCCTTTCGCTTCCGCTTGGGCGCGATCTTCCTCGGCGTGCTCCCGGCGGGTGATGTCCCGTTGCCAGGCGCGATCTCGATCGAGCGCGATTGCCAGTTGGTTGACGATGGCATTCACGAACATCAGATCCGCCTTGACCAGGGTCCTGGCACCTTCCAGCTGAAGGGCGCCAAAGGGCCGGCGACGGGACACGACCAGCGGAATCACGATGAATCGGTTTGCCTGGTTCTCTTCGTCGCCCGCTTGCGCGGGCAACATGGTCGCCCCCGGCCGCTCGACCAGGTCAAACGATTCCATCAAGGGCGTTCCAACAAGGTAGGTGTACGCCGCCCTCAGACGCTCCTTGACCTCTTGCATGTGCGCGGCGGTCTGGCCCTCGGAAGGCCAAACGATCATCTTGGAGTGGCCACCCCCGGTCTTGATCAAGATCGCGCTGCGCAGGGGCAGCGTCTGGGCGACGATGGCCAGGGCCGGGTCCAGCGTTTGCTCGACGTTTTCGAAGCTCGCGAAGAGCTTGCTGATCTCATACAGGTGCTCCAGCCGCAGGTGGGCCTGTTCCGGAGCGTTCACTTCCGTTGCCTGCTGCTTTGCCGGCGTGCGGGTTTCTTGCTTGCCCCAACGGGAAGGCCGACCCGCATGCCCCCCCGGCCCACCGTGATGGAATGGGTTCCCCGATCGTGATCGCTTCCGCGGGTCTTCACGATCGTCAGCCTGGGCACCAGCCGATCGGTCTCTTCTTTGTAGCGAAGCATCAGAAGGTTGTCGGCGATTGGTGACAGTCCCAGCTCGGTCACGCGCTCGGTCGAGTACAGGGACGGCGCTTCCAGCGTCAGTACGCTGGTGATGTCGAGGATCTTGAAGCGGACGACCAACTTGTAGAGCACATGCCGGAACTCTTCGATCCCCGTGTGCTCGGTCAACATGTGCGTCGCGGCGTCAAGCACCACACGCGCAGCGTTCAAAGCCACCAACCGGTCCGCCAGGACTGTCAGGAACTGGCCCGCGCGGATGTGCTCCCGCGAGACATAGAGGATCTGGATCAGCCCCGCGTCGACCGCCGCCCGTAGGGGCAAGCCCAGTGCGTCGGCACTGGCAAGAAGCTGGTCGGGGCCCTCCTCCAGCGTGACGTGGAGCCCGGGCTGCCCTTGCTTGGCACCCTCCAACAGGAACTGCGATCCGAAGGTGCTTTTGCCGACGCCCGCGCTGCCCGAAACCAGGGTGACGCTGCGCTTCAGGAAGCCACCGCCCAGCAACTTGTCGAGACCGGGAATCCCGGAACCGAGGCGGGTCGAGACCTCCAGTGCGGGCGGGGGTAGTTCCGGTCGAACGTCGTCGCCGTAGCGCGGGAAGATCGAGACCCCGCCCTCACCGATCACCACGTTGTGTCGGCCCTTGAGGTGGGCCGTGTTGCGCATCTTGTACACCTCGATGTAGCGCTGGCGTTCCAGGCCCTCCTCGGTGGAACTGAGGATGATGACCCCGTCGACGACGGTTTCCTCGACGCCGAAGCGGCTGACCTGTCGGGACCCGTAGGGGATGTCGGTCGCGAAAAAACCCACAGCCTGCGCATTCTGGACGATGCTGCAAAGGTGAAAGACCTTCTCGCGGCTGACTTGCGGATCGGTCACCTTGTGCAGCAACACCGATACGGAATCGATGACCACGCGTTTTGCGCCCATGGCATGGATGCGCTCCTGGATCATCACCAGGTGGGCCTCCACCACGATATCGGGCTGCGGGATAAAGACGATCTCGACCATGCCCCGATCGATCTCGCGGTCCAGATCCCAGCCCAGGCCCTTCGCCGCGGCCCGCAGTCGTTCTTCGGTCTCTTCGAACGAGAACAGGATTCCCTT